>CAZCBF010000113.1:0-6061 GCA_964496895.1 uncultured Methylophilaceae bacterium | reverse complement strand
CCTTTAAAGGTACGTTGGCTGATTTGGCTAAACTGATGGTTGGCTTGATTGAGCGGCATCACAATCGGCGAGATTTCAATACCACTGTTTTGAAAGGCTTGCGTGTATTCAAAGGTTGCCACTTGTGTTTGGCCCGGGTGATAGCCAAGGTAGCCAATGGTGGTGCCCCATAGTTTGACTTCTACAACGCGGCTCATGATTCATCACCCCATTTAAACGTATTGGGCTTATTTTTCTTATGGATGCGCTGTGGCAATTTGCGGCTTTCTTTTTGTGGAAGCGGGGAATAAGCCTCACCCTCAGATAGCAACAAACCCTCTAAATGTTCGATTGCATCAATCGCGCGTAACAACTTAATAAAGTTAATCATAGAGATATTACCTTTACCAGACTTAAACGCAGATAAGGTGCCATGGCTCACGCCACTGCGCGCAATGACCTCCTCATCGCGAATGATTTTTTTGCGCCGAAGTTCATCAAAGCGCTTGCCCAGCATTGCTAATACTTCTTGGTTGGTTTGTTCTAGCATTAATAATATCCAATATGTTGAATATTATTATACATTAATGCATTTAAATGTCATTATATTGAATATTAAATATATGGGTTTTAGGTGTTTATTTTTGATAAGGTAATAGTTTGTGGTTTCTTGGGGTAGTGACTTATTTAAAAACCAAGCTGGCTGACCCTTTGATTTTTACGCTAATTTTACGAGGTGGTGAATATGTATCTGAATTCTATTATGTATTGGGTATTTGGTTTCGTACTTACTTTTTGGTTATTTCCCAATGAATATAGAGCCTATACCTACCAATCTCCCGAATACCGTGATCTTGAGACTAAAGTAGGAACTTTCAAAGTAAAGTATACAAATGTAAAGCCTCCCGCCTTGCTGGTGTTAGTAAAACCTGATAAGTCAGAACGTGTTTTGTTTTGTCATATTTGGTATGAAAATTTTAGAAAATGCCCTCCAAAGGGAATGATGCGTAATAAAAAATAGAGCTTTATAGAGATAAACACATTGTTGTTGCATACAACAGTGGGCGCGGAACGATTTATGAGTTGAGTGTAAATGGAGAAAAGTTGCTCAGCTATGAACAGCAGAAAAAAGAATATCAATCACAAAAGACATCATTTATACCTTTTGGGACACTTTTCACGGCTGGCTTTTGGTGGACGGTTGTTCTTGCAATTGTACGAAGAAAGAAGTCAGCGAAAAATTTAATTAATAATGAGGGAGAGTAAAAGATATCAAGGAGTCTGACCCGTTGATGAACCGTGAGACATAAAAGTCGTTCTAGTGCGGACATTTCAGACCAATTTACTTTTTCTTTGATATCAGAATATAGATTTACTAAATCACCTCGCAATGGCTTATTATGCAAACTATAATAGAGGTGTTAGCTATAAGAAAATGGCATGACAATAACAAGCGTCTAATGTTAGGAGGTAAAAGTGAAAGGCATGTTTTTTAAAGATAGTAATGGCAAAGGCTTTGAGGTGATGTCAGAGGCATTGAGTGTTAGAAGCCCTGATGGCGAAGATTATATTATGGTTGTGACTAAGCGGTTATACGATAACAAAGTACACATAATCCATGTAGGTGATATCGATACAATTGAAACTGAAAAATCAGCAATTGGTCACTGATTAGAAGTGACCGAGGCAGCCGAAGCCGCCCCAGCCGATGAGATTACATTATGCTAATAACAGAAATCAAGTAAGCCAAGGCTCTAATGATTGATGCTACGTCTATTGTTACCTCAATAACAGCGTTCTTAAAAGTAAACATACTGTTTCCTTTAATGAACCCTGAGCCGACTCAAGGTGTTAACCGAGAGCTTAACGTCCAAGGCCGAGGACGCCATCGATTGAGTTTGCAGCCCAAACAAGTGGATTAGTGGTAATGGTATCAACATCACCATCACCATCAGAGTGTGATACCACAGGTCGCTTTGTCAAACGTCCTGCATCCCGCAAGATAGTATGACTGCTAGTGTGCACCCCTAGTTACATGGGATCATTTATACCCTGATATGCAACTTAATACCAATATAGCATGGTTTATATATAACGTGCTAATACCAGATGAGGTGTAAGTGACTTCATAACAGTCCACTGCTTGATATTTGTTACGTCAATCAAGTGAGAGAATATAATTAGTGTCAGAGTGAAATTAAATTTCAGTAGTTGTGATGGCTTGTTTAGGTAGACTGGCTATCAACCAGTTTTCAACTGCCCATTTAAATAATTTGGATTGTCCAGCTTGCATTAATTCAGTTGGTGGCTGCTGATTAAGTAACTTCAATACTTCAAAAATCAATCTGCTAGCATCCTCTGACTCAATTGCTTTAGCCAATGTCTGTTTACTCAACTTCTGCCCTTGCGCATTAACAATAGTCGGCACATGTGCATATTGGGGAGTGGCGTAGCCTAATGCTTGCTGCAATAGCATTTGGCGTGAAGTTGATTGCCATAGGTCAGCACCACGAACAACATTATTAATCCCTTGCTCAGCATCATCCACCACTACCGCAAGCTGATAAGCAAAGGCTTGGTCTGCGCGTTTAATTACAAAGTCCCCAAAGAGTTGATCGATGGCTTGGGTTTCGCTATCTAAGATGGCATCTTTTACCGTGATGGTTTGGCCTGCAGTTTTCATACGCCAACCGGTGTTTTGTGTGGCTGGTGTTGGGTGATCAATACAGGTGCCGGGGTAGATGGCTCCTTCTGGCCCTGTGTGTATAGCGTTGGCTTGGATGGTTTTGCGGGAGCATTGGCAGGGGTAGGCTAAGCCTTGTTTTTTGAGGTCTGCTAGCGCTGCTTCATACAGCTGTGAGCGTTGGCTTTGGTAGACGACTGCATCATCCCAGTGTAGGCCAAAGGCTTCTAGTGTTCTTAAAATAGCATCGGCTGCCCCGGGGACTTCTCGCGGTTTGTCTAAATCTTCTATCCGTACTAACCATTTACCGCCATTGGCTTTGGCATCGCAATAGCTGGCAACGGCTGCCACAAGTGAGCCAAAGTGTAGCGGGCCTGTGGGGGAGGGGGCGAAGCGGCCGATGTATTGGGTCATGGTGTTTGTCTGTTAAGATAGGGCGTTTTACGCATTGTTGTTAGGGTGGTTATGTTAGACAAAATCGAAGAGGCGGGTAGTGATAAGCGCACGTTTTATGAAATCCTTGGTGGTGAGCCAGAGGCGACTAAGACTATCCGCGATATTGTTGATACATTCTACGATATTATGGATACGGACTCAAAAGCAGCAGGTATTCGCGCCATGCACCCAAAAGATTTAACGGGTTCGCGTGAGAAATTGTTTATGTTTTTAACAGGTTGGACAGGCGGGCCGCAGCTCTATATTGAACGCTATGGCCATCCGCGTTTACGCATGCGTCATATGCCGTTTAAGATTGATGAGTCTGCGCGGGATCAGTGGATGTATTGCATGATACAGGCCATGCATCAGCTGAAGTTTGAGGAAGAGGTAATGACTAAACTCGCCACACAGTTGTACGGCGTGGCGGATTTTATGCGTAATCAGCAGCCTGCAGCGTAAGTAGTCTTTAGTTACTTTTCTTTTTACTTGCAGTTACTGGCTTTTTAACAAGGCCGCCTAACAGGGCAGCGACAGGCGCATTAGATTTACTGGTAAACATTGCTGTCGTTTTTGCAGCTTGGTTAGGGTCTGGTGTGTAAGGTGTATCAAACCACGGGTCTTGTGGTTTTTGGTTTCTTCTACCTCTTGTGCGCGTGCTATTGCTATTATTACGTGAGCTATTGCTTGATTCACGTGTTGGGCGAGCAAGTTTTACTTGTTCGCGTTGTAGCTTTTGTTTGGTGAGTTTTTCAATTGCAGCAATCGACTCTTCTTCTTCCTTACAGACTAGCGATATTGCTTTGCCTGAGGCGCCGCCACGTCCAGTGCGCCCAATACGATGGACATAATCTTCTGGTGTGGAGGGGATTTCATAGTTGATGACCATTGGTAGGTCAGTAATGTCTAGGCCACGTGCAGCCACATCGGTGGCGACAAGTGCTTTGACTGTGCCAGCCTTAAACGCATCGAGTGTTTTCATGCGTTCTTTTTGTGATTTATTACCATGAATCGCATCTGCTGATATATCAGCACGACTTAAGCTGGTGCTGAGTCGGCTGGCAGCGAGTTTTGTCTTGGTAAAGATTATAACTTGCGGGTTGTTCATGCCTTGTAGCAGTTGAATCACTAGTCGTTGTTTGTCAGCTTGTGCCACTGGATAAACAGTTTGTGTGACGTTCTCATTGGTTGCATTGCTGCGAGCAACTTCGATCAACTGTGGATTGTTTAAAAAGTCATCCGACAGTTTTTTGATCTCTTTAGAGAATGTAGCTGAGAACATGAGGTTTTGACGTTGCTTAGGAAGCAAAGCCAAAATGCGTTTGAGATCAGGCATAAAGCCCATATCCAACATACGATCTGCTTCGTCTAGTACCAGCATTTGCACTTGATTAAGGTTTAGTGTTTTTTGCTCAACATGGTCTAACAAACGGCCAGGTGTTGCGACAAGGATTTCGACACCTGCTTTGAGCTTAGGCGTTTGGGTTTTGATGTCTACACCGCCATACACGACTAAAGTTCTCAGTGGCGTATGTTTGGCATATTCAGCAATGTTTTCCTCTACTTGTATCGCCAGCTCTCTGGTTGGCGCCAAGATCAAGGCGCGAATAGGGTGTTTGGCAGGGGAGGTGCTGCTACTGGCTTTGGGTAGTATTTGTTGCAGTAACGGTAAGCCAAAAGCCGCCGTTTTGCCCGTGCCAGTTTGCGCACCAGCCATTAAATCTTTACCTGAGAGCACAACAGGGATGGCCTGTGCCTGAATAGGGGTGGGTGTGTCATACCCCGCTTCTTCTAAGGCCTGCATGATGGGCGGCGCAAGTTTTAAGTCTGCAAATTTAATGACCTGTTCTGCTTGCGTTTCTTTCGTTTCGGTAGTTTCTGTCATGACCCTATTGTGCTTGCTCAAGTGTTAAATGGTTATTCAAAATGGCTCGGTTGTCGGTTAGTGCTTTTGCGTGCTCTATTGGCATTTTGCGGCTTAAAGTTGCCGTTGCCATTATTACCATTGCCGCTTTTGCTCTTAACATTGCTGCGCTTGCCGCGGGTTGGTTTAGCACCTTTTTTGGCGTAGCCGTTTGCACTGCCGTTTTTACTTTTGCCATTGCTAAAGCTGTTGTCCTTAGTCGGGTCAAACTTATGCTCGTGAGAGGTCAGTGAGACTGTTGTATCAAAAGGATCAAAGGTTTGGTTACCATTAGCGTTGCTTTTATCGTGATTGCTGTTGGCAGCTTTACGATTATTTGGTTTGCCGTTGGATTTGTAGCTGCTTGGTTTGCCGTTACTTGGCTTACCGTTGCTAGGTTTGCCATAGCTTGGTTTGCCGTTTTTGGCAAAAGACTTTTTGTGGTTACGCTTGCGATTTGGGCGATCGTCACCTTTACCGATTGGCTTTTTAGGTTCAAAGCCTTTAATCACTTCTGGTGTGATCTTGTTGCCTGTAAATTGCTCAATCTTGCGCAATGAATGACGGTCAGAGCCACCAGCAAAAGAGATCGCAATACCTTTATTACCTGCGCGACCAGTACGACCAATACGGTGTACATAATCTTCGGCAAATTTTGGTAGGTCATAGTTGATCACATGGGTAATGCCTTGTACATCAATACCACGTGCGGCGACGTCTGTTGCCACTAATACGCGTACATCACCATGACGTAGTTTTTTTAGCGTGCGGTTACGCGCGCCTTGTGTCATGTCACCATGTAGTGAAGCGGTGCGATGTCCAGCAGCATAGAGATCATCTGCTAATACGTCTGCATGACGCTTAGTCGAGGTGAAAATAATCGCTTGATTGACTTCAGAATCAATCAGTAAATGTTCTAGCAGCTTGTTTTTATGATGCATGTCGTCTACATAATGTAAACGTTGTTCGATGTTTTCATGCTTGGCTTGCTGTGATGCAACGCTAATCGTCTTAGGATCAGTCAATACATTTTTGGCAATTTTAGCAATGGCGCCGTCAAA
>CAZCBF010000112.1:0-6090 GCA_964496895.1 uncultured Methylophilaceae bacterium | reverse complement strand
TCACCGCCAAGCTATCTATATATAAAAAAGCTCAACCAATTGGTTGAGCTTTTTTGTAAGAGCTCTATATGCTTTTAAACCTTTGGTTTAGAATGGCTAGACTCGTATAAGACCCGCAATAGCGGGTTTTTTGTTATTTATATTCATTGTTTAACGTGCGGTTGTTGGCATGTAAGATAATGACTTCGTATCAATTCATTGAATACATTGTTATAATGTTATTGATCTGATGGGCCTTGAGCCCATTTTTTATTTATGGTGAAACATAAATTTAGTTTACTGAGGTAAAGATTGCAAAACTTACAGGATTTAATCAATAAAACGGTTGAAGGGCTTGGTTATACGCTAGTCGATATGGAGTTATCGAATCGCGGCAAGCTTATTCGTGTATTTATTGATAAATTGAACCCTGTAGATAAAAAAGACAGCGTGAACATCGATGATTGCGTGATTGTAAGCAACCAATTAGGTAATGTGCTGACAGTTGAGCATGACATTGACTATGATCGACTAGAGGTGTCTTCCGCAGGGATGGACCGCGTTTTAAATAAGTTGGCTGATTTTGAGCGCTTTGTGGATGATCGCATTGATATTAAGTTGAAAATGGGTATCAAGGCAGCAGGCGATGTGCCGGAAAACTCTGCACCACGTAAGAATTTTATTGCAATTTTAAAAGGTACACATGATCAAAAAATTGTATTTGAACATGAAGGAAATACCTATCATGTCGACTTGGATAATGTAGATAAGGCCCGCTTAAGCCCTGAGTTTTAATCGTAGATTTGCATACAATGCAAGTGTTGGAGAAAAATAATGAGTCGTGAAATTTTAATGTTAGTTGATGCTTTGGCACATGAAAAAAATGTCTCAGAAGAAATCGTATTTACTGCGCTTGAATCTGCACTAGCCTCTGCGACTAAAAAAAGACATGAAGCTGATGCTGACATTCAAGTAAGAATCGATCGAGAATCGGGAGAATACAAAACGTTTCGCCGTTGGGAGTACGTTGAGTATGATCTATTAGAAAGTTCAGCTTATCAGATGGATGAAGAAAGCGAACATGCTGAAGGTTTAGAAATTGGTGACTTTCATGAGGAAGAGCTCGAAAGTATCGCCTTTGGCCGTATCGGTGCACAAACTGCAAAACAAGTCATATTACAAAAAGTACGTGAAGCAGAGCGCGAGCAAATTCTAGAAGACTTTTTAGCGCGTGATGAAAAATTAGTCACTGGTGTGATTAAGCGTATGGAAAAAGGCAATGCGATTATCGAAATTGGTCGTATGGAGTCTGTATTACCACGCGATCAAATGATTCCTAAAGAGAATTTAAGAATTGGGGATCGCGTTCGTGCCTATTTACTTGATATCACAAGAACAGGTCGTGGCCCGCAATTAATTCTATCGCGTATTACACCAGAGTTTTTAGTACGCTTGTTTGAGCTAGAGGTTCCAGAAATTGAAGAAGGCTGGTTAGAAATTCGTTCTGCGGCACGTGATCCAGGCTTGCGTTCTAAAATTGCTGTTAAAGGCAACGACCAACGTTTAGACCCAGTAGGTACCTGTGTGGGTATGAAAGGGTCGCGTGTACAAGCGGTTACCGGTGAGTTGGCTGGGGAGCGTGTTGATATCGTACTTTGGAGCTTGGACCCTGCTCAATTTGTGATTAATGCCATGGCACCTGCAGAAGTATCTAGTATCGTTGTTGATGAAGATGCACACAGCATGGATGTGGTGGTAGATGAGGAACAGCTGGCCTGGGCCATTGGTAAAAATGGACAGAATGTGCGTTTGGCCACTGAGCTAACAGGTTGGACAATTAATATTCTCACAGTTGAACAAGCAGAAGAGAAAAACCAACAAGAATATGCAGTTGTCTCTGAGTTATTCATAGATAAGCTCGATGTTGATGAAGAGGTTGCACAAATTCTGGTTGAAGAAGGTTTTAATACCTTAGAAGAAGTTGCTTACGTACCACTGGCAGAAATGAATGAAATAGATGCTTTTGACGAAGACACAGTCGAAGAGTTAAGAAGGCGTGCACGTGCAGCTTTGTTAACAGAAGCGATTGCAAATGAAGAAAAAGTAGAAGAAGCTGCAGATGACTTGGTCAACATGGAAGGCATGGATGATGACACAGCTAACTTATTAGCCACAAAAGGTGTGGCTGATATGGAAGCATTGGCAGAATTGGCAGTAGATGAGTTAGTAGAACTTACACAAATGGACGAAGAGCGTGCGAAGCAGTTGATAATGAAAGCACGTGAGCCTTGGTTTGCAGATGAGTCCTAATAAGGAAATAGAGTATAGCAACTAGTGTATTGCTATTAATCGGAGTAATTACAATATGGCCCAAATGACCGTAGCACAATTTGCAACAGAACTAAAATTGCCGCTGCCCTTATTAATAGAGCAGCTCAAAAGTGCTGGTGTAGAAAAGCAGGATGAAGCTGATCAGTTAAGTGAAGAAGACAAGAAAGCTTTGTTGGAACACTTACGTAAAGAGCATGGTACCGCGCCAAAAAGCAAAATCACTCTGACAAGAAAATCTAATTCTGAAATTAAAAAAACAGACGGTACGGGCCGTGCCAGAACGATTCAAGTCGAAGTCAGAAAAAAACGTGTTATTGAGCGAAAATCTGAGCCTAAGCAAGCAGAAGAGCCGCTGGTAGAAGAGCCTATAGAAGAAAGTGTAGCGGTAGAGGTTGAACCCGAGCAGCAACCAGAAGTTATGGAAGTCATTGAAGAGTCAGAGGTGGTTGAGCCAGCACCAGAAGTGGTTGCGGAAGAAGTGGTCGAGGAAGTCAAAGCTGTTGAACCAGCGCCTAAAAAAATCATTAAAGCAAAAACAAGAAAAGAAATTTTAGGTGAAGCTGAGCTTGCTAATCGTGAAAAAGAAGCTGCTAGACATGCAACTTTACAAGCCATTCAATTAGAAGACAAACGTAAGCGTGAAGAAACTGCGAAACGTCGTGTTGCAGAAGCCGCTAAACGAGAAGAAGAAGCTAAGCAGAAAAAAGCGAATGAATTAAAAGGCACACTACATAAGCCAACAGTCAAAGACGCACCAGCTAAAAGTAAAGATAAGAAGAAAACGAACAATAAAGACTGGAATGACCAACAAAATAGAAAACGTGGTATTAAAACCCGCGGTGACAGTGGCGGTGGTAGAGGTGGCTGGCGCTCACAAAGAGGTAAGCAGAAGCAACAGCAACAACACATAGAATCAGAACATACTTTTAATGCACCTACAGAAGCAATCGTGCATGAAGTGCTAATTCCAGAGACGATATCAGTTGGTGAGTTGGCCCATAAGATGGCGATTAAGTCTGGTGAAGTGATTAAATCGTTGATGGGTATGGGCATGATGGTGACGATTAACCAAGTGCTAGACCAAGAAACTGCGATGATCATCGTTGAAGAAATGGGTCATATACCAAAAGCGGCTGAAACTAACGATCCTGAGTCATTCTTAGATGACACCGTCATGGAAAATGCTGTTTTAGAGGCACGTCCTCCAGTAGTGACTGTGATGGGTCATGTTGACCATGGTAAGACTTCATTACTCGATTATATTCGCACCAGTAAAGTGGCTGGTGGTGAAGCTGGTGGTATTACGCAACATATTGGTGCCTATCATGTAGAAACGCCAAATGGCATGGTTACGTTTTTAGATACACCAGGGCATGAGGCATTTACTGCTATGCGTGCGCGTGGTGCGAAAGCAACCGACATTGTTATTTTGGTAGTATCAGCTGATGATGGCGTGATGCCACAAACCATTGAAGCGATTCATCATGCTAAAGCTGGTGGAGTACCATTAGTGGTTGCAATTAATAAAGTTGATAAGCCAGATGCTGAGCCAGAGCGCGTTAAAAATGAATTACTGACACACGAAGTCGTGCCAGAGGAATTTGGTGGCGATGTTATGTTCCGCGAAGTTTCGGCTAAGTCTGGCCAAGGTATTGATGGCTTATTAGAGGCTGTATTACTACAAGCCGAAGTACTTGAGTTACAAGCTTCAAAAAATACACCAGCACAAGGTCTGGTAATTGAAGGTAGGCTTGATAAAGGCCGCGGTTCAGTGTCTAGCGTATTAGTACAATCGGGTACTTTACGAAAAGGCGATATGATACTGGCAGGTACTGCGTTTGGTCGTGTCCGTGCAATGTTGGACGAAAATGGCAAAGATATTGAAGAAGCCGGTCCATCAATTCCAGTAGAGATACTTGGTTTGTCAGATGTGCCTACAGCAGGCGAAGAAGTCATTGTGCTAAATGATGAGAAAAAAGCTCGTGAGATTGCTAATTTCCGTCAAGGTAAATTCCGCGATGTGAAACTTGCGAAACAGCAAGCGGCTAAGCTAGAAAATATGTTTAATCAGATGGAAGATGGTGAAGTGCAAACACTGAACCTGATTATTAAATCTGATGTGCAAGGTTCTTTTGAAGCGTTGGCGACTAGCTTACAAAAACTATCAACGGCTGAGGTAAAAGTACATATCGTCCATACAGGCGTGGGTGCTATTAGTGAGTCTGATGTTAACTTGGCCAGTGCTTCTAGTGCTGTACTGGTTGGCTTTAATGTACGTGCTGACACAGGTGCACGTAAATTGATTGATAACCTAGAAGTGGATGTACGTTATTACAATATTATCTACGAAGCAGTAGATGAAGTGAAAGCAGCCATGGGTGGTATGCTGGCACCTGAACAACAAGAGAAGATGATCGGCACGGTTGAAATTCGTGAAGTGTATAAGATTTCAAGAGTGGGTACGATTGCTGGTTGTATGGTGACAGACGGCACGGTTAAGCGTGAATCTAAAATTAGATTATCGCGTGATAATGTGATTATTCATACGGGTGAATTAGATTCATTGAAGCGCTTCAAAGATGATGTCAAAGAAGTGAAAAATAACTTTGAATGTGGTTTGTCAGTCAAAAACTATAACGACCTCGAAGTTGGTGATGTATTAGAGATTTATGAGATCGTTGAGGTCGCACGTACACTCTAATGGCTAAACCGTTTTCTAGAAATGAGCGCGTTGCAGAACAGATGCAACGCGAATTAGCACAATTGCTTCAATTTGAAGTGAAAGATCCACGTGTTAAGGGTGTGACACTGACTGAAATAGAAGTGGCAGGTGATTTATCACATGCCAAAATATTTTATACTGCTTCCAACCCGTCTGAATCACTCAAAAAAGGTCTGGAAAAATCATCGGGTTTTTTACGCTCTCAACTAGCAAAAAGCTTATTGATTAGAACAGTTCCTCAATTACATTTTGAATATGATCAATCTTTAGATCATGGCCATAAAATGTCGCAATTAATTGATCAAGCAATGGGCGATCAATCAACAGACGAAACTTCTGACCCAAACGAATAGTTTGCAAGCTAGGCGCATCAAAAAAAATATCAATGGTATTTTATTATTGGATAAGCCCAAGGGTTTGTCTTCTAACCAAGCCTTACAAAAAGCTAAACACCTATATCAAGCAGCCAAAGCCGGTCATACTGGTACATTAGATCCGATGGCTACTGGTGTATTGCCTATTTGCTTTGGTGAGGCCACTAAGTTCTCCCAGTTTCTTACTGATGCAGATAAAACTTATCAGGCAACACTTCAATTGGGCCAAACCACCACAACAGGTGATGCTGAAGGTGAGCTTCTCACGACAGAGCCTGTCAATTGCACAGCAGCTGAGTTTACAAAAATATGCGCTAATTTTGTCGGCAAGATTTCACAAACTCCTCCAATGTATTCTGCGCTAAAGCACAATGGTAAACCGCTATATGAATATGCGCGTGCTGGTATTACAGTTAAGCGTGCGGCCAGGGACATTACCATTCATGCGATAGACATCGATGACTTTGAAGATGATGTGGCTAAAATCACCGTGTCATGTAGCAAGGGTACTTATATCCGTACATTAGCGGAGGACATCGGGGAGGCGCTAGGCTGCGGGTCACATTTGATTGGGCTTAGGCGAACAAAAACAGATATTTTTAACATCGACAATACACATAGTTTAGCAGGCCTCCAAGAGATGGATGCATCACAACAGAACGCATTGCTATTAGGTATAGATCA
>CAZCBF010000111.1:0-6113 GCA_964496895.1 uncultured Methylophilaceae bacterium | reverse complement strand
TCCAACGAGTGCAAAGACACCACCTTGATCAAGTAGGGTTGTGTCATTTTCGACAGTATTGAGGTTCATGCTCAGCACGCGCTTCATCCAACTGACTGCCAATGCTTCATCCATCACTTGGCCTTGATAGCTATCAGGAATCTTCTCTGCTAATTGGCGTGATAATGCAGCACTAAAGCCTGCAGAGAGCAGTAAGCTCAACACTTTTGATTTTACTGGCTGACGTTGTGCAATATTGGCCCAATTCATGCTGGTTAGTTGCGATTCAAACGCAGAGCGCATATTACGCATCTCACTGAGCATCGCCTGCATATGCTGGCTTTGTTCTGGTTTTGCAACTGATGCGGCTTTGGAAGGTTTAATCGGTGCTTTTTCTAGCGATCGAGGTAATTTATCCAAAGGTTTTAGGGCTGCTTCTTGTTGCTTTAAATTCGTCTCAAATGACGCGCGCATATTGCGCATTTCATTCAGCATCGCTGCCATTTGCATATCGTCACCATCTGTAAAACCGCCTGTTTGCGCTTGTACTGGTGGCGCTTGTTCAGGGGTGTTTGCGGCTTTGATCAAGGCCTCTTCTGAAACAGAAGATAATTTAGACTGTAACGCTGATGTTTCATTTAATGGTTTTTTGGAACTAGGTACAGATTTTTTAGCCGTTGTCTGCTGTGCGCTTGAGTCAACTGATTTAAAGGCTTGGTTAATTGCACTAACAGCATGGTTGGCATTGCCTGACCCTGATTTATCACTGGATTGTTTACCCATGTCTGGGCGCACAAAGTCTGATACTGTGAAATCTGGGCGGTCTGCTGTATCGCCCGCCACTTCAACTTTAGTCGTACGCGCTTTGGGTGCAGGGGGTGCTTCTGTAGGTGGCTTTTGTGCAGGTGCTGCAATGCCGTCTTCATGCATTTCAGTATGTATTAGTGCTTGCATGTCTTCTTCGTGAAAAGCCATGATTTCATGACCACCTTCAACACCACGGTTTGATAAGATAACAGCATCTTTACCAAGTGCCTGACGGACTTGGTTGAGTGCGTCTTTTGCGGTCGTTCCAAAAAATCTTTTGATATTCATCATTAGCCTCCGATCAGACTTGTCACACGGATCGTTTTACTATCGGGTAATTCATCTTGTGACAATACTCTGAGCTGTGGGATAGCACGTCTTAAAAACTTGGATAATGCGTTTCTCAACGGTGCCGTGACCAGTAATACTGGCGTAAGTCCCATTTGTTCTTGTTCTTTTGCAGCGTCTTCAGTTTGTTGCGCCAAAGTATCGGCCAATCCTGGCTCTATAGAGGTACCTTGGTTAGCATTGCTCTGCATGGCTTGCATTAATAGTCTTTCTAAATTGTTATCTAAGGTCATCACTGCTATTTCATTCCCACTTGGAAATAATTGCTGCACAATCGCTCGTCCTAACTTAATACGTACTTGAGATGTCAAATCATTGGCATCTTGCGTTTGGGTGGCGTGCTCAGCAAGTGTTTCTAAAATCGTACGCATATCGCGGATATGCACACCTTCTGATAATAAGTTTTGCAGCACTTTTTGTATCACTGAAAGAGATAGGACTTTTGGTACTAATTCTTCAATCAGCTTCGGCGAGTCTTTGGCTACATGGTCGATGAGTTGTTGTAACTCTTGTCTGCCTAGTAGTTCTGAGGCATGAGAGCTAATGATGTGATTGAGGTGAGTGGCGATCACGGTTCCTGAGTCGACAACCGTATAACCAAGCCCTTGCGCATATTCGCGTTGATTTTCATCAACCCAGACCGCGGGCAAACCAAAAGCAGGGTCGGTCGTAGCTTCACCTTCTAATTGGCCTGTAACCATGCCAGGGTCAATGGCTAATAGTTGACCATGTTGTGACTCACCCATTGCCACCTCAACCCCTTTTAAAGTAATGCGATAAGCAGCGGGTTTGAGTTCTAAGTTGTCTTTAATATGAACAGTAGGCGCTAAAAAACCAACTTCTTGAGCAAACTTTTTACGTAAGCCTTTGATACGCTTAAGTAAATCGCCACCTTGTGCTGAGTCAACCAGTGGTATGAGACGATAACCAACTTCTAGGCCGATAATGTCGACAGGAATCACATCATCCCATGTGGCTTCTTCAGACTCAGAGACCACTTCTGCATTGGCATCTTCTTCTAGCAACTCTGTTGGCAGTTCTACTGGACGGTTTTGTACATAGTAGCCCAAGCCCCCCAAGACAGTCGCAAGGAGTAAAAAGGCAATATTTGGCATGCCTGGGATCATACCCATCGCGCCAATAATACCTGCGGTTAAAAAGATCACGCGCGCATTGGTAAAGAGCTGGGTCACTAATTGACCACCGACATCTTCACCATCTTTTGAGACACGTGAGACCACCACACCAGCAGAAATAGAGATCACTAAAGAAGGGATTTGTGCGACCAAACCATCACCAATCGCCAGCAATGTGTAGTTTGATACCGCATCGCCAAAGGCCATTTCGTGTTGTGCCATGCCGACGACTAAACCGCCGACGACATTCACAACAGTGACTAAGATCCCTGCGACCGCATCACCACGTACATATTTACTCGCACCATCCATCGCGCCGTAGAACTCGGATTCTTGTGCCACTTCATTACGTCGGTCGCGTGCTTCATCCTCACCAATCAAACCCGCATTTAAATCGGCATCGATAGCCATTTGTTTACCTGGCATCGCATCTAAGGTGAAACGGGCGCCAACTTCAGCAATACGGCCAGCACCTTTGGTGACTACTGTAAAGTTGATGATAGTTAAAATCACAAACACCACAATACCCACGGTGTAATTACCACCGATCAAGAAATGCCCAAAGGCCTCAATCACCTTACCTGCGGCGTCTGGCCCAGAATGACCTTCTGATAACACAATACGCGTCGATGCCACATTTAAAGAAAGGCGCATCATCGTGGTAATCAGTAAGATCGTTGGGAAGGCAATAAAGTCTAAAGCTTTTTGCGTTTGTAAGCCGATCAATAGCACCATGATCGAGAGTGCAATATTAAAGCTAAATAAAACATCCAATAAAACTGGCGGCAACGGCAGGATCATCATGGAGAGCAACATGACGATCACAATTGGCCCCGCGATGGTTTTATCCGCTAGATTTTTTACCCATTCTGGTAAGTTAAATCCGTTCATTAGGCAAATACCTCAGGCTCTGCCTTGCTATCTGCGGGCATTAAGCTGTGTGGATCAAGTGCATCTGGCACGGGTAAACGATCTGGTACATCTGGTCTAAAGCCGCCTTCTTTACGGAAAACACGCATTTGAAAGACATAAGCCAGCACTTCAGCCACAGCCGCATATAGCGCTTGTGGGATCTCTTCATTTAATTCGGTATGCGCAAACAGTGCACGTGCTAATTTAGGTGATTCCAAGGTTGTAATTTTGTGATCCGCGGCAATCTCTCTGATTTTTAGTGCGACGGCATCAGAGCCTTTAGCCACGACAATCGGCGCACCATTGGACTCTTCCTTATATTTCACGGCCACCGCATAGTGCGTCGGGTTGGTGATGACAACATCAGCATCAGGGATCTCAGCCATCATGCGACGCTGGGCCATTTCACGTTGTTGTTGGCGGATTTTGCCTTTTACCTCAGGGTTACCTTCCACTTCTTTATGTTCATCTTTAACTTCTTGTTTGGTCATTTTGTGTTTTTCAGCATATTGATACAGCTGATAGGGCACATCAATCGCTGCAATGACAACCAGCACACTGACAATGGTGAGAAACCCCAATGACATGAGCTCGTTGACTTCTGCAAGGCTATCTTCCAGCGGCATTTGAGATAACGACATGATGGGCTCTAAATCTTTTGCCACTACCCAATAAGAAATCAGTCCTACTAATGTGGCTTTTAAGATTGATTTAACCAGTTCAACCACGGCGTTTTTAGAAAACATATTCTTAATACCCTTAAGAGGGTTAAGTTTGCTAAATTTTGGTGCCATCGATTTACCACTAAACACCCAGCCACCAACAAAAACAGGTGACCCGATTGCAATCAATACAATAAAGGCGGCTAATGGTGTAAAAGCAATCAGTAAATCGAGCAAGCTATGACCAATGTGCATGAGTAGCGCCATCGGATCAAAAGCCATTTCACGATCGATCTGCAAGCTAGCTGCCATGACATCGCGTAGTGCGCCGCCAAGATGGTCACTCATGGACATGATGAGTAAACCAGAGGCAAACATCACCGCGCAGGTCGCAAGCTCGCGTGAGCGCGGAATATCGCCATCTTCGCGTGCTTTGTCTAATTTTTTCTGCGAGGCCGGCTCGGTTTTTTCTGAATCGCTGTCGTCTGCCATGAATAATATGTAAAAAAATTTAAAGTTTGTATTTTGCTTGCCGTATTAATGCTTAGTCAGCGAACAAAAGTATGTCTATACCTAAATTATTATTCATCAATTTGGGTTTCAGGCATCTGAGGAATAAGCGTACTGAATGCTTGCTTATTTAATATGGAAAAAAAACTAAAGAATCTATGTAGGATGCTGATAGGGTTTTTGAAAGAAAATAAAGGATAAAACGTCTATTGTTTCTACATATGAAGGTAAAAAAATCTCATTTGTAAAACGAGGCAAAGGAATTTAAGAACAAGATATAGCAATATAAGTTATTGATATTAAAGTATATTTAGGTCGTGTAGGTGTTTTGTAAGACAAACTCCTATACGACTTTTCGCGTGCCTCCTACCTAAAATACCGCCATCGTTACATTGTTGAAATACTTCAGAGGTTCAGAATACATCCAACGACGCAAATACACCGTGTCAAGGGTAGAAAAGAAACAACTTTTGAACTTTAATTTAAGGGATAGAACAATGGACGAAATCGAAATCATGGCAGAAATCAAAGACGCTAACTTGAACTATTTGATGTTAGCACAACAGCTCATCCGCTCAGACAAAGAAATGGCGATGTTTCGCCTCGGTATTTCAAGAGAGATCGCAGATTTACTTGAAGAACTGACCAACCTACAACTCGTTAAACTAGCCAGTACTAATATGATGTTGGCGCGCTTCCGCTTTGACGATAGCGCAATCTTAGGCATGTTAACAAGCTATACCAAAGATGCACGCCAAGCACATTTACACACTGCAGTATTAATGGCTGGCCAAGAAGCCGAAGCCGTCGTGTAAGTCACCGCTAGACCGATCATCATAAAAAAATAAGTTTAAGGAAGTTGAAAATGGCAAAAGTAGCAAAAAAGAAAAAGAGTGTCGTCGATGAAGCGCAGCAAATTCAATTAGCGATGAAGATGATTAATCTGGGCGCACGATTACAGTTGTTGGAATCACAAACAACGCTATCACGCGAACGCTTGATCAAACTTTATAAAGAATTACGCGGCGTATCACCACCAAAAGGTATGTTGCCATTTTCAACGGATTGGTTCTTAACTTGGCAACCCAATATTCATTCTTCGATTTTTTATAATATCTATCGATTTATGACTGATTACGCAGAGTTAGAGGGTATTCACGCGATTATCAAAGCGTATGCGCTCTATCAGCAACAAATTACACAAAATGACGAGTGCGATGCGGTGTTATCACTGACACGTGCCTGGACTTTGGTGCGCTTTATCGAAAGCAATATGTTAGATGTGAAGACATGTGATTGTTGTGGCGGTGACTATATTGTCAACGCATACGATCTAAATCATAACTATGTCTGCAATCTATGCCATGTGCCATCGCGTGCAGGTAAGACCAAAAAGGCCAAAGAAAACAAATACAAACTTGCACCAGCTGCAGTTTAACTTCCCCCGTAAGCACCGCTATCTCTCCGGAGGTAGTGGTGTTTTTTTTTAATGGTACTGATCACACATGACTTTACAGATATTTGAAGAGCAGCTAGATGACGTTGTCATCCCCAGAGTCGCATGGCTGAGTAAGTTGCAGCGGTTTCCAGCATTAATGGCGCTGTGTATTCAACTCGGCTCGGCGGTAATCGTCGGGCTAACATTAGTGGTGCTCACTGTATTGTTAAAGACAGCTAACAGCACAGGCCTGAGCATTCCGCTCGGCGTGGTTTTTTTGCTGCAAGCCGTTGTTAGTGGATGGAGTGCGCATTATTTCAA
>CAZCBF010000110.1:0-6231 GCA_964496895.1 uncultured Methylophilaceae bacterium | reverse complement strand
GGTTTAAGTCGCAATAAGAGAGTAGCTGATCATACGCGTCTTGTGATAAAAAAGGCATGCATTGTACAGTCACTGCATCGGCGAGTGCTTTGCCTGAGTGGTCAAAGTCAAACTCGCTTTCTAGTATTTGCTTAATCGCGCTACCTTCGTTGCAAGGCACGAGTAAGTTGATCGGTTTTGCATAATCGCGTAATGCATTGACCCATGCCAGCACAGGGGCTTGCGGGTAGCAAAACAAAGAGATGTTGATGCTGGCTCGGATCGCTTCAAACGGAAGTGCCGTATGACGGGTAAAGAAACTTTGCTGTTCACTTTGCGTTTGCCAAATTTCCTGCTTGCTGGGTAAATCTCGTTCTCTAAGCAAACCACCGGTGTTGGTGCTAAAGCCAGGGTAATAAAACGTACGCTGGTAACCAAGGGTAGGGTGTTGTGAGCGTTGTAAGTGAAAGTCTGCTACCCATGCTTCAGCTGACAAATATTCGAGATTAATCCATTGAAGACCTTTAGCGCTTTTTTGCTTGCTCGCAGCTACTCGCGCGTAGTGCTCAGGCACGCCGCAACTAAAGGTTTCGATGATAAAGTCAGGCATCTCACAAGGGCTTTCAGGCCAAGGCGAAATACTGACGCCGTTGATGATTTGTGTGTGTGCTTGAGCATCTAGGGTGGGAATGATGTGCGCTGCTGCGGTAAAGTCATCAAGATACAAGCGGACTGTTAAATCATGCGCATGGCTTAATTGTTGGCATAAGCGCCAACAAACGCCAATGTCACCAAAATTATCAACAACCTTGCAAAACACATCGCAGCTTTGCATGTTTAATCGGGTTCAGAGTATTGAATATCGATAATCTCAAATTCATCTTCGCCATTGGGCGTGCGTACTACGACTTCAGCGCCAATAGGCTTACCCATAATGGCGCGGGAGAGAGGGGATATCCAGCTGATATAGCCTTTGGAGGGCGCTAACTCATCTTTACCGACAATGCGAAAAGTTTGTTCAGATTCATCATCCAGATTGTAGAGAGTGACCCAAGCGCCAAAGAAGACTTTTTCTAAACTTTGTTGCTTCTTGCTATCGACAATCTCGGCTAAGTCCATCCGTTTCATCAAGTGGCGGCAGCGGCCGTCAATCTGACGCAAACGCTTTTTGCCATAAATGTAATCACCATTTTCACTGCGGTCGCCATTGCTGGCCGCCCACGACACCGTCTTGACCACTTGCGGACGCTCTACTTTGTAGAGTTGTTCAAACTCGGCTTTGAGTGCCTCATAGCCTTCTGGGGTGATGTAGTTTTTTTCGTCAGTAACTGCCATCGTGCTATTGCGAGGTTAAGGGCATCGGCAGGCTTTCGCCAGCAATTACTTCCACATCTGTCACGTAATATTGCGTCTCTGCATAACAGTTGGTTGGCACACCAATGTGTTGCTCGTAGACTAAACGCACACGCTTACCAATCGTTTCATTGATTTTACGTGCGACGGCTTTATCTGGCACTGAGAAAAAGAATTTTTCAGCCTGAGTACCTGGCACAGTGACTAAGATCAGCTCACCCTCGTAGGTTTTACAAAAGAGCCCTTTTTCTGAAAGCTTTTGCACATAGCCTGCGCGCTCACCGGTTGAGTACGACCATGTCAGCGTAATCATGGTGTAGATAAAAAATAGTAATAGTGGAATCACCACAAAGTAGAAAAACTTTTTCAGTAAGCTAAAAAATGCAGCAAACATACCAACCCTTAATATTAAGTCATTTGCGCTTATTATCCCTGAAAGGGCTTTAAGGTGCCAAGATAATATTATTTAGGCTTTTGATTTGAGCCATGCACTCAAAGGAAAGGCGAGTTGGCCCCAAAAGTTTTTAGGCACAGGGTCAGGGCAGCCAATGTCTAGGGGCGGGCGGCGGTTAGCCGGTAAATAACGCGTACCAAACACAATATCCCAAATCATCAGGTTTTCACCATAGTTGCGATTGCCTTCATTCACATCCTGACTATGGTGCCAGCGGTGCAGCTGCGGCGTGTTAAATACCCAGTTAAGCCAACCGCAACGCATATCGACATTGCAATGGGTGAGAAAGCCAATAAACGGCGTAATCACCAATACCCACATAATAATCTCTTTTGGCGCGCCAGCAATGGTGGCAAGCGTGAGTGCAAAAGCACTCTTCCAAAGTGAATCAAACAAATGAAAGCGTCCAGTATTCACAAACCACAATTTAGTCACCGAATGGTGCACCGCATGCCAACACCAAGCAGGCCACCACTCATGTGCGGAGCGATGCGCCCAATACAAACCAAACTCACCGATCACCAAGGCCAACAACACTTGAAACAACAAAGGCCACTCAGCAGGCCAAAAGCCGCTAGCCGTCTCAGGGCCAAGCTCAGATATGCCAAATAAAGCAGCAGAGGTTGCCAGTACTTGACTAAAGCCTTTAGTCATCACGGTATGGCCGATGTCGTTCCATATTTGTCCATCAGGTTGTAACCATTGCTTTTCATAAGGTAGCCACCGTTCAAGAGAGAATAAGGTTAAGGCGACACTAAAATAGGCGATGTTATAAGCTAATACAGGTTGGCCTGTTTGAGTGCCTACCCAATAGATGCTGATGCCTAGTAATAACACGGCAGGCCAGAGTAGGTGTTTGAGGAGGGTGATTAGACTATTTTGTATCAAGGTTTGCTGGTTAGTGAATAGGCTGAAGGCTAGTACTATATAATAACTTTATGACATTTTGGGTTAGCCATAAAATGATCTATTTATGTGTTGTGTAATCTAAGCTTTTTGTATTCCTTAGTACGTGCGCGTTAGCGTGTGAACGTTTGAGATAGCCTAAATGAGCTGTAATCAATGTTGTTATTATTGGGTTAGTGCAACATTAATAACATATGGGAGCTTAAGATGAGCCCTAGCTAGTTTGTAAGCCCTAAAAAACCGCTGTTAAGCGGTTTTTTAGGGCTTAAAAGTTCTGCGATTGTACTAATTATATAGGTTTACACTTTACGTTTTCTTGAAGCAACGCTTAATAAACCTAAACCAGCTAAAAACATCGCATAAGTTTCTGGTTCTGGTACAGCAGCAACTGCATTAAGGCTTAAGGCATCAAAGTTTGTTTGAGCACCATTAGAAGCTAATCGAATGCCAAGTGCACCGCCATCAGCTGCGGCAGTAAACGAATAGTTATAAAGACTCCACTCTCCATCAACTGGTGCAGTACCAGTCAGGTTGCCTGCTACTGCAGCGCCACCATCTAGCAGGTCTACCGTAAAACCAGGGAATGGCAGGTCACTACGGTCCCCAACATATAAACTCAATGTGTAAGTTGTACCAGCAACCACACTGGTTCCTAGCGTTTGCGTTAAACTGCCGACATTTGCATATGCTGTCATAACACCATCCCAAGCTTCTGGGGATAGTTGTCCGTTAGGATTGAATCGACCTGCATCACCACTCACTACCCAGCCAGGAACATTACTATCGAAACCAGCGTCTGCTAGTGCATTGGTTTCAAATGAAGCATTGGTAATTGTTACTAGTGCTGCATTAGCACTTAAGGATGCAAATAATAAAGCGCAAGCTAAACTAATTTTCCTCTTTTCCATAATTACTCCTTAGATTAAAAAAATATATAAACTTCATTAGATCATATTGAATTAGTTAATAACTGTAAATAGTCCGAAAGGACTAATATTGCCCACTAAAAAGATCAATTTTATGTTGAAATATCAACACATCAGTTCAGCCGAATAGATTAATAGACACAATGCTGACCAGATGAGGCTGTCTTGTATGGCTTGATTGTGGTTAAGTCTACCAACAAAAAGCTCTGCTTAAACGATTAAAACAAATATATTTTACAAAAGAATGAAACACCTAATAAATATAGCGAAACTATCGTCAATCAATCTCAATAATAAGACGAGTGTTGCGCTTCTGTTATTGGTGTTTGGTGTCAGTGTTTTGGAAGGAAATTATATTTCCTTCTTCCACTTATTTGGCATTCTGCTTTCTTTCCTAATCGGTTCAGCTATTACAGGCATTTATTTAGATCAAAACCATTTTGTCGTTTGTCCACAGTACAGATTCATTTTGTTACTCGAAACGCTAATGATTTTTACATCTCTTTATTTAGTAACGCATAACCATTTTTCAGGACACTATGCTGCCTCAGCTGCTTGTGGTTAGCAAAATGCGCTTACCACTTCCTATAACTCTATGATACGCACTACGCATATAACAGGCACTCTCACTGGCCTAGGTATCATCATAGTAAGGAAGCTTGATGTTAGGTATTTTGATAAAGAAAGTTTACTTTATTGCTTTTAATGGTCGCTGGATTTATTTTTGGCGTTATGATAGGTGCTTATTTTTACAGTATTTATAGTTTTTTGTATTACTGGTTCCAGGGTTCTTCTACTTATCTATGGTGGTCATTTATCAAATTTCTTTTAGAAAAAAATGAGTCTTTAATTCTAAATTGGAACCTTTAAAACCGTCGGTTGAAGTCTGACCTCCAGAGAGTTAGTGTCAATTTTTGATCAAGAAGGTAGTTTATGCATAGAACAATAACTAACAGGCATTGCGCCGTATATTTTTGAAACTCATTTGTAGTAAAGGTTTTCTTTCGCTGTAATGCACTTGCTTTGATTATTATTTCACTACAGAAATGACATTTACTTTGGGTATTTGATTGATAGCCGATTGAGGCTATTTTTGAACATTATCGAATGTTTAGAGCGTAATGTAATTTGCTTAATGGATATCCTACGAGAGTCTTTCCCACAATTTCACTACATATTTTCAACCAAAGGGGCTATATAAAGGCTCGGTGTTTTCTAATAGAGTATTGCTTATCCTAGCACTATGTGAAATACAATATGAACCGTCGTAACTTTCTCAAAGCTTCAGCCATTACTGGCGCAGCATCGATTACTGGGCTTTCATCTACTGCAGCAAAAGCTGGCATTTTTGATCCATTAAATATTTTTCCAACCAATTACCGTCGGCTTGTGCCAGAAGTGTTTTGGCAAGAAAAACCAGCCAGTCATGTCCCCGTATTAATTATTGGTAGTGGGTTTGGTGGTTCGATCGCAGCATACCGTTTATCTCAAGCTGGTCTCACAGCTGCTGTTTTAGAGCGCGGTAGCCATTGGCCGCAAAGCAAATGGCGCGAGATTCACCCTAATGATATTTCACCAGATGGGCGCAGTTACTGGCACCGTACTAGGGTCAAACAAATTAGTGGCATCTCATATAGGCTCGATAAATTCGGCGGGATGTTAGACATTACTGACTACGAAAATATCAGTGTATGGCGTGGTGCTTGTGTAGGTGGTGGCTCAAAAGTCTTTACCGGTGTGATGATTGAGCCAGAAAAACAATACTTTGATGATATCTTTGAGGGTACGGTTGATTACAAAGAAATGCATGAAAAGTATTATCCTCGAGTGCGTAATATGCTTGACCTAACTCCAATGCCAGACTCAATCTACAATGCAAGGTCGTTTGGGCATAGCCGTGTTTGGGATGAGCAAGTTCGCAAAGCAGGTTATACCACCTCAGCTGTCGATGGTATTTGGAACTGGCAAACAGTACAAGACGAAATCAACTTAGGTACACGTGCTTCTGCTACTGTTGGCGAAAGCAACCATGGTAATAGCAACGGTGCCAAATTTGATATGACGCAAAACTACTTAAGATACGCTTATGAAAGTGGTTTGGTTAGCGTACATACAGGCATGCAAGTCAAAGACATTGCTTATGATTTAGATGTAGGTTACGGCGCGCAAACAGGGCGCTACTTGGTGCAAGTTGAACAAATTGACCCATTTGGCGAAGTGCTCGATACGTTCATTATGTCTTGCGACAAACTTATCTTATCAGCGGGTTCTATTAGTTCTACTGAGCTGCTTGTTAAAGCAAGAGCTAAAGGTTATTTAAACAAACTGAATGAGTTTGTTGGTGAAGGTTGGGGTACTAATGGCGATGCAACTGCATCACGTTCGTTTGGTAAAGTGCGTGGCTTAACACAAGCATCACCTTGCGCGAGCAAAATTGAAACGGTCGCTAGCAATGGGATGCCGGTAACATTGGAAAACTGGTACTCAGTCGGCATGCCGCTAAACCTAGGAATCTCAGGTTCGCTCAGCATGGTCTACGATGATACCAATCGTGGTAGCTTCCGCTATGTAGAGGCCGACGACAGCGTGACCCTAGATTGGGCTAAAGATGGA
>CAZCBF010000109.1:0-6237 GCA_964496895.1 uncultured Methylophilaceae bacterium | reverse complement strand
GTTTTTAAAGATCATTGCCAATATGAGCTTTGCGTTTTATTTCTTACACCAGTGGGTGCTCTATTGGATGCGCGATACGGGCTTGCTGGATTTTGAGCATGGTATCTTTGGCGTCTTTAATATATATCTGTTTGTGTTGATCAGTTGCTATTTCATGTCTTTATTAATTAAAAAAATCCTGAATAAAAAATCCCGTTACTTGATTGGTTGGTAGCTTATTATTGATTCCTGTATTTTTATGATGATTAATATGTAAATATTACATATAATATAGAAATGATTGGTATTAGTATTAGAAATTTGCGTAAATCGCAAAAAATGACACTTCAGCAGTTAGCCAAGCTGACAGATTATGATGCAGGTAATTTATCGCGTATTGAGCGCGGTGAGCTGGGTGCGTCAGAGTCGATGTTGCATAAAATTGCCAGCGCCTTAGGGACGACGCCAGCACAATTTTTTGATGAGAGTAGTACAGCGCTACCTTCCTCTCAGCAAAGCCCGCAAGCCTTCGTGCATTGGTTTCGTTCAGCCAGCCCTTATATTCATGCCTTTAGAGATAAAACCTTTGTTGTCGCTTTTGGTGGAGAGGTGGTCAGTGAACATCAGTTTATCGCGCTATCGCATGATTTGAATCTACTCTCCAGTCTTGGTGTTAATTTGGTGCTAGTACATGGTGTGAGGCCGCAAGTAGAAAAGCGTTTAATTCGTGAAAACCTTAAGCCTAACTATCACAATGGTGTGCGCATTACTGATGATGTTGCGATGGAAATGGTGAAGGAAGCCAATGGTGCTGTGCGGGTGGAAATAGAGGCGTTGTTGTCGATGGGGATCGTTAATTCACCGATGGCAGGTGCTGACATTCGCGTGGCTAGCGGTAATTTTGTTACGGCAAAACCGATTGGTGTGATTGATGGTGTGGATTTGCAGCATACAGGTGAGGTGCGCAAGGTTGATCATGTTGCGATCCAAAAGCGGCTGGATGATGATGAGATGGTCTTGCTTTCACCGATGGGCTATTCACGCACTGGCGAAGCGTTTAACCTCACGCTGGAGGATGTGGCTGTGAATGCCGCGATTGCGCTTGATGCAGAAAAGCTGATCTTTTTAATGGATGAAGAGGGTGTGCACAATCTTCGTGGAGAACTTTTACGTGAAATGATGGTGGGTAAAGCCAGCAATCTATTGGCGCAAGCACAGCAAAGTGATGCGCCTAAGTACTTTGGAGAGGATGTTGCCTTGTATCTACAGTCAGCGGTTAAGGCCTGTGAGCAGGGTGTTGCCAGAACACATTTGATTTCACGGCATGTGGATGGTGCGATTTTGCAAGAGCTGTTTACAGTGAGTGGTGTGGGTACGATGGTCACAGAGTTAGGGCTAGAGTCGATGCGGCAGGCCACGGTTGAAGATGTAGGCAGTATTTTGAAATTGATTGAGCCGCTAGAGCATCAAGGTGTACTGGTCAGGCGTGGCCGTGAGCAATTAGAAATGGAAGTCGCTGCCTTTTATGTGATGGAGCATGATGGGCGTGTGATTGGCTGTGCGGCGTTGTATCCTTTTGCGACCGATACACATGTGGCAGAGTTTGCTTGTTTGGCCATCGATCCAGCGTATCGCGGGGCTAAGCGCGGGGATCGTTTGTTTGATTATTGTGTGTCTGTGGCTAGGGCGCAAGGGGTGCAACAACTCTTTTGCCTGACGACGCGTACTGAGCATTGGTTTATTGAGCGCGGATTTGTCGAAAAAAGCGTAGAGGCACTGCCTGCGGAGAAAAAGCAGCTGTATAACTATCAGCGTAATTCTAAAGTATTTATGAAAAGTCTGTAATTTCGTTACAATTGGAGCCAAAGTTAAACTTAAAGAAAGATACTGCTATGTTAAGTGAATCCGCAGCCGCTAAAAAAGCGAGAACCATCTCAGAAGCCTTGCCGTATATCAAGCGTTTTTTTGATAAGACCATTGTCATTAAATATGGTGGCAATGCCATGACCGATGAGACGCTTAAGCAGAAGTTTGCCAAAGATGTGGTGATGCTTAAATTGGTTGGCATGAACCCTGTGGTCGTGCATGGTGGTGGCCCACAGATTAACCAGATGCTCGATAAACTTGGCAAAAAAGGTGAGTTTATCCAAGGCATGCGCGTGACTGATTCTGAGACCATGGATGTGGTCGGCATGGTCTTGGGCGGGCAGGTGAATAAAGAGATTGTCAATATGATCAATCAGCACGGCGGCAAGGCGGTGGGTTTGACAGGACTTGATGGTAATTTTATTCATGCTAAAAAATTGCTAATGGAAGACTTGCAAGACCCTGATAATATGATTGATGTAGGGCATGTGGGTGAGATTAAAGGGATCGATCCGAGCATTATTAACTTCCTCGATAGTGATGATTTTATTCCGGTTGTTGCCCCGATTGGAGTTGGTGATGATGGTGAAATTTATAATATCAATGCAGATGTGGTGGCAGGTAAATTAGCCGAAGTATTGCATGCAGAAAAATTAGTCTTGCTCACGAATACCCCAGGTGTGCTGGATAAACACGGCGAGTTATTGACTGGCTTAACGCCTGCACAAATTGATGATATGGTGGCTGATGGCACACTATCTGGCGGTATGTTACCTAAGATCAGCTCAGCTATGGATGCGGCGCGTAGTGGCGTCCATTCAGTACATATTATTGATGGGCGCGTCGAGCACGCGCTGTTATTAGAGGTGTTGACTGATGAAGGTGTGGGTACGTTGATTAAGACCAAGTAGCCCCTACTTTGCCCTTACATATAAAGCCAAAAGTCTGGATATTTGATTTAGACAATACTTTGCATAATGCCTCCGCAAAAGTGTTTCCAGTCATGAATCAAGCCATGACAGAATACATCATGGACCATCTGGATTTGAATCAAACACAAGCCAACGAACTGCGTCATCATTACTGGCGCGTGTATGGCGCCACATTGAAGGGTTTGATACGCCATCATGGTGTTGACCCACATCACTTTCTCGCCCAAACCCACACATTTGAGGATTTGGCTGCATTATTGCAACCTGTCAAAAATTTGAAACACCTTTTAAATACTATCTCAGACAGGAAGTGTGTGTTCACTAACGGACCTTCTGCCTATGCAGCAGAGGTGTTGCGTTTGTTAGGTGTGCAGGATTGTTTTGATTGTGTCTTTAGTGTGGAATCTACGCAGTTTTATGCTAAGCCAAACCCTCGAGGCTTTAGTATGTTGCTGAATAAGTTGGGTGTGTCTGCCCAGCAATGCATCATGGTTGAGGATAATCTTGCGGCTTTGCGAACAGCAAAACGCTTAGGGATGAAAACAGTATTGGTTTCAAGAAAACTGTCAAAGCCAACCTACGTAAACTATCGCGTGAATTCAGTGTTAGCACTTACTCACATTGGGTTATAATACGCTAGAGTCATTAATGTGATTAGGTCGGTCAAACACACGCCAGATTGAGAAAGGGGCAAGGTCATGGCAGGGGAAAGAAAGCAGCAAATATTACAGGCGTTAGCTAAAATGCTTGAGTCGCCTAAGCGTGAAAAGATTACCACAGCGTCACTGGCAAAAGAACTAGGTGTCAGCGAGGCTGCACTATACCGTCATTTTGCAAACAAAGCGCAGATGTTTGAAGGCCTGATTAGTTTTATTGAGGAGACTATTTTTGGCTTAATCAATAAAATCCTCGATGAAGAAAAAAATGGCATTGCGCAGATTCAGCAGATCATGGCAATGTTGATTAGTTTTTCTGAGAAAAATCCGGGCATGACACGTATCCTGATTGGTGACGCGCTCGTCAATGAAGATGCAAAATTGCAAACACGTATCAATCAATTGTTTGATCGTTTAGAAGTCACCATCAAGCAGTGCTTGAAAATTGCTGATCGACAAGACGTCGAGTCTAATTTATTAGTAGACCCTGATGCCAAGGCAAACTTGGTGGTTTGTTACATCTTGGGGCGCTGGCAGCTGTTTGCAAAAAATGGTTTTAAGAAAAGCCCCAGTTATTACACTGCAGTACAACTCCAAACCTTACTAAGTTAGTCACCTTTAAGGCCTAATTAAATTAGATAAAGCCGCTTAGATCGTTCAAAAAGTTTTTGATGCCTGCCATATAAAATATGGCAGGTATTTATACGCACATAATTTGTGCAATATGCCTCCAGAAATAGCGTTGACTACTTGATGAAATCATGGAAGTAAAGCATAATCCTACTGATTTGTATAATAAGGATTTTTGTCCTCTTGAGGCATTTCTATTGCTCAAGTTCGGGCATTACAATCTTCTAGAAGAATTAATATTGAACACGCTGAATTATCTTTTGGCGGTGTGTTTTAAAGTTAATGTACTAAATATGTTTAATCAAAAGATGTTTAATTTTAGGGAGAAATGAGAATGGCAACTCGTGATGATTTATGCAATGCTATCCGTGCCTTGAGCATGGACGCTGTGCAAAAAGCTAAGTCTGGTCACCCAGGCGCGCCTATGGGCATGGCTGAAATTGCAGAAGTAGTGTGGAACAACAATATGGACCACAACCCAAATAATGCAGATTGGGCAGACCGCGATCGCTTCGTGCTTTCAAATGGTCATGGCTCTATGTTGATCTACTCACTATTGCACCTAACAGGTTACGACCTACCAATGGAGCAATTACAGTCTTTCCGTCAATTACATTCACAATGTGCTGGTCACCCAGAGTACGGTTTTGCACCAGGTATTGAAACAACAACTGGTCCTTTAGGCCAAGGTATTGCAAACGGTGTTGGTTTTGCAATGGCTGAAAAATTATTAGCTAGCCAATTTAACAAACGTGGTCACGAAATCGTTGATCACTACACATACGTATTCTTAGGTGATGGCTGTATGATGGAAGGTGTATCGCATGAAGCTTGTGCTTTAGCAGGTACATGGGGTCTTGGTAAATTAATCGCTTTCTGGGATGACAACGGTATTTCTATCGATGGTCATATTGAAGGCTGGTACACAGATAATACAAAAGCCCGCTTTAGAGCATATGGCTGGCATGTATTAGAAGTAGACGGCCATGACCAAGAAGCGATTCAAGAAGCAATTGATAAAGCGAAGAAAAATACACGCAAGCCAACATTAATCTGCTGTAAAACTATCATTGGTAAAGGTTCACCTAACAAATCTGGTTCACATGATTGTCACGGTGCAGCACTTGGTGATGACGAAGTTGCATTGGTTCGTAAAGAAATCGGCTGGCCACATGCTCCATTCGTGATTCCACAAGATGTGTATGACGGTTGGAACCAAAAAGAAAAAGGCGCAGCAAAAGAAGCAGCTTGGAACGATAAATTTGCCGCCTATGCAGCGAAATATCCTAAACTAGCAGCTGAATTCACACGCCGTATGGCAGGTGAGTTACCAACTGACTGGGAAGCGACTAAAGAAAAATTAATCGCTGATAGTAACGAAGCCGCGGCGAAAGCAGCTTCACGTAAACACTCACAAAATGTGATTACTGCATTAGCACCAACATTGCCTGAGTTTATCGGTGGTTCAGCTGATTTAACAGGTTCTAACTTAACTGCTTCACCAGACTTCAAACATGTAAGCGGCAAAAAACCAGGTAACTACATCTCATACGGTGTGCGTGAATTCGGTATGGCAGCGATCATGAACGGTATGGCATTGCACGGTGGTTTCTTACCATACGGCGGTACATTCCATATGTTCTCTGATTACATGAAGAGCGGTATGCGTATGTCAGCACTGATGAAGCAACGTGCGATTTACGTACTAACACATGACTCAATCGGTCAAGGTGAAGATGGTCCTACCCATCAACCTGTCGAAAATACTTCTGGTTTACGTTACATTCCAAATATGGATGTTTGGCGTCCAGCCAGCGGTACTGAGGTAGCGGTTGCTTGGGCAGCTGCAGTTGAAAGAGCTGACGGCCCAACAAGCTTAGTATTCTCTCGTCAAGGCATGCCAGGTATCAATCATGCAGACACTAGCCTCATTGCAAATGGTGGCTATGTATTCTCTGATACAGCAGATGCTGATGTGATTATCATTGCCAATGGTTCAGAATTATCACTCGCAAGCGATGCTGCTGCTGAACTAGCAAAATCAGGTACAAAAGTACGTGTGGTTTCAATGCCATCAACTAACGTATTTGACCGTCAAGACCAAGCTTACAAAGACAGTGTATTAACACCAGGTGTTAAACGTGTTGCTGTAGAAGCTGCTCACCCAGATTTCT
>CAZCBF010000108.1:0-6287 GCA_964496895.1 uncultured Methylophilaceae bacterium | reverse complement strand
TTAACAGTCCATTGCTCTACCAACTGAGCTATTGGGGAATTGGTAAAGGCGTGATAATACGGGTTTATCCGCGGTTGGTCAACATTAAGTAAGGACTTTTTTACTATTTTTTAATGCGTAATATTCGCATCAATTAAATGCTAGGCTATACACCTAACGATTTAAAATCTTAACTATAAACAAGTTAGTAAACTGCCTTTCTAATGTGATCACTCAGTTACTGATCTTCCCTATTACTATGCGAATAAGAGGTAACCAAGGTCAGCGCTAGGAATCGTTAACGCTTGCGCATCTGCCAGTTCAGATTCAGCTAAACCAGTGAATGTAATAGAGGTGTCGATCTGGTTATTACCATCTAAATCATAGTGATAGGTAACCCCTTCGTAGTCAACAGCACCATTACTTTGCTCTACACGATGTAAGCGGCTGGTACCATCAACCCACCCCCATATGTTGACCGTATCTTCTTCAGTAAAATCAACGATTGTTGACCAAGTAACCTCACCACCTCGGCCGTCTAGATAAAAGGTATCAGCACCTGTGCCCCCGATTAAAAAGTTAGAACCAGTACCTCCATCGAGTATGTCTTGGCCAGCGCCTCCGTCAGCGGCATCATCATCGCCAAATAAGCTTAGAAAGTCATTTTCATCTGAACCGATGATAACGTTACCCTCTGCATCACCGAAGAGTTGATACTCAAGGTAACTGACAGGACCAACATATACCTCTGGCAATACTGTAAAAGCACTACCATTTTCATTAGGCATTCGGTAAAAGGTTTGCCCAACATTTAATTCTGCAACGAGATCACTTAAGGCACTTTGTTCGGTATTGGTGAAGGCAATATTTTCAATGCTTTTGAGTAAAATTGTCGGTTGCTCAGTGGTTAGTTGCACATCACCATTGACTAAATAAGTGGCGCCAGTAAGCTCCGCACTAGAAAAATTAAATTTAACGGTGTCGGTACCATCGCCGCCATCGATTGTTTCACCATCCTCAGCGCCTAAGACTAGGTCATCTCCTGCGCCAGCATTGATGGTATCGGCACCTGAGCCAGGCGCAATGACGTCATTTGTACTGGTGCCATTGATTGTTTGCGCAGATGCTGTGCCCAGCACTAAGTCATCAACCTCAATCAATTGGTCATTAAACTTTAAAAATTCTACATTGCTGATAATGTCAGTTGAATTATCACTGACGATAGCGAGCTGTTCTGAAATAGTTGTAATCGCGCTAATCTGTGATGAGGCATATTCAAGTACAAGCGTATCAATACCACTACCGCCATCAATGGTATTAATGCCAGAGCCACCCCAAATGCGGTCATAACCAGCACCTGCATTAATGTTGTCATTGCCTTGGCCGGCACTGATCAAATCAGCAGCGGTAGTTCCGCTTAAGGCCTCATCATTGACAGTACCAATAATCACTTCACTCACTGCTACGGTTTGATCACTAAACTGAAGGAATTCAAAGTTCAGCAGTGTATCGATACCCTCTTCGCCTATGACCGTTAAAGAGCCGCCGGTAAAGACTCCACTTACACCAGAAAGTGAGGAGATATTAGTAGTGGGGTAATTAAATACGATCGTATCTTCACCGGTACTGCCATCGATTGTATCGTTGCCTACACCTCCGGTTAAAGTATCATTACCAGCGCCGCCATTGATTGTATCGTCCCCTGCGAGACCATCAATGCTATCGTCTTCCAAACCACCGATTAGATTATCAGCAGTGGATGTGCCGTTGATTATTGCCATACTACCTTCCTTTACAGATATTTTTATGCTCTGAATATATCACTTGATATACACTATTGTATACATTTCAATGTCTTATTATCACTTCCTAACAATTTTTTAAGGAATATTCGCTAAATGACAACATTTCTATCTAATTAGTGCGTGGATTAGTCCTACTCGACCGTTATTGCACTAAGGTTTGCAGGATTTTGGCGATGGATTGCTCAAGGTTTTGCAAGGTGTACCCGCCCTCCAACGCAAATAATAACCGTTGATGGCCAGCTTGTTGTGCAATGGCTTGCAGTTTTTGGGTGATCTTGGCATACGCTTGATCGCTATAGTTCAAATGGCCCAGTAAGTCATTCGCGTGGGAGTCAAAGCCAGCTGAAACAAGAATGAACTCAGGTTTGAACGTTTGCATAGCAGGTACTAATTGTTGATCGATGGCTTTTAATATTCCATGGGCATCAGTGCCCGGTGAAACGGGCACATTAATCGCGGTGCCACGCCCTGCACCAAGCCCTATATCATCGCTTTCACCAGTGTAAGGATAGAAGTTGGATTGATGGACGCTAAAGTAAAATACGGATGAATCTTCATCAAATGTTTTTTGTGTTCCGTTGCCATGATGCACATCAAAGTCAACGATTAATATTCGCTTTAAGTGATACTTTTCTTGGAGATACTTGGCAGCGATGGCCACGTTATTAAAAATACAAAAGCCCATGCCCGTGTTCCTAGAGGCATGGTGCCCAGGAGGTCGTACCAGTGCAAATGCAGCCTCTGACTGCTGCTGCATGATTCTATCTGCCCCTTGCACCACCGCACCAACCGCCAGCCTGGCAGCATCTAGTGAATCTTTTGAAAGGATGGTATCTCCAGTACTTAATTGTGCCGTTTGATTCGGCTTTAAACGTTGGACTTCTTTTTTGACGCGTTCAATATACGCTGAAGAATGCACAAGACCGATGACTTTATCATCAGCTGGTGTGACCTCTGGCCATTGGAGCACCTGCTGAAAGTTACTTAGGCTTTGAAGGTAATTGACGACCGATGATACTCTTTCGGGCCGTTCAGGATGGTTGGCGCCAGTGTAGTGCTTGAGCATGACCGGGTGGTACATCACCGCAATGGTCGGCTGAGCAACTTGATGATCCTCAGCTGCGTGGATTGAAAATGCTAGCAAACAACTCAAGTACATCAATAGTTGGCATCGTTTCATTTAAAGCGCTTTCGCATCCTTTTTCTTTGTGATTTTTTATGACAAACGGTAGCAAATCCATTTGATTTTGACGTATGATTTAAGATAATTCAAGGTTTACTTAGGAACTAAGGGATGAAAAGTGTTTTAGTGGCAAACACCAAAGGCGGCTGTGGAAAAACGACGGTTGCAACAAACTTGGCTGGGTACCTGGCCTCACTTGGCAACACAGTGGCCATTGGCGATCTTGATAGGCAGAAGTCATCAACACATTGGCTCAAGAGAAGGCCTAAAGACGCTTATAAGATAGAAGCCAATCACGCCTGTGAAAAATCGAAGAAACTGGATTGGCTAGTGATGGATTCGCCAGCAGGCATTCGCAATGATAGGCTAAAAAATGCCATTAAAATGGCGGACTGCATCATCATTCCTATGCAAGCTTCTGCTTTTGATAGTGGCGCGACACAACGCTTTATCGACATCTTAAATGAAGAAAAAGCGATTCGTAAGGAAAAGACGTTCGTTGCGCTAGTGGGCAATCGTATTAATCAACGTACCAATGCGGCCAATCAGCTCAATGATTTTATGCAATCCGCTGGATTTCCTGTGTTAGCCAATTTAAGAAATGCACAAGCTTATGTCAACGCAGCTGAGCAAGGCTTGAGTATTTTTGATATGAAACCCTACACCGTGAAAAAAGACTTGGATCAGTGGGCGCCAATCACGAATTGGGTCTTAAGCTTTAGCTAGGTAGACATTAAAAAACGCGCATACGCGCGTTTTTTAATTGGAGAGTATTAACGACGTCTGTGGTAGCCACCACCACCGCCATTATTATTTTCAATATGACGGAATGTAATACGACCGTTGTTCACATCATAAGGTGAAAGCTCTAATGTCACTTTATCACCAGCTAGAATACGGATGTGATTCTTTTTCATTTTGCCGCCTGTATAGGCAACCAGACTGTGACCGTTATCCAACGTCACGCGATAACGTGAATCGGGCAGGATCTCTGTCACGACGCCATTCATTTCAATTAACTCTTCTTTTGCCAAAGCACTCTCCAATGGAATTTATCTATTATAGTATAGCGAACTTACTATAAATTACGACGCGATTATAACAGCCAGCCTCTTGGCAAGCAATTTAAGCTGATAAAATTAGAATGTTTTGGTCAAAATCACCAGTTATTTCGTTAAAATTGCAGCTTTTTTACGAAAGTACCACTTAAAATTATGGATTATTCAGAAACCATTGGATTTATTGCCGCTACCTTAACCACCATTTCCTTCATTCCACAAGCCTACCATTCTTTAAAAACACGCGACCTGTCTGGCATTTCTCTGCCGATGTATAGCCTGTTTAGTACTGGTGTACTTTGCTGGTTAATTTATGGCATCATGATCGGTAGTAAACCACTTGCGCTATCCAATGCAATTACATTGGTACCGACTTGCATTGTGTTGTGGTTGAAGATTAAATCTTGTAGGAATTAGTAAATTTCAGCTAGCCTGAAGTCGCGGCTAATGAGGTCTCAGAAGCAGCCTTCTGTTTCATTTCTGCTTGCACCAAATTCTCATATTGATAAATGCAGTTACGACCATTGTCTTTGGCGTAATATAGCGCTTGATCTGCACGATCTAAGATCTGATCAGCATCGTCAAAGCCATCAATCTCTGTAAAACCAATACTAATAGTGACTTGTCCAACATCATTAAACTGATGTTGACTGACTTTCTTTCTAAAGCGCTCTAACAAATGCTTGATGTCTTTTTTGTTATTACATTCAAAAACACCTACAAATTCTTCACCGCCATATCTAAACAGCAAATCCTTATCTCTGAAGGTACTTTTGAATAAGCCAGATAAGGTTTTTAAAACATCATCTCCGATTAAGTGGCCGTGCTCATCATTGATGCGTTTAAAATGATCAATGTCAAACAGCGCTAAAAAATGCGCCGCATCGGCTTGATCATCGACTCTTTTGGTAGATTTACGTTTTTGCTCGAGTACTTTTTCGAGTTTGCTGTCGAATGTTTTTCTGTTGAGCAAGCCAGTGAGTGTGTCATGCTCATTATCATTAATGAGACCCGCGAAATTTTGGTGTATCTGCAATAGCATCGTGATGGTTTCATGGAGTTGAGCATCATTAATCGTTGCTTGTACTGCGATCACTGCAACAGTTCGATTTGCGGTATTTTTTAACGGGTATAAGTTAATCTCAGAGTCATTATCACTTTGAATAGAGATAAATTCACCACTATTAAAACAATCGGCTAGCGAATCTTCTAAGGATGGGTTGATTAAGCTCTCTGGTTTGGCTTTGCCAATGACAACTGGCGTAAACTGTCTTTTGTTAACGTTGACTGCACGATAGACGACAACCGACTTTTCAGCACTGCTATTCAGCGGCTGAATAAGGTCATAGAGCGACTGTGCAAGCAGTAGCTCTAATTGATACACATCACGCTCATTAGTGAGTGATATAAGATTAGTCAGTACAGTTTGTATACTCGGCGGATTCAAAATCTTATTAACTATCGTTGTTTTAGTTAAGCATTTGGCGTTAAGCTTTTGCCAAATTGCTTTATTCGTTGATGCCATTTTAACAACATGTTAAGTTATTTAACATGAAAAATAAGTTGGTTTTACGTATTATTTTGTTTTTTTATCCTGACTAATGCAACCTTGCTGAGGAAAAATCGCTTAAGACCTGCATTTAATTGGCACTCGTCGTACGACTAATTGAAAGATTAACAATATATTAATCAATAGCATGATAATTTACTGGAAAGTCTACTTGGCTGCTTGCATTCCAATTTCCTTACTTGCCTTGGCAGGTTGGTTATTAAGCCTTGCACGCGATAAAGTCACCCACGCTGATGCCATGTGGCCTTTGTGCATCGGGATGACTGCCTATGTTTATGCGCTATTTATCTACGACCTTCATACCAGGTCAATCATCACATTAAGTTTGGTAACCGTGTGGGCTTTGCAGCTCTGTGCTTATTTGAATTGGCGCCATATGCACCAACTAGATTATCGGCATCAACAGTTGGCCGATCGTTTGGCACCACATTACTGGGCAAAAAGCCTATATCATATTTTTTTGTTGTACGGCTTTTTGGCATGGTTGGTATCAATACCATTGTTTGGCGCAATCCAGCGATACTCGGCAATTAACTGGCTTGATATTATAGGCAGTATTTTAATCGTCATAGGCATTAGCATTGAGGCCGTTGCCAACTGGCAAATGCTGCAATTTAAACGTAACCATCAGGATAAAACTGTGCTCCAAACAGGTTTGTGGGCCTACTGCCGCCATCCAAATTACTTAGGTG
>CAZCBF010000107.1:0-6500 GCA_964496895.1 uncultured Methylophilaceae bacterium | reverse complement strand
AGCTCTTGATTGATACGAACAGCCACGCAGCAATTCCCAATATCTGAATGCACAGCGTAGGCAAAATCCACCGCGGTAGACCCTTTCGGCAGTGCCAAAATATTGCCTTTAGGGGTAAATACATACACTTCATCTGGAAATAAATCGACTTTAAAATGTTCTAAGAAGTCTAAGGAGTCACTGCTTTCAGTTTGAATATCCAACAAGCGCTGCAACCAACGATGGGTATTTTGTTGCAACTCGGTCAATTCGGCATCACTGGCTTTATAGAGCCAGTGTGCCGCAACACCCGCATCCGCAATATTATGCATTTCTTCACTACGGACCTGCACTTCAATCGGCGTACCAAACGGCCCAAATAACGTGGTATGTAATGAGCGATAGCCATTGGCTTTAGGGATCGCAATATAGTCTTTAAACTTGCTTGGTATTGGCTTATACAGCCCGTGTAGCGCACCAAGGGCATGGTAGCAATTAGCAAAGTCACTGACGACAATACGGAACCCATAAATATCAAAAATTTGCGAAAAGCGCGTGCCTTTATTGCCCATTTTTTTATAGATACTGTACAAGTTCTTTTCTCGCCCTTGTACTTTTGCCTCTATATTCATCCCAGAAAGTTGCTTTTCAATATCCACCAAAATTTTACTAACAACTTCTTTGCGATTCCCTCTTGCTGCTTTGACCGCATTATCCAACGCTTTATAACGCAGTGGATAAAGGTATTGAAAACTCAAGTCTTCTAACTCTTGATAAATCTTGTTTAACCCAAGTCTATTTGCTATCGGTGCATAAATATCTATCGTCTCGCGTGAAATGCGCTTTTGTTTTTCTTTACGCATAGACTCTAAAGTTTGCATATTATGCAAACGGTCCGCTAATTTCACCAAGATCACCCGCACGTCCTGGCTCATTGCCAGTAACATTTTTCGAAAGTTTTCCGCCTGTGCTTCGCTCGCACTTTCAAATTCGATTTTATCCAGTTTAGTCAATCCATCGACTAACTCAGCGACTTGTACGCCAAAACTTTTCTTAATTTGTTCAGTCGTGATTGGTGTGTCTTCAACCACATCATGTAGTAATGCGGCTTTAATGGTAGGCACATCTAAATGTAAGTCTGCCAAGATACACGCGACTGAAACGGGGTGTGTAATATAGGCCTCGCCACTCTTGCGCACGATACCGTCATGGGCAACATAGGCAAAACGATAACTATCCCAAATCGATTCAATATCAGATTGTTTAGTATATTTTTTTAGGCGAGTTGATAACGCAGAGTCTGGATGGTCTGCAGGGATCAGAAAATCAGTGTTGGCATGACCTTCTGTAGATTGAACATTTGATTGAATATGTGACATGCATGTTCAAGAGTAAAATGATCATAACGATCATGGTGATAAATGCGTTTGTACCTGACGCCAAGTGAGCTCCTGACACCAAGCACATTCGAAAAATTTTATTGCTTGATTTGCGACAATACTTCTATGCCGATATGACCAGCTGCAATCTCACGTAATGCTAGCACGGTCATTTTATCTTTACTGCCCTGAACATTTACTAATGGTTCTGCGCCATTGTGTAGTTGTCGCGCGCGATAAGCTGCAACTAATGTTAATTGAAAACGGTTAGAGATATTGTCTAAGCAATCATCAACGGTAATACGTGCCATGATAAATCCTGAAAGTAGTGATTAATTATTGAGCAATTAATGCTTCGAGTAAGCCAGCCTGATCTACACGCTGAGTAGGTGTTTTCAGTCGTTCCGCGACCATAATTGCTTTTAAGGCTTGTAAGGCCTCATCAAATTGGTCGTTGATTATAACATAACCATATTCATCAACATGTAGCATCTCTTCACGTGCAGCGGAAACCCTACGCGCGATAATGGCTTCATCGTCCTGCCCTCTTGCTTTTAAACGTGTTTCAAGCGCGCTTATTGAGGGCGGCAAGATAAAAATGCTCTTTGATTGAGGGTAAATCTTGCGGACTTGTTCAGCACCCTGCCAGTCGATTTCTAAAATCACATCCTGACCACTAGCCAATAACTGATCAACCGAGGTTTTAGCCGTGCCATAGCGTTTGCCATGTACATTAGCATGCTCTAAAAAAGCACCCGCCTGTACCATCTGACCAAACGCGTCATCATTAACAAAATGGTAATCAATACCCTGTTCTTCCGCGGGTCTTTTAGCACGCGTAGTATGTGATGTACAAATATCGACTTTTGTATCACATTGAACCAGTGCTTTTACTAAGCTGGTTTTACCTGCACCAGAGGGTGCACTTACGATGAATAGGTTTGCAGTATTTGACATTTAACAAGCATTTTTGAATTGATTATTATTGTATCACCAGAGCTTAATTGCATTGGTGCATCAATACGAAATTTAAAGTTGTATAAGTTGGTTTATTCGATATTTTGAATTTGTTCACGCATTTGTTCAATCAATACTTTTAACGACATGGCGGCGTTAGTGGTCTCTAGCGATAATGATTTTGAGCCTAATGTATTAGCCTCACGGTTCATTTCTTGCATCATAAAATCTAAACGCTTACCAACTGGCCCTGTATTGTCCAAGATATTTTTCACTTCGCTAATGTGTGCATCCAGACGTGAAAGCTCTTCATCAACATCAATGCGCTGTGCAAACAACACCATTTCTTGCACAACACGATCATCATCAACAGACTGCATCGCTTCTTGAAGTTTGAGTGTTAATCGATCGCGGTAGGCTTGTACTGCCTGTGTGATTTGAGGTCTTACCGTATCAATCGTTTTTTTAACTTCTGAGAGTCGATCTAAAATAATTTGTTTTAGCTTTTCGCCCTCTGCAGCTCTTGTTGAATTAAGCGCATCTAAGCTTTGTAAAACTTGATCTAATGCTGCCGACTGTATCGCCTCAATATTAAGCACTGGTGCTTTCAATACGTCAGGCCACTTTAAGATTTCGTTCACTGTTAATTCAGCACTCTCAGGAAAAGTATCTTTCACTGTGTCTTGTAAGACTGTGAGCTGGGCAATGACAGATTCATTAATCACAGCGCTATCGCTTAATTGTGTATTGCTAACCCACCTTAACTTACACTCTACTTTGCCACGATTAACTTTGCTTTTAATGAGTTCTCTGAGACGAAACTCAGTATTTTTAAACGTTTCATCAAGCTTAAACTGCAAATCAAGATAACGACTATTGACTGACTTGATCTCCAAGATAATCGTTCCATCGTCACGTTGCACATCAGTGGCTGTAAAGCCTGTCATACTTAACGTCATCTTATTATTCCTCTCTGATTACGCCAGCATCATAACAAAGATTGATATAAAACTATTAAAAAGCCTGTTTATTTTTTGCTTTGATTTTGTATAGAAACGTTATATTTCTTAGTGGGTTTATTTACATTCAACGCATGTGTCTGTTTGCTTTATTTAGCGAATAGCGATATGTTTAATTATAAGGTTACCAACTTTTCAGGTTAATACGCGTGGCGGCCAGTAAAAATTTATCATTACCGATAGGGCACCAACTGCAAGAGTATGAGATTATCAAGGTCTTAAGCTCAGGCGGGTTTAGCTTTGTCTATCTGGCCACAGATCCAGAAGGCAATACTGTTGCTATCAAAGAGTATTTGCCCAATTCTATTGCCTTGCGTCAAGAAGGTACTACGATTGAATCGGCACCGGAAAATGTGACTTTATTCAAACATGGCTTAAAAAGCTTTTTCGATGAAGGCCTATTATTATCAAAGGTACAACACCCTAATATTGTTAGAGTGACTAATTTTTTTCGTGATAATGATACGGTCTATATGGTTATGCAGTATGAATTGGGTAAATCACTCCAAGACTATTTACTAAGCCGAACGAAACCCGTTACTGAGTCATTTATCATCCGTGTTTTCAGTGAGCTCTCAAATGGACTACGAGAGGTGCATAGTCAAAAGTTACTACATATGGATATTAAGCCAGCGAATATCTACATTCGTAAAGATGGCTCACCAGTTTTACTTGATTTTGGCTCTGCTAGACAAATGCTTTCTTTCCAAGATAAGAAAGCAAAAGTTACCCCTAGCTTTACACCAGGCTACGCATCACCCGAGCAGTATGCTGACCGTAAACTGATGGGACCCTGGAGTGATATTTATGGCATCGGTGCGACGATGTACTCTTGTCTCACGAAAAAAGCACCTCAAGCTGCTGACTTGCGCGCCGAAAACGACGCACTAATTCCCGCGAGCAAGCTGGATAAAGGGGAGTATTCGCAAGCGTTATTATCTTTGATTGATCAATGTATGGATTTAGATTATCTTGAACGCCCACAAAGCTTGTTAACGCTACAAAAGCTGTTATCAAACTGTAATGTCAAACCAAAATCTAAAAACACCTTTTTGCAAAAATTAAATAACCTTTTCAATAAACCGCTTCCTTTACGCTAACGATATATGAAATTTACCGTTTTCCAGAATAGCCGTATCGGCCCTAGAACGAGCAACCAAGACAGGTTGGCATATTCATATAGTAAAGACGCAATGTTATTAGTCGTCGCTGATGGTATGGGCGGCCATGCCAATGGTGAAGTCGCCGCTGAGATGACAATACAAATGCTTACCAGTGCATTTCAGCAGTCTGCAAACCCATCATTGAGTAATCCTGCCAAATTTTTGATGGACAGTATTTTGCAAGTACACAATGCTATCGATCAATATGCGCAGGTCAACGATTTACTAGAATCTCCCAAAACAACTGTTGTCGCAGCGATTGTCCAGTTTGGTCAACTCTATTGTGCACATGTTGGTGATTCTAGGCTTTACCATTATCGCGATAATCACTTATTATTTCGTACAGAAGACCATTCAACGGTGCAGTCATTATTTAATAAGGGCATGATCTCATTAGAAGAAATGCATGACCACCCTTACCGCCATAAAGTTTATAGCTGCCTTGGTGGCTATGAACCGCCTGAAATCAGCTTAGCGCCACGGCAAGCCTTGCAAAACGGCGACAGTGTTTTGTTGTGTTCTGATGGCGTTTGGGGTGCTGTTTCTGATGAGGCGATCAAACAAACCCTATCAGGTAGTATTTTGTCTCACAATATTACAAAATTGCTTGACCTTGCTGAAGCCAGTGAATCAGAAGGCGATAATATGTCTGCCATTGGGTTACATTGGGGTGATAGAGTAGACAACGCATCATCTACACCAGCCAACAGTCATCATAACCTTTCGAATAACGAATTGTTAACGACATCACAACCTCTTGCATCAAATACTGTAAAATCACAAACCAATCCATTATTTGAAGACATTACTGACGAATCCATTGAACAGTCTATTGTTGAGATTCAACAAGCGATCATCAAGACAAACCGTCTCTAATCATTAAGGAAACACATGGCTACTGATACTGCGAATGAGTTCATTCGCCCGAGTAATCGACGCTGCAACGAATTGCGCCCGATTGAATTTATACGAAACTACACCAAGCATGCTGAAGGTAGCGTACTGGTAAAGTTTGGCGATACACAGGTACTTTGCACCGCTAGCGTAGAAGAAAAAGTCCCTGGTTTCTTAAAGGGAGCTGGTAAAGGCTGGGTGACCGCAGAATACGGCATGTTGCCGCGCTCTACTGGCTCACGCATGCAAAGAGAAGCTGCACGTGGTAAACAAACAGGCCGCACACAAGAAATTCAACGTTTAATCGGTCGTAGTTTGCGTGCTGTAATAGACCTAGAAAAACTCGGTGAACGTACTATTCATTTTGATTGTGATGTCATTCAAGCTGATGGTGGCACACGTACAGCGAGTATCACTGGTGCCTATGTAGCAATGGTTGATGCTGTGAATACACTCATCGATAAAGCACTGATTACTAGCTCCCCAATTACACAATCGCTTGCCGCTATTTCAGTAGGCGTGTACCAAGGGTACCCCGTCTTAGATCTCGATTACATAGAAGACTCTGATTGCGATACTGATATGAATATTGTCATGACAGGGGATGGTAATTTTGTTGAAATTCAAGGCACTGCTGAAGGTGATGCTTTTGACCGTAACACCATGAATGCGATGCTTGATCTTGCTGAAGCGGGTATTAACAATATTTCTCTACTTCAAAATAAAGTATTATCTGAGTAGTATGTTTAAACAACTTGTCATTGCTAGTGGTAACAAAGGAAAGCTCTCAGAAATTCAGGCCCTGCTGAGTACGCGTAGCATTGAGGTGCTTCCGCAATCAAGATTCAATGTGCCTGAAGCCGAAGAGCCTCATTGCACCTTTGTGGAAAATGCACTTGCAAAAGCACGCAATGCGGCGCAACACACGCAACTTCCAGCACTAGCAGATGACTCTGGTATCTGCCTGGAAGCACTGAATGGTGCGCCTGGTGTACATTCTGCCTATTTTGCAGGCCACCCTTGCTCAGACGAAAAAAATAATGCACATCTGCTGAAAGTACTGGCAGAACATTACAACCGCTTTGCCTACTATTATTGTTGTATGGTAC
>CAZCBF010000106.1:0-6580 GCA_964496895.1 uncultured Methylophilaceae bacterium | reverse complement strand
CAAATATCAAATCACACAAATACAAGTCAATTTAGATGGTATATGCCCAGACTGTACAACGCGTCGTTAATGACTTTTGCTGTATTGATTTAGCGCAATCCTATTAGCCAACATTCGCCACATTATTGCATTAATTAGGTGCCTGACTTAAAATGCAACTTTATTGCACCTAGGCTTCTCATGAAAAAATTACCTGTGACCGTTCTATCGGGCTTTCTTGGCGCGGGTAAAACCACCTTACTCAATCATATTCTCAATAATCGAGAAGGCAAACGTGTTGCCGTGATTGTCAATGATATGTCTGAGGTGAATATCGATGCGCAGCTGGTCAAAAATGGTGGTGCCGAGCTATCACGACAAGAAGAAAAACTCGTCGAGATGAGCAATGGCTGTATCTGCTGCACACTACGAGAAGACTTGTTGGTAGAGATCACCCGCTTAGCCCAAGAAAACCGTTTTGACTATTTACTGATTGAAACCACCGGTATCTCTGAGCCTTTGCCTGTTGCCGAAACCTTCACCTTTGCAGATGATGAAGGTGTTTCACTCAGCGATGTGGCGCAGCTAGACACGATGGTGACTGTGGTTGATGGCTATAACTTTCTAAAAGACTACGGCTCTGAAGAATTGCTTAGTCAACGTGGCGAATCACTGGGTGAAGAAGATGACCGTACAGTGGTTGACTTGTTAGTAGAGCAAATTGAGTTTTGCGATGTGTTACTACTCAACAAAACTGACTTGATGAATGCTGATGAAGTTGCCAGATTAGAAGCATTGCTCAAAACCTTAAACCCACGCGCTAAGATTAATCACACTAGCTTTGGCAAAGTGGCTTTAGACCAAGTCATGGATACTGGCTTATTTGACTTTGAACAAGCCGAAGAAGCACCGGGTTGGTTACAAGAACTCCGTGGCGAACATATACCAGAAACTGAAGAGTATGGTATCTCAAGCTTTGTCTATCATTCACGCAAACCGTTCCACCCAGAACGGCTCTGGCAATGGTTTAACACCGAATGGCCAGGAGTCATCCGCTCCAAAGGGCGTTATTGGATTGCCTCACGACCATTATTTAGTGGCAACTGGTCACAAGCGGGCGCAGTCACACGCACAGAAGCCGAAGGGCTTTGGTGGGCTGCCACTCCTAATGAGTATTGGCCAGAAGACAAAGAAAGTACTGACATCATTAAAGCCCGCTGGGAAGAGCCCTATGGTGATCGCCAACAAGAAATTGTCATCATTGGTATGGAAATGGACCAAAAGCAACTGACAGCAAGCTTTGACGCCTGCCTACTAACCGAAGCAGAAGAAGCCATGGGGATGGAATCATGGGAAACCTTCCCAGACCCATTCCCCACTTGGCATATGAGTACTGAGGATGAGTCAGACGACGCACTGAATGCAGCTGCATAAATAACATTCATAGCACCTAACGATCAATCAGGTGCTATGATTTGCCTCAAACTCAAAAGACTATTAAATACCGATGAAAAAAATACGCGCACTTACTGACAAATTCGCAATTGGCCTGTCAATGCTATGCACAATACATTGCCTGCTATTGCCATTGGTGTTGGTCGTACTGCCGAGCCTGACTGTGTTGCCCTTTGCTGATGAACGCTTTCACCTATGGATGTTAATCTTAGTAATCCCAACTAGCTTATTTGCATTGACCTTAGGTTGTAAGCAACATAAACGCTATGGCTTGCTGGTTATGGGCATGATTGGCCTTGGGTTTCTGATGTCTGCAGTATTGGCCGAATCGTTTGTGAGCCCAGCAGGTGAAAAAATATTGACCTTGATCGGTACAGTGTTTGTGGCGCTAGGGCATATATGGAATTACCGCCTTTGCCAAGATTCAAACGCGCATAACCATTGTGCTGATGATGCGCATTGCCACGATGCGTAATAACCAGATCAATTAATCAGCTCTTCGGTATAGGGTTCGTAGGCATCCAGCGCCATGCTATAAGCAGCTGTTGCGGTGTTGTTTTCGACTAGTTGTGTTTTTAAAATGCCAGAAATCCAATAAGGGTTATGCATCTCACTTAAGGCTAGGCCTTTTGGAAAATTGACAAAGATTATCTGATTCGGTGGCGGTGGCGGCAGGTGAATGCAAGCACCAAAAAATGGCACGAGAAAAAACTGTGTGATGGCTAAGTCTTCGCCAAATGATAAAGGCACAATAAACCCTGGCAGCCTAATCGGCTGATTATTCATTTCTGGCAAGACACGTGTAGACACCAAGGCTTGTTGATAGGGATCATCTTTGGCGATGGGTTTGCTTTTTAAATTACTGCTAATCTGATCTTCTAATACGCCATCTTGAATCTCATTGAGATAGTCAGGCTTATTCAAGAGGGCATCTAAGTCTGATTGTGGCATTAAGTCAGTCCACTCAATGGTGGTGTACTGCTGAGGGATTGGCGCTGATGGCGCTTTATTTTTCGCCTGAACATTTGACGCAGGCTTGGCTTTCGTTTTTGTTGCGCTGGCGCCTTGTTCAGTGCTGTCACAAGCGGTTAAACAAAGCAGCATGATTAAACAAAAGCTTAAACACTTAACAGGGTAAATGTGAGGTTGCATCGAATCAAAAGCAGTGGTGTTGGTCATACGCCTTGCATTGTATCATTGTCATCATATAGAAAAGTAATCTCCTAACTTGTTCAAAAACATGTCAGCCATATCACTCAAAAACGTTCATTTTAGCTACCCTAAGCAACCTCAAAAAGCGGCTTTAAAGATTCCTAGTTGGTCATTAGCCAAAGGTGAGCTGGCCTTTGTCTATGGGGCCTCTGGCAGTGGTAAATCAACCTTATTAAGCCTAATCAGTGGTTTGTTGCCCGCGAGCAAGGGAGAAGTTGAAGTATTAGGGCAAGCATTGTCGCAAATGAACAGTTTGCAACGCGACCGCTTCCGAGCCAATCATATTGGCTATGTGTTTCAGCAATTTAACCTCATCCCTTACTTAAGCGCGATTGACAATATTCGGCTTGCAAACCAGTTTTCTGATAGACGTAATAACACTGCAATCGTTCAAGAAATTGAGCATTTACTCGCCTCACTCAATATTGCACAAGCCGACTGGCAGCAACCCACTAGACAGTTAAGCGTTGGTCAACAACAGCGCGTGGCGATTGCTCGTGCGCTAATCAACAAACCTGAATTGTTAATCGCCGACGAACCAACCTCGTCACTAGATCACACTAATCGCGAGGCTTTTATGCAATTGTTGATGCGTACGGCAAAAAGCTACGAAATGAGCTTGTTGTTTGTCAGCCATGATCTTTCGATCTCAAAACATTTTGAGCGTGTCGAATCACTCAGTGATTTTAACCAATCAGAGGCGCTGATCTAATGTTTGCAAAATTAGCGTTCAAAAGTCTAGCCGAGCGTAAAGGTTCAGTGATCCTGTCACTACTCGCGATGACTGTGAGCATTTTTGTTTTGTTTGGTGTAGATCATATTCGCCACCAGGCAAAAGAAAGTTTTTCTAGCACCGTCTCGGGCGTAGATCTCATTGTCGGTGCCAGAACAGGCAGCCTCAATCTCTTGTTGTATTCGGTGTTTAGAATAGGTGCACCGACTAATAATATGCGTTGGGATTCATTCACCACATTGGCTGCTAATCCTAAAGTCAAATGGGCGATTCCAATCTCATTAGGCGACTCGCACAAAAGTTATCGCGTACTAGGCACCACAGACGCTTACTTCAAACATTTTCGCTATGGTCAGCAGTTGCCAATTACCTTTGCAAAAGGCCATGCTTTTAAGCACACACTTGATGTGGTGCTAGGCTCGGCAGTCGCTAAAAAATTAAACTACCAACTCGGTAGTCAATTAACCCTATCACACGGGATTGCCAGCACTAGCTTTACATAGCATAAGGATAAGCCGTTTACTGTGGTAGGCATACTAAGCCCCACTGGTACGCCTGTTGATCAAACCCTGCATGTGAGCTTAGCAAGTATAGAAGCGATTCATGAACAAACCCCACATGCAGACCACCATGAAGATCATGGTCATCATGAGCACGATGCCCACAAAGAACACCAGCACCCTACACTAGCGCCCGATAGCCTGACCATCACAGCAGCCATGCTAGGCCTAAATTCAAAAACAAGCACCTTTCAAATTCAACGCGCCATCAACAACTACCAAGACGAACCACTTACTGCAATATTGCCGGGTGTTGCGCTCACAGAGCTATGGCAAATGATGGCAGTATTAGAAAAAACACTATTACTCGTCTCCGCATTGGTCTTTATTGCGGCTTGCTTAGGCTTGAGCGCTATGCTGCTTTCCTCTATCCGCGAACGTGCGCGTGAAATACAGCTGCTTCGCGTGATCGGCGCGCCACCCTATTACTTATTCTTGCTCATTCAAGTAGAGGCGCTTTGCATCACCTTATGCAGTCTATTGCTTGGCATTGGCCTATTGTGGCTAAGCCTACACTTTTTGCAGCCTTATTTAATCGATAATCTTGGCCTACCAATGAGTACCAACTTAATCACAAGCAATCACTTAGTGCTTGTGATTGCGATAATCGTCGTCTCAATGACCGCTACTTTAATACCCGCAACCAAAGCCTACCTCACGGCATTAAAACAATAATCTTATGCATTAGCACCACTGACCTTTCAATTCATTTAGAATGGTCTGTGAGGATGCTTGATTAGTAAAAGGAGAAATAAATATGTTGTATAAAACATTAGGGACATTAGTGATCTTATTGGCATTAGCAGCCTGTGGCGCGCCAGTAGAGACCGCTGAAGATACACATACCAATGAACATGAGCATCATCATGGCGATGACGGCCATGCTAATGAACATGATCACCATCATGGAGAGGATGGCCACGCTAACGAGCATGAACATCACCACGGTGACGATGGCCACGCCAACGAACATGATCACCATCATGGAGAGGATGGCCATGCTAACGAGCATGAACATCACCACGGTGAAGACGCTGATGCCTCAGAGAGTGAACATCACCACGAGCACTAAGACAATAGTGGCAGAAGCCTAACAGCCTCGTCACCTCAACAATCAAAAACACGCTTTGGTTTGCGCCAACAGCGTGTTTTTTTATAGGTTAGTCATCTCTAGACTGCTCTAACATTTACCAAGAACGAGACTAGCAACGAGTATGCTCATGCCTGTTGCAGTGCGATGTAATCACTAACGCAATAGGCGCCATTCCTAAGCGCGACTTTCTTGAATCATGTCGTAAGCCACCTGTATCTCTTGTGCTTTTTTAGTACCCACTTCAATCATGTCTTTTGATAAGCCTTGCCCCATTAATTTATCAGGGTGGTATTGGCTCATCAATTTTCGATAAGCACGCTTAATCTCTTTATCGGTATTGTCTTTTGTCACACCCAGAGCCTTATAGGCATCTTCGAGCATAGAAGGTGAAGCCTGGCGTTGACCATTGGCACCAGAAAAGTGTGACTGGCTAATCACAGACTCCATAATTTGACGAAACGCCGCGGCATCAAAGCCAAGCGTATCGGCAATGTTTTTCAGTAAGGCTTCTTCCGCCTCATCGATATTGCCATCAGACATCGCCATGACGATCAAATACACCAGCAGCATTTGCTTCAAATCATGCGTGCTACCACAAATAGCCATAAACTTCGTAAGCTGTGCTTGATAATCAAAATCTGCCGCACTGCCCTTTTTAAACATATCAATCGCGGCAGTTCTACCCTCATCTGATAATTGATGGTCTTTAATCATCTGCTCTGTCTGGTCGATTTCTGCTTGAGAGATATGTCCATCTGCCTTAGCCATCGTGCCAAAAAGGGTAAATAATGTTTCTGCAAACATCTGCCCACGTAGCTTGCTGGTTAAAGGATTCATCGCACCCGAACCATATGCAATGTTTCGATCAATAGCACCGCCGACCATATACCCAATGATCGCGCCAAAAAATCCAAAAACGTAATACCCAATACCCGCTGCTACTAACTTAAACAAAATAATGTCCTTAAAATAACTTCTCTAAACAAGGCTGATAATGTGATTAGCAGCGATAAAAATAAAGGCCCCGTAAGGAGCCTTTATCCAAAAATTCAATCTAATTCTATTACAACCTGAAGTATGTGTACAACTTGGTACGTCAGTATTCTAACTAACGGATTTATTTTTCACTCACATATACGCTGTCACCCACACTAATAGCCCCTTGCTCTAAAATATCACAATAAATGCCAAGGTTCTGATCTGCTTCACGCACAATCGTGCGCAAAATACTGCTGTTTTTTTCAAGGTTTTGTTGCTCTCTCACTACAGCTCCACACCTTGGTGCGGTTTCGGTACATTCAATCTTCACATCACCAATCTTAACGGTGTGATTCAACCATGACTGCTCTACCAAGCCTGAAAACTCATCTTTGGTTTCAATCACAAGGTTAGGCCTAAACCGCGCCTCATCCCAATCTGCCTTGGGATTGAGCGCGCTGAGGTGCTTGATACTAGCAGTGGTGATTAAATGAAAACGGGAGACTAAGAAAAAACTCCCAAGGATAGACACATACGTTTGCGCCTCCTCTGGTAGATTGTCTAAATCTG
>CAZCBF010000105.1:0-6648 GCA_964496895.1 uncultured Methylophilaceae bacterium | reverse complement strand
ACCAAAAACCCCATTGCCCCATTCCACCAAATTAAGATAAAGCGTTAAGATGCGTTGCTTACTCATCACTAATTCAATCATCAGTGTGATGATGGCTTCTTGTCCCTTGCGCCAAGGCGTTTTGTGATTAGATAAAAATAAATTTTTAGCTAATTGCTGAGTGATAGTAGACCCACCGGCGACAATTTTCCCTTGTTTGAGATTCTTTTCAAAAGCCAGTTTTATCCCGTCCCAGTCATAGCCATGGTGCTGTACAAACTTATCATCTTCAGCCGCTACCACAGCGCGTTGTAAATGATGGGAAATTCTATTGATCTCAACCCATTGATATTTAAGTTGCGCTGTAGGTTTTTTCGACTGCAGACGTTTGAGTTGGTGCGACATCATTGCAGTCGTCTTCGGCTGGTAAAAGTTAAACCAGCAGACTTGCACGAAATACCAGCATTGGACGAGTAAAAATGCGCTGAGCAATAACCAAAGACATCGCTTAATCAATAATGTGAATGATAAACCCGGTGTTGGTTTAGTTTTTTTCAAAGTCTTGTTGGATTAACGCAGTGCCTGCATCACAGTTTGCGTCTCTGGTAAGATATTGCGCCATATTTGAAAGGATAGAGCGGCCTGTTCAACGAGCATGCCTAGGCCATCAGCTACTGTCGCGCCGTTAGTGCGTGCTTGTTGCATAAACTTAGTATCAGTGGCATAAACCATGTCGTAAGCCAAGCAGTGATCAGAAAAAATAGAATCTGGAATGGGCAGCACGGCATTACTTAGACCAGTAGAGGTTGCATTGATCACAATATCAAAGGCTTGATGTTCTAATGCATCATAGCCGCAACCATGGCATTTCATCGTGTGGTGGCTGAATTTATCTACGATATTTTGTGCTTTTTCTGGTGTGCGGTTAGCAATCGTCAAAATAGAAGGGTTGGCGTCTAGCATGGTTTGGAAAACACCTTCTGCAGCACCACCTGCACCGAGTATCAACACACGCTTTTGTTCAATGCTAAAACCTAAATTGTTTTGAATATCGGTTAGTAAGCCGCCACCATCAGTGTTATAGCCATAAATTTTGCCATCTTTAAAACTCATTGTATTGACTGCGCCAGCCATAAACGCTTTGTAAGATTTAATATCACATAGCTTAGCAGCATCATGTTTGAAAGGGACGGTGACATTGACACCTTTGTATCCCAATCCAACAAGGTCGTGAATGGTAGAAGTAAAATCATCTAGCGGTGCTAGCACTGCGTGGTACTCAATGGTTTGCTGTGTATTTTGCGCAAACATGGCATGGATTTGAGGTGACTTACTGTGATCAATGGGATTGCCTAATACTGCATAGGTATCTTTGTTGGTGGGTTTGACGATATTCATTTAGTGCAGGCCTGATTTAATTTGTCCATGGTAAATCGGCATGTTTCCAGCCATTCATACGTGTACGTTGGTTTTGTGCGTTACTAGCACCTTCAAAGCCTTCTAGCATATTGTAAGACTTGCCATAGCCTAAAGTGTCTGCAAGCATTGCCGCGTTGTGAGAGCGACCGCCAGTGCGGCATACAAAAATCACTGTACTGTCTTTGCTGACCATTTGTTGTAGTTGATCAGCAAATGCGGCGTTTGGCACCATACCAGGATAAAGGGCCCACTCGATATGCAGTGCATCAGGAATCCTGCCAACAAGCTCTAACTCGGCCAAAGAGCGTACATCGACGAGTAGTGTGCTGGTGTCTTGCGAAAGCGTATAGGCTTCTTGTGGCGTGACTAGTCCAGCATAAGGCAGTTGGTTTTGTTGTCCACGCTCTTGTGCTGATGCTAGTATCAATTGAGTGTCTTGCATTGTTAGTTACCTCATAGTCTGTACGCTATATTTTAAGTTGAAAATTATAGCGTTCTTGCGCCCATTGTAGCGTGTTTAGAACAAAAAAAACTTTATGCTTTAAAATAGTGCGAAGACTTGTTTTAATGCACATGTGTGGTGCATTAAACACTTTGAAATGAGAGTTATCTTATCAAATGATGGTGCGAATGCTTTTCAAAATGGCATATTTCCTGCTAATCTAGATACTGCAATATAAAGGTGCTTTAAGCACTAAATTTATAACTTTGACAATTATTTTTAGGAGAGATTGATGTCAGTGGAAAACGTGATGAAACTAATTAAGGAAAGTGACATTAAGTTTGTCGATTTTCGCTTTACTGATACACGTGGTAAAGAACAACATACAAGCGTTCCAGTTTCAGCATTTACAGAAGACAAATTTACAGAAGGTCATGCCTTTGATGGTTCTTCAGTTGCTGGTTGGAAAGGTATTCAAGCATCGGATATGCAATTAATGCCAGATGCCTCCACTGCGAACATTGACCCTTTTACAGACGAACCAACATTAATTTTAACTTGTGACGTCGTTGACCCAACAGACGGTAAAGGTTATGACCGTGACCCACGTTCTATTGCACACCGTGCAGAGGCTTACTTAAAAGCGAGCGGTCTAGGTGATACTGCGTACTTTGGTCCTGAGCCAGAATTCTTTGTGTTTGATAATGCGCAATGGGATATAGGCATGGGTGGTAGTTTTGTGAAAATCAATTCTGAAGAAGCTGCATGGCAATCAGGAGATGAGTTTGAAGGTGGCAATATCGGTCACCGTCCTAAAGTGAAAGGTGGTTACTTCCCAGTGCCGCCAGTAGACTCAATGTTTGACTTACGTAATGCGATCAGCACGCAGCTTGAGCTGATGGGTGTGCCAGTAGAAGTGCATCATCATGAGGTTGGTACAGCTGGTCAAAATGAAATTGGTACTAAGTTTGCAAGCTTGGTTCAACGTGCTGACTGGACACAAATTCTTAAATACGTGGTGTTAAATACTGCCCATGCTTACGGTAAAACAGCGACATTTATGCCTAAGCCAGTATTCGGTGATAACGGTTCTGGTATGCACGTGCATCAGTCTGTATGGAAAGATGGCGTAAACTTATTTGCAGGTGACGGCTATGCAGGCTTGAGTGAATTTGCACTTTACTACATTGGCGGTATTATCAAGCACGCACGAGCATTGAATGCGATTACTAATCCAGGCACTAACTCATACAAGCGTTTAGTACCAGGCTTTGAAGCGCCAGTGAAATTAGCTTACTCTGCTAAAAACCGCTCTGCTTCTATCCGTGTACCATTTGTTCATGGTGATAAAGCCCGTCGTATTGAGGCACGCTTCCCTGATCCAATCGCTAATCCATACTTAGCCTTCTCAGCATTGCTGATGGCTGGTTTAGATGGTGTGCAGAATAAAATCCATCCAGGTGAGCCAGCTACTAAAGACTTGTATAGCTTGCCACCAGAAGAAGATGCAAAAATCCCAACAGTGGCTGCTTCATTAGAGCAAGCATTAGAGTCGCTCGAGGCTGACAGTGCTTTCTTAACAGCTGGTGGTGTGTTCTCTGAAGACTGGGTGAGTTCATATATCGACTTTAAGATGGAAGATGTGACACGTCTGCGTATGACACCACATCCTGCTGAGTTTGATATGTACTACTCTGTATAAAAGGTTATTTTCAGCGTAAGCTGTTGATGCGATTTTAAAAGAGGTGGCTTAGCCACCTCTTTTTTTGTCTATATTGCTATGAAGTAAGGATTAAACACCATGCTTATTTTTATGTTTAATTTGCTACATTGGTGCATAATGTTGATTAAGCGATTGTTTACTGAGCGGATATTAGGATTCATGAACAGATTATTCACCTTGACAGCTTTACTGCTGCTAGTACTCCCGGCGCAAGCAGAAATCTATAAAAGGGTTGATGTGGACGGGAGAATTACTTACTCAAACGTCAAAACAGACAATAGCGTACGTCTAAAAATAGGACAGGTTGCACCAAAGAAAGTCACTCCAAATCAACCGCAAGCTGCGACTAAACAAACATCGCCCTCACGACACACTACAAAAAAACAAGCCAACTATTCAAAGGTTAGTCAATACACTCAGCGCCGACGCGATGAAACGCGTCGATCAATATTGCTTGATGAGCTTGATGTAGAAAAACAAGCCTTAATAGAAGCCAAAAATGCACTGACTACTGGTAAGTCTAACCCCGAAGTTTATCGCAGGCGTAATGCTGATGGTAGTTATTCTACTTTTAGAAATGTACCTAAGTATCGTGCCAAAGTCGAAAAGTTACAATCTGAATTGGCCATGCACCAACGCAACGTTGAACTGCTAGAAAAAGAGATCAACGCACTTAATTAGCGCGCTCACATGTTGTCTCACTGCTTAAATGTGGTGCTTTAATATAACTTGGTCTACCTTTTGCTTTACTATAAAGCAAAAGGGATTAGTAATTTAACGATGGTACAAGATACACCAGAAAAATTTGACGGTTTAGAGCATTTATCGACGGCGATTATGCTGCTAGATAACGATTGCAAAATCATTTATGCAAACCCTGGCGCTGAAGTCATGTTTGCTTTTAGTGCAAAACACATTCAGGGGATATCGATCGAGCAAGTATTCCCAGATTGCGAAATTCTTTTCTCTGCAGTCAATAACGCAAAAGAACAACACAGTCCTTTTCGCGAGCATGAATTTAGCATTTCATCACATCATACTCACAGCATTGCGGTCACTTGCACAGTTACGCCAATCGAAGCAGTGAATGCTTATTTGATTTTGGAGTTTCAGTTGATGGATGCGCAACTACGCATTGCGCGTGAGGAGCGGATGCTGATCCAACAACAAGCCAATGCCGAATTATTGCGTAACCTTGCACATGAAATTCGTAACCCTTTAGGCGGGTTGCGTGGTGCTGCACAACTGCTGGAACATGAGCTACCATCGAATAGTTTGCGCGAATATACGCAAGTGATTATCAAAGAAGCGGACCGCTTGCAGCAGTTGATGGACCGTTTACTGATTCCACATCGTGTACCCAAATACGCGCCGACTAATATCCACGAAGTACTTGAGCGAGTACGCAGTCTATTGCTAGCCGAATCCCCAAACAGTGTGGAAATCAGAAGAGATTACGATCTGAGCTTGCCTGAGTTAGTGGGTGACCGTGAAAAGTTGATTCAAGCCGTGTTAAATATAGCTAGAAACGCGGTACAAGCGATGCTGAGTCATGAGACGAATGATAGCACCATTACCTTTAGAACACGCGCAGAAAGACAAGTTACGCTAGTTAGAAAGCGTTATCGCGTGGCGATTAAACTGGAGATTATTGACAATGGGCCAGGTATTCCGCCAGCAATACTAGAGCGCATTTTTTATCCTTTAGTGTCAGGTAATGCCAGCGGTACAGGTTTGGGTCTGACATTAGCGCAATCTTTTATTACGCAACACCATGGCATGGTGGAGTGTAAAAGTGAGCCGGGCAATACGTGTTTCACCATTTTATTACCCATCGGTTTGACCGAAACTAAAGAAAAGTAAGTTTTGCACCAAAGTTGTGCATTTGTTAACATGGAAATTTAGCAGGAAACATCAAGCATGAAGCCTATTTGGATTATAGATGACGACAAATCAATTCGTTGGGTGTTTGAAAAAGCGCTAGCGAGAACTGAGTTTGAATTTAAAACCTTTTCATCAGTAAAAGATGCGCTTGACTTATTGCAGCATGAGCAGCCACAAGTCATTGTGAGTGATATCCGCATGCCGAGTGGATCGGGCTTGGACTTCTTAAATGAGGTTAAAAAACAGTATCCTGATATTCCAGTCATTATCATGACCGCGTATTCTGACTTAGAAAGTGCTGTATCAGCATTTCAAGGTGGTGCTTTTGAGTATCTAGCAAAACCTTTTGATGTTGATCAGGCTATTGATGTCATCAAGCGTGCGGCTGAAGAAAGTACGCGACAAGCAACAGAAGAAATTAAAGCAGAAAAAACACCAGAAATTATTGGTCAAGCACCAGCTATGCAAGAGGTCTTTCGCGCCATTGGACGTTTAAGTCGTTCACATGCAACCGTGCTGATTAATGGTGAGTCAGGTAGTGGTAAAGAGTTAGTCGCCAAAGCACTACATAATCATAGCCCTAGAAGTAAGCAGCCCTTCATCGCCATTAATACCGCTGCGATTCCTAAAGATTTGCTAGAGTCAGAGCTCTTTGGCCATGAGCGCGGTGCCTTTACAGGTGCGCAAGCTGCACGAAGAGGGCGTTTTGAGCAGGCCGATCAAGGTACACTATTTCTGGATGAAATCGGTGATATGCCAGCAGATTTGCAAACCAGATTATTACGTGTGCTCAGTGATGGACAATTCTATCGCGTAGGCGGTCATAACCCGATAAAGGTCAATGTTCGGATTATTGCAGCCACTCATCAGGACTTAGAAGAGCGCGTTAAGGATGGTTTGTTTAGAGAAGATTTATTTCATCGTTTGAATGTGATCCGTCTCAGACTACCATCATTGCGTGAGCGTAAAGAAGATATTCCATTATTGATTAAGCACTTTTTAAATCATAGTGCAGTTACATTGGGGGTTGAAGCGAAGCAGCCTTCAGAAGCCGCTTTGAATTACTTAAGCTCTGTTAATTGGAGTGGTAATGTCAGGCAGCTTGAAAATGTTTGCCACTGGTTAACTGTGATGGCCCCTGGTCAGAGTATTGACATCTCTGATTTGCCACCAGAAATCACACAAGACACAACAGAGGCGT
>CAZCBF010000104.1:0-6717 GCA_964496895.1 uncultured Methylophilaceae bacterium | reverse complement strand
GCAATCCGCTTACCGCTGGTAGCATTAAACGATCAGTACCATACTGCGTTAAGGGAAGCTGCCGAGCAAGCCGATATTACTTTAAAGACATAAATAGCTTAATGTAAAACAACAAAATAAAGATTCAAGAGGATCGAATGAATTCTAAAAATTTAATGACTCAATTAGTACCACAAGTTGTACTTTCAGCCATGCTAGCGATCAGCGTTACAGGTTGTAGTTCTATTCCGTTTCTTAACAATGATGAGCCTGACTATAAAAAGTCTGGCAGCTCTAGACCATTAGAAGTGCCGCCGGATTTAACGGATACGCCTACCAACGATGCGTATTCAATACCCGGTAGTACCACCTACTCTAAATACAGCAAAAATAGAGCAGGCCAACAGGAAGCTAAAAAAAGCGTCCTAGCGACACCAGACAATGTCAAGATGGTGAAAGCAGGCGGGCAGCGCTGGTTGGAGGTAGAAGCCACTCCAGAAGCGGTCTGGCCAGTGATTCGTGAGTTTTGGGAAGATCAAGGCTTTGCAGTGCGTAAAGAAAACCCACAAATCGGTGTGATGGAGACTGAGTGGATTAATCCAGATAAGTTAAACCTGGAGGAAAAAGGCAACTACGGTGAGCGTTTTGACCGTTGGTTAGATGGTTTATCTGGTTTAACTAATCGCAAAAAGTTTAAAACCAGAATTGAGCGTGGTGAGCGTAGTGGCATCACAGAAATCTATATGACACACCGTTCTGTTGATGGGGCACCTGATGATGGTAAAGAGCGCATTCAGACGCAACTCGGTGAAATCGAGCTTGGTTATAAAAAAGATGCGCGCAAGCGCAAGCTACAAGATGCGACTGATGAAGAGATAGATGCAGAGCTATTACGTCGTTTAATGGTGAAATTAGGCATCAAAGAAGAAGCCTCTAAAACAGTGGTGGCTAATACGCAATTACAAAAACGCGCCAATGTCATCAAAAATGATGATGGTAGTGCAACGATAGAAGTGTTAGATGCGTACGATCGTGCATGGCGTCGCGTAGGCTTGGCGATTGACCGTGTTGGTTTTGTCATTGAAGACAAGAACCGTTCAGAGGGTTTATTTTACGTCCGTTATGCGGATGTTGATATCGATACACCTGACAAGAAAAAGAAAGGCTTAATTGAGACCTTGAAGTTTTGGAAGTCAGATGAAGACGAAGATCCTGTGCAAAAAGAAAAAGAGTCTGTGATGGAGAAGCTCAAATTCTGGGGTAAAGATGACACTAAGAAAACCGCTACACAAGGTTATTACCGTGTCAAAGTTGCTAAGGCAACCGACAGTACTTCTATCGTCAATGTGGTCGATGATCAAAATGCAGTGATGAAAACACGCACTGCTAATCGTATTGTTGCCTTGATTTACGAACAATTACGTTAGTTCACTTACATGCGCTTTGCTTCGCTCGGTAGTGGTAGTGCAGGCAATGCGCTTGTGGTCGAATCTGGCCAAACCCGCGTCATGCTTGATTGCGGGTTTAGCATTAAAGAGACGGTTGCACGTTTAGAGCGACTCTCGCTCATGCCAGAAGATTTGGCCGGGATCGTCGTCACGCATGAGCATGATGACCATGCTAAGGGCGTGTTTAAACTCGGCGCTAAATTTAATATCCCCGTTTATCTTACCTATGGTACGCGCAAAAAAAGTGCGCGTTATATGCCTGCAAAGCTGCCAGTGACTTGTCATGAGGTTGATGCCCATCAGCCTTTTGCCATTGGTGACATTGAAGTCAAACCCTACCCAGTACCACATGATGCACGTGAGCCTATGCAGTGTGTATTCAGTGATGGTAATGTGCAATTAGGGGTGTTAACCGATGTTGGTAAACCCACGCCACATATACTAAATATGCTGACTAAAAACGATGCTTTGTTTTTAGAGTGTAACCACGATGAGACGATGTTGCGTACAGGGCCCTATGCGCAGTCATTGAAAAAAAGAGTGGGTGGTGATTTAGGTCATTTAGAAAATAAAGTCTCTGCGCAAATACTCGCTAAACTGGATAACAGTCAATTGCAGCACATTGTCGGGGCGCACTTAAGTGCAAAAAATAACACGCCTGCTTTAGTCAAACAAGCACTGGCCTCTGTGCTTAATTGTGAGTTAGATTGGGTGGGGATTGCTGAGCAAGCAACCGGTTCTGATTGGCGGGCAATCAGTTAAGCTGTTAATCATCAGCCCTTTCAAAATGGCAAAAACCAGCGCTATACCAGTCATATAAAGCGTCGATCGTAGCATCGTTTAAACTGTCTTGTAGTCCGCTGTTAGTTAATAAATCTAGGCCGTGCTCATCAGCAAATTGGCATAATATAGGGCGTATTTCCGCGCTGAGTAGTAAACGTTCACTGTTCATATAAATTGCCCTGTCATCGTATAAGCACTGGCTTTGTAAGTCTAAGCGCAATGTGCATGAGATTAATGCTTCGGTAAATTGCTGCTTGTTTAATGGCCAGTCTTGCTCAAAAAAAACATCTGCTTTTGGTTCTGTCAGGTGTTCACCAATAAATTGTTTTACCTCATTGATATTAAAAGGTATTTTCTGTAAGTGATCATTCACTTTTTTACTGATGTCAGCTTGTATTTTTGCAGGGTGACCAGTGGTCGCTAAATCAGGGTCTTGATAACGACCTGCAAGAGTAATGTGAGCTTCAGCCATTTTATCTTGCAAATAGGCTAGAAAACTCTGCCCCAATGATTGATAGTCAGGCGCACGAAAGCCTATCGAATAAGTCATGCAATCATCACTACGAGAGATACCCCAATGCGCGTATTGAGGTGGCAGATAAAGCATGTCACCTGGCGCTAATATCCAACTTTGTTCTGCGGTGAAATTTTCCAAGATACGTAAGTCGCAATCGGGTACTAAGCGATGATCGGTTTGTCCGTTGATGCGCCACTCACGCGAGCCTTGCCCTTGCAATAAAAAGACATCATAGCTATCGAAATGTGCGCCTACACTACCACCTTGCGGGGCATAGCTCACCATTAAATCATCTATCCGTGCGTAGGGGATGAAATTAAATTGGCGCAGCAATGCTTTGCCTTCGGGTAAGTGTTTATCAACGCTTTGTACGAGTAATGTCCAATCAGTTTCAGGTAACTCAGCAAAACGTGACTCTGCAAAAGGGCCATGTTCGAGCAGCCATTGCTCACCCTGATTCAACACCATACGTGACTGAATCTCTTCTTCACAAGCCAGCCCTGCCAGATCATTAGGCGATAAAAAGCCTTGAAAATCTGGCATGGCTTGGCGAATCAGTAATGGTTTTTTTTGCCAGTACTCGCTTAAGAACTGGCTTGCACTCATATCGCCTAATAGTTTGAGAGGATTTGTTGAATTCATTTCTTTTGTGTCTTTAAAGTGAGTTTGGGAATTATGCCATTGAAAACCTAAGGTAAGGGGTATAAGATGATGTTACTAAATTTATCAAAACATTTCTAATTGTATTCTGGGGAGATTACACATGGATGGTGATCAATTAAAAGTAACGACAGAAATTCATCATGGCGGCTGTCCGCATGATTGTCCTGATACTTGCTCAATGCAGTTTCATGTTCAGGAGGGTAAGTTACTCAAGGTAACGGGTAACCCTGACCATCCTATGACGAAAGGTAGCTTATGCGTCAAACTTAAAGACTATGAAAAGCGGCATTACCATCCAGATCGCTTGCTTTACCCAATGAAGCGTACAGGCCCTAAGACGAGTGGCCAATATGAGCGCATCACATGGGATGAGGCCTTAACTACCATCACCGATAAGTGGAAAGCTATCATTGATGAGCATGGGCCGCATGCCATCATGCCCAATAGTTATCTGGGTAACCAAGGCTTAGTCCATGGGCTGAATGGTGGTGATGCATTCTTTAACCGCATGGGGGCAACCGTTTGTGAGCGCACTTTTTGCGGTGAGGGTTCTTGTACTGCATGGCTACTCACAGTCGGCCCTACAGCAGGCATGGATCCAGAGAGTTTTATCCATTCCAAATACATCATTATCTGGGCTTGCAACTCCGTGAGCACCAACTTACATCACTGGCATATTATTCAACAAGCACAGAAAGCTGGTGCCAAAGTTGTGGTGATTGATTCATACAAGTCACGTACGGCAAAATCAGCAGATTGGCATTTAGCGCCTAAGCCAGGCACCGATGGTGCGCTTGCTATGGCGATGATGCATGTGATTATTGAAGAAGGCATGGTGGATGTTGATTATGTCAATAACTACACCGAAGGTTATGCCGAGCTAGCGGAGCGTGTCAAAGATCGCACGCCAGAATGGGCCGCAGACATCACCGGTATTCCTGCAAACGATATTCGTCAACTCGCGGAAGAGTATGCCAGCACAGATGCTGCGGCAATTCGCTTAGGCGTTGCCTTAGAGCGCAATTATGGTGGTAGTCAGGCGATCCGCGCCGTAACTTGTTTGCCAGCATTGACAGGTGCATGGCGTCATGTCGGTGGCGGTGCTTTGCAATTCCCCGTGTGGGAGCATCCCTATAAATTTGATGTGATCTCACGCCCAGATCTAATCCCAGAAGGCACACCTGTGGTGAATAACCTGCAATTGGGTCGTACCCTCACAGGCGAGATCCCATTGGATACGCCGATTAAATCGATGATGGTATGGAATACCAACCCACTCACACAGGCACCAGAGACCGATAAAATTGCAAAAGGCCTAGCGAATGAAGATTTATTCTTAATCGTCGCAGAGCATTTTATGACCGATACTGCGCAATACGCCGATATCGTATTGCCAGCGGCAATGGGTGCTGAGATGGAAGACATGATCCTCTCGTGGGGACATTTGTATCTCACCTATAACGAAAAATGTATTGACGCACCGGGCGAGGCCATTCCAAATAATGAAATATTCAGACGCCTAGCTAAGTTGATGGGTTATGAAGAAGAAAACTTTACTTGGTCTGATAGCGAGTGTTTAGAAAACTATGTTGATTGGGATGCCCCTACTTGTGAAGGCATAGACTTGGCCTATTTGCGCGAGCATGGTTATGCCAAGCTCAAAGATTTTGGCACCAAAGACACGCGTGCTAGACATGCTAAAGGCGAATTTCCAACCCCTACAGGCAAGTGCCATTTTAAAGTGGACGATGCTAAAAACTTTGTAGCAGGGCCATTTAGACAAATGTATGAAGGTATGCAGCCGGGTGAGGACATTGATCCGTTGCCAGATTATGTGCCTTCACGCGAAACGCCTGATACCAATGCAGCATTATCTAGTCGTTATCCGCTCAATATTATTTCACCGAAAAGCCATGCGTTCTTAAACAGCTGCTATGCCAATATGAGCCTGCAACAACGTGCGCAAGGTGAGCAGGTTGTATTGGTCAATGCTGCCGATGCCAAAGCCAGAAATATCAACAAAGGCGACAAGGTTAAAGTCTTTAATGATCGTGGCGCTTTTGAGGGTGTGGCGAATATTACGGATGATGTCAGTGCGGGTGTCGTGGTGGCTAGTTTAGGCCATTGGCGTCAGCTTAACCAAGGCACCGTGAACTGTATCAGCTCAGCTGAATTTGGGGATATGGGGCACTCACCATCCTTTAGTGATAACTTGGTAGAAGTGCAGTTAAGTTAACTTTTCTCATTAATAACAGAAAGGCCGCGATCAGCGGCCTTTCTGTTATGCAGTCGCTCATAAAATGGATGAGATAACGATGGACAAAATAAAGTTGTAGACAGTGGAGATGATACAAGTGCAGTTGAAATGGACAGTAATATTATTAATACTATTACCCTTTAAGTGTATTGCTTCAGACACAGCGTCTCGCAGCAGTCTTTGGACAATGTCACTCACCCGTTTAACGTTGAGCGAACATTGGCGCGGTTTTGTCGATATTCAGCCGCGTTTTACCATTAACGATATTAGTGGTGGAGACAATGGTCAGCTAGACATGTTGTTGATGCGTGGTGCACTTGGCTATCAGCTCACTAAAAATGTTGGCCTGTATCAAGGCTTAGCCAATATCCCAAGCTATGATCCTAAGAAAGTGGAGCACCGTTCTTTTCAAGAACTCTTTATCAAGCAGCCTTTGACTAAAGGTGTGTTTGCGCATCGCTTACGATTTGAGCAGCGAGATTTGGATGGCGTGGATGATACAGCCTATCGCTTTCGTTACTTTGCACGTTTGGTGTATCCGCTCAAAGATTGGCACCCCAAACTTTCTTTAGCCGTGAATGAAGAGGTGTTTGTTAATTTAAATGATGCAGAGGCTGGCCCACAGTCTGGCTTTAATCAGAACCGTTTGTTTATGGGGCTCAATTACCGGGTCAATCCGAATTTAGCTTATGAAGTAGGCTATCAGAATCAATATGTGAATCGAACAGGCGGCAAAGCGAATATCAGTAATCACATTTTATTTTTTGGTATCCAGACTAAGTTTTCTTGGCTGGATTAGTCGCAAATTTAATTCACAACTTCTTCGTATTCTGGGTCATAGGTTTCTGAAATAGCCACTGCTCGTTCGTATTCCGCCAGGCTATCGAATAACACATAATTGCGTACATTTGACCAAGCGACAGCACCGATTTGGTTAGCAGACCAGCCAGAGTCGGTGGCTAAGCGCGGGATGCGGCCCATAATAAAGAGTACGTCGCCTTGGTATTCAAAATAGGGGTCATTTAGATCGTGACTTTCGGGATCACCCAGTAAGGTCATCGAAATACATT
>CAZCBF010000103.1:2624-6723 GCA_964496895.1 uncultured Methylophilaceae bacterium | reverse complement strand
CTAATCATGTCAGTATGATGGTTGCTCTCATCAAGTTTGACCAGATAACGCTTGCCATAAGCCGCAACGACTGCCCCCTTAATGAGGGCAGTGTTTATGACTGGGTTCTTAGACAAGCGTGACTCAAAGTAAAATAGTAAATTAGCATGTATACAACGCTACCAGCGATTAGTTCAGGTAGGTGCTGAGCTTATTAATTCGCACACTGGCAGGCGGATGTGAGTCATAAAACGCTGAGTGTAACGGGTCAGGTGTTAATGTCGATGCATTGTCGCGATAGAGCTTTACTAGGGCTTCAACCAGCCATTGTGCACGGCTGTTTTTTGCTGCATAGTCATCGGCCTCAAACTCATTTTGACGTGAGTAATAAGCCATTAATGGGCCTAGGAAGAAAGTAAACACAGGCGACACAATCATAAACAAAATGAGTGCAGTGTAGTTGCTAGGCTCAGTCACCCCTAAACCATTGTAAAACCAAGGTTGGTTGATGAGCCAACCCAAAATTGCCAAGCCTACAAAGCTCATCGCAAACATCATCACCATGCGTTTAGTGACATGGTTGTGTTTAAAGTGGCCGAGTTCATGGGCGAGCACTGCTTCAATTTCATTTTCATCCAAGCGTTCTAATAAGGTATCAAAGAACACCACACGCTTGGATGATCCAAAGCCAGTAAAGTAGGCATTGCCATGGCTGCTGCGTGCAGAGCCATCCATCACAAAAAGGCCTTGAGACTTAAAGCCACACTTCGTTAGCAACGTCTCAATGCGTGATTTTAGCGACATGTCTTCTAATGGCGTAAATTTATTGAATAATGGTGCGATATAGGTCGGGTAGATGGCAAACATCAATAAGTTAAAGCCAGTGAAGAATACCCAAAGGTATAGCCACCAGTACTCACCAGCACTTTGCATCAACCAAAGTGCCACGAATAACACTGGCCCACCAATAAGTAATGATACAAAGGTTTGTTTAACCAAATCAGTAAAGAACATTTTTGGAGACATCTTGTTAAATCCAAAACGTTCGTCGACTGTAAATTTTTGATAGTAGCTAAAAGGAATATCCACGAGGCTACTCAATAGTAAAGTGCTTACAATCACCAATGCGCCACGTAGGATAGTTTGGTCAGGTAAAACTTCACGCCATTGCATATCAATCCATTGCAGACCACCGCCTACTGTGATGATCAGCAAGATAATCGTAGACACAATCATATCAGCCAGCCCTAATTGCGATTTTGCCTTGGTATAGTCTGCTGCTTTTTGGTGCGCACTTAGCGAGATGGTGTCTGCAAAGGCTTCTGGAACGGCAGTGCGGTGTTGCTGCACATGTTGAATATGACGCGATGCTAGCCATAGGCGAATAACTGTGGTTGCAACAACCAATATGATAAATATAACTGTGAGTGCAAATGACATTAGTTAACTCAATTAATAATTTTAGAATATAGTATTATTGTGAAGCATTTTATTCAGCAATGTTCACTATAACACCAAGCCAAGCGCTATTTTAATGGAAATCATGATGCAATCAACTGAAGTAGACCTAAACAATAACGATGTTAAACATCCGAACAACCTGATCTGGCTGGACATGGAAATGACAGGTCTTGATCCAGATAACGACAAAATTATTGAATTGGCTGCTGTGATCACTGATTCAGAACTCAATGTACTCGGCGAGTCACCAGTATTAGTCGTGCACCAAAGTGATGCAATATTGGATGGGATGGATGATTGGAATACAAGCACGCATGGACGGTCAGGTTTGATTGATAAAGTAAAAGCTTCCAGCACAAACGAGGCGCAAGCAACCATAGAGATGAAAGCATTTTTTGAACAGTTTGTGCCAGCAGGAAAGTCTCCAATGTGTGGTAACTCTATATGCCAGGATAGACGCTTTATGGCGCGCTATATGCCTGAATTAGAAGATTTTTTTCATTATCGTAACCTTGATGTTAGCGTATTTAAAGAGCTGGCTAGACGCTGGAAACCCAGTATTTACAACGGCTTTAAAAAGCATGGAAAACACGAAGCCTTAGCCGATATCTATGAGTCGATTGATGAACTAAAGTACTATAGAGAACACTTCATTATTGCCTAATACCCATTATTGCGCACAAAAAAAGGACGCCTTAGCAAAGGCGCCCAGAGGGAGGAGAAACTAGCTTTGGAGAAAAGCCTAATTTAACTAAAGCATATAGCGTGCCAAGTTGTTCCACACCTCTTATTAACTTCAATCAGTTTCAATAATCGCGGCATATAAAGCCGCGTAAGTATTGGCACTTTCATCCCAACCTAGCGGCAATTGCATGCCGTTTTTTTGTATCTTGCGCCATAGCCTTGGTTTGTTTTGATAATAGTGTAAACCTTGCTCAATTGCACTGTATAAGCCTTCTGTCGAGCACTCTGACATCACAAACCCATTGCCAGTATGGTTGTTAAGCGTGTGTTGATTAACATCTGTGACAGAGTCTGCCAAGCCACCGGTGGCATTCACAATAGGCGGCGTGCCATAAGCTAAGCCGTAGAGTTGATTGAGTCCACAGGGCTCAAAGCGAGAGGGCATGATAAACATATCGACACCAGCCATGATTTGGTGTGATAAAGGCTCGTTGTAGCCGATCGTGACGGCTGCCTTGCCTGGGTTGGCTTGTCCAATGTCGTAGAAGGCTTTTTCTAGGGTTTTATCCCCTGAACCCAACAGCGCTAATTGACAACCTCGATCTAAGAGACTTTGCAAATGCGGTAATAGTAAGTCTAAGCCTTTTTGATACGTTAAACGGCTGACTATACCGAATAGAGGTGCATCTGGCTTCGCTGCTAGCGAGAGTTTCTTTTGTAAGTCAGCTTTAACGACAGCTTTTTTGTTGAGTGTCTTGGGCGTATAGTGGCTAGCAATGTGCATATCATTAGCAGGACTCCAGACATTGGTTTCTATCCCGTTTAAAATCCCTGTGATCTCATGATGACGCTTGGCGAGTAAGCCCTCTAAGCCAAAGCCAAAGGCTGGTGTTTGTATCTCTTGTGCGTACTTTGGACTGACTGTCGAAATGGCATCACTGTAAAATATCCCCGCTTTCAAAAATGAGAGCTGTCCATGATACTCAAGCCCTTCCATGACAAAGTGTGATGACGGCAGGCCAAGGTTGGTGAGTAAGTTTTCAGGGAAGCAACCTTGAAAGGCCATATTATGTAAACTAATCATGGATTTGGTCTTGCTGTGATCCACGAGCTTCATATAGGCAGGGGTTAAACCTGTTTGCCAATCATTACAATGTACTAAATCTGGCTGCCAGTCTAATAATGGCATGTTGGATTTGCCAATGAGTGCAGCAACACGCGACAGGATACCAAAGCGCACACCATTGTCGTGCCATTCGTAGCCATGCGTATCGATATAAGGCCCACCATCACGCTCGTAAAGACCAGGGGCCTTTAGTATGTATAGCCGAACACCTGTTTCTGGTATTGTGCTTTGCAATAAACTGGCTTCGCCAATCATCGGTAGATTTGAGATCTTGGCAACCGTTTTTGTCTCTTGAACCTGAGATAAAACAGCAGGGTAGCCAGGGACCAAAATACGGATATCGAGATCTTTGGCTTTTAACGCTGCGGGTAATGAGCCGCTTACATCACCAAGGCCACCTGTTTTAATGAGTGGAAAAACTTCAGAGGTAACAAAGAGTATTTTCATGCTGAGGTATTTTTATTTGTTATCAAAGTGTAAAAGCCATGCATCGACTTGCATTTGTGAATAAAAGATAGCAGACTTAAGCTGAATATTACATTAGGAGTTAGTATGAATATAGGTTTAAATGCAATACTTGCGATAAGTGCAGGCGCTTCCATCGGCGCAACCATTCGCTGGCTATTTGCAACAGGGTTTAATCATGTGTTTCCGCAACTACCGTTAGGGACGCTCATTGTGAATATGATTGGTGGTTTACTCGCAGGTCTCACTTTAGCATTGCTCAGTGCAGGTTGGTTTGAGTCGGTGACGATGAGACTATTCGTAACGACTGGATTTATGGGGGGTTTAACCACTTTTTCAACTTTTACGAATGAAACGTTTCAATTATTTCAAGATGGGAACATG
>CAZCBF010000103.1:0-2614 GCA_964496895.1 uncultured Methylophilaceae bacterium | reverse complement strand
ACGAATGAAAGCCTGCAGTTGTTACATAAGCAAGATTATCTATGGTTTAGCTTGCATACGGTTAGTCATGTCTTGGGCGCTTTAGTGTGTGCCATGATTGGTTATGCCCTCGGTCAAATGATACGCAATTAAAACTGCTCAATTAATTGCAAACATCAAAAAAGCCCAGTGTTCACTGGGCTTTTTTGATAAGCACGGTAATTTACTTCTTATCGGTTTCTACCATGACAAGTTCGTCAGCTGCCGCACGATTATCAGCTGCGGTACGTTTTTGCCATGCAGCAACTCTCTTAGGCTTTTTCTCACTAGTGGTTACAGATGCTCTTGTGGTATTAGTAGTGGCTTTACTAGAAGAAGTCTCAATGAGTTTTAAGCCGACAGACTCTATGCCTGTCGCAGCTACCTTCTTACGCGGCTTGCGTTTAGCCGCAGGCTTTTTCTCAGCTGCTTTTTTAGTCGCCTGAGGTGTCTTTGCAACTTCCGCTTTTGCTTCAGTGGCAGTATCTTTTACTGCAGCCTTGGCCTTAGTCGTTGTAGATTTGCGTGTTTTCCTTTCAGGTTTAGCTTTTGTTTCAACCATTGTCAGACTGTCATCTGTTTGTGCAGACTTTGCACTGCTTTTCTCAGCTTCAGCTTTCTTGGTTGTTTTTCTTGGTGCACGTTTACGAGTAGGTTTTTTCGCATTTTCAGAGGTCTCTACTTCAGCTGACTGTTGTGTCTCTTCACCTTTTGAAGCAGTGGCTTCAACTGGCTCAGCACTAGCGGCATCTTTTGCTGTTACTTCACCCTGTGTTTCTTCAGCCTTTTTCCTAGCTGTTTTTCTTGGCGCACGTTTACGAGTAGGTTTTTTCTTGGCTTTGCCCTCAGTTGGGGTATCAGCCGTCTCAGTAGTGGTTTCTACCTTCTCATCTGGTGCAGCATCCATTTTGCTTGTAGACGCATCAGCTTTTGCCTGTGTTGCAGGAGCTGCTGCAACAGCCGTATTGGTAATCTCTTTCACCGACTTGTCAGACTTGTTCTCGATCTCTTCATTAGGGATAAAGGCGCGGCTATCTGTATTTTCTTCAGCGTTTTGCGGTTTTTTATTACGGCGGTTGTTGCGGTTATTGCGGTTGATTTTTGCTTCTTTATTGCCTTCTTGTGGTTTGTTTTTATTGTTCCTGCGATTGTTTTTGTTTTGCTTGTTATCAGCTTGTTTGCTATCGTCTTTCGCTGAGGTTTGTTTGTCTTTATTTTGCTCGCGATTTTGATCTCGGTTCGCTTGGTCGTTACCTTTTTTCTCACTACGGTTTCGATTGCGATTGCGGTTACGTCCACGATTTTCCTGTCGATTATTTGGGCGCTTAGGTTTCTCTGTTACCGTTTCTTCTACAACCACCTCTTCTTCGATTTTTGTACCGAGTGTCAGGCCACCTAAGAGTTTTCTAATGCGTGAGATAAAGTTGTCTTTCGGCTTATCTTCAGCGCGTAGGTTTTGTGTTGTTTCAGGCGCAGGGGCTGTAGGGGTAATGCCTTTTACCGCCGCCTCTGGTCTTTCTGCTTTTGCCTCTTCTTCTTTGCTCGTTATATGTGACTCTTCAGTAGGTAGTTCTACTTGTTTGTAGCTCGCACGTGAGTTGTCTTCATTGATGTCATCATGGCGGATACGTGATATTGCGTAGTTCGGCGTTTCAAGATGTGTATTAGGTATCAAGACGACCTCTACACCCATGCGAGATTCGATTTTATGAATTTCGGCACGTTTTTCATTGAGTAAGAATGTCGCCACTTCAACAGGCATTTGTACTTGAACAATTGCACTGTTTTCTTTCATCGCGTCTTCTTGCACGATGCGTAGAATATGTAATGCAGTTGATTCGATACCGCGAATATGACCAATACCGTGACAACGTGGGCAAGGAATATGGTTAGCTTCACCAATGCTCGGGCGTAAACGCTGGCGAGATAATTCCATCAAGCCAAAGCGCGAAATCTTGCTGGTTTGCACGCGTGCACGATCGGCATGTAGCGCATCTTTAATCGCATTTTCCACTTCGCGCTGATTGCGTGAGTTTTCCATGTCGATAAAGTCAATGACAACTAGACCACCCAAATCTCTTAAGCGTAATTGTCGTGCAACTTCTTCGGCCGCTTCAATATTGGTATTAAAGGCGGTGTGTTCAATATCACTACCACGCGTCGCTTTGCCGGAGTTAACGTCAATAGAGACCAGTGCTTCAGTATGGTCAATTACAATCGCGCCACCAGAAGGCAGGCGAACCTCACGCGCAAAAGCGGATTCAATTTGATGTTCGATTTGAAAACGTGTGAAGAGGGGGATGCCATCTTCGTATAGTTTCACGCGTTTGACATTGTCAGGCATCACATGGGCCATAAACTGCACCGCTTGTTCGTGAATGTCTGGCGTATCAATTAAGATTTCGCCAATATCAGCACTGAAGTAATCGCGTATAGCACGGATCACTAAGCTACCTTCTTGATAGATTAAATAGGCGCCTGCCTGCATGCTTGAGGCATCATCAATCGCAGTCCAAAGCTGAGTCAGATAATTTAAATCCCATTGCAACTCTTCGACAGTACGGCCAATACCTGCAGTACGCGCAATAATACTCAT
>CAZCBF010000102.1:0-6926 GCA_964496895.1 uncultured Methylophilaceae bacterium | reverse complement strand
TAATAACCGTCAACTCTGTCGAAATTTCGACAACAACATAAGTTGACCTATTGTAAAACATGATTAATTGAATTGCAATTCAAACACTTACAGTAGTCTTAACACCCATGAAAATGGTAAAAATTAAGACTTAGCAAAGCTCGCAGATGCAAACTTGAGTATATAACTAAAAGATAGATAGCAGCATTTTGGATTGATCAGTACTTAGGGGACTAATTATGGTCATGCCATATAGATATAAAACTATATTTACGCTGATGGCAGATGCGTAGCTAAGCTGTAACGCTAGTAGATTTTACATTAGAAGATTGCGACTGCCCATTCTTACCATAAGTTTCATTCGGCTGAAAGGCTTTGCGCAAATGGGTGAGCATTTGTTGGTTGCGACTAAAGTGGCGATTGATTAGCTCGCCATTTAAACGGTTTAATTCTTTGGCTTGAGCAAGGTTCTTTTGAAAGTCATCCCAGTTATCTTTGATCACTTGGTTCGATAGACTCACAACCCAATTCAGCATGCCATTTTCATTGGGTTCAAAGTTTTTTTCCGCTAGTGCTGCGTAGCGATTTTTTGCCACATGATTAATTTTTTGTAATAGTCCTGATTTTAATTGGACAATTTTTTCGATCTCGCTAATTTGATTAGAGAGCAGACCTTTCTGTTCGCGCATCAACAAGTCGATCAACTCGACCACTAAACGGTTATCTTCTTCGAATGAAATCGTTGCTCTCATAGTATTCTCAAATCAAATCTTGCTAAATCATTTATTTACCGAGCATGTCTTTGACTGATGCAATCAAACCATCCGCCACTTTCTCGGTATTCACTTTAAATTCACCATTGGCTATCGCTGACTTAATGGCATTGACTTTTTCTGCATCAAAAACTTGTGATGTGCTCATGTTTGACTCAATGCTTTTAAGCTGTTGTGCCGTTGACGAGATTGTCACGTTATCGCTATTAGGTGCACTAGTGCTATTGCTTGACTTTTGGTCATTGACTTTAGCCTGCTGATTAACCTTATTATCGTTTAACGCTTTATCTAAGCCTAAACTTGCACCGTTGGCTCTAGGGTCATTAATTTTCACGATCCGTTCCTTTTTGATTGGTTGAAAACTGTCATTTAGACATTATCACAAATGATTACGACAGCTTTTTTTGCTTCTTTAATTTTATTTAGTCTTTTATTTAAAATTTAACTTCTATTTCACCACCAGGCTTAGCAATACCTGCAATCACCTGGCCACTCGATACCTTCACCTGTACCACTTGACCAACAATCGCATTGCCTAAAGCTTTACCTTCGGCAGCCACTTTAAACCCTTTACCCGCACTTGTCACGACGACCGTCTGACCGCGCTGTACCACAGGCGCAATCTTCAAATTACTCTCGCGCAAGGTTGCGCCTGCAGGGATCGACATCTTAACAATACGGCCAATAGCCTCTTGAGCATGGCTAAAAACTCCAGCAGGCATCCTGGTTAAATCACCAGTGACGGTTGCCAAATCCTCAGCAGTGACTACTTTACCCTGATGCAAAGGCCCAGAAGTCACCACATAGTTACCCTGCACTTGCACTTGCGCCTGAACATAAATCGTCCATTTACTTTGGCTTGCACACCTGACACCCACACTGGTTTTACCCCATGCCCTGCTGCCGTTTGGCATAAAAGGCTGCAAGTGATCACAATGTGCCAACCTCAAATAAGGGTCAATCGCACCAACTTCTACTGTAGTTTGACCAGGCATACCGACGGCTTTCTGATCTAAAAACTGCTTTACCGAAGCTTTTATCGCCTCAATAGATTGGTATTGCCCTGCTGCATTAGCCTGCGCAGTCATTTGCGCGCATGCAATCAAGCTTAATACAGAAGCCACCTTTGTTATCCAGTTTGAATGCATTATGTGTCGATTAATATATCGCATCTTCATTACCTTAATATTTTGCGTGCCCCACCTTGATAAGACTAGTCAAATGCAGGGCTCTCAAGCGTCATTTTTACAGGTAATAGTTTACTGAATCTGTGTAGGGGTAAAGATTTAAGTAAGACTCGCTTTATCCCTTTACTTCATACAATGCAATCAGGCCTCTAAGCCTAGAATAAACGTTAATGAATTCCAGAGTGACTGCCTACCAAAAGTATCGGTTGTTTTGAGAAAAGCTTTAATTATTAATATTCACAAACCCTAGTAGATAAGACCGATTGCTATGTTAAATAAATTAGATGGACTTTTTGACTTTCACGCGCAAGCACTCAAAATGCGCTCACAACGTCAAGAAATCTTAGCGGCCAATATTGCCAATGCTGATACACCTGGCTACAAAGCACGTGATATCGATTTCAAGGAAATGATGCAAGAAGTTAAATCGCAATCATCAAATTCTGATAGCCAAAGCATCATGCCACAGCAGTTAAAGTTAGCGGGTAATCTGAATAAAACATCAGACCGCCATATATCAGGTCAGACAGGTGCGCAAAACTTGTTTAACACATTTGACAACGAACTACTCTACCGCCCTATTCGACAAGGCAGTGTAGATGGCAATACGGTGGACATGGATGTAGAACGTAATCAATTTGCAGATAATGCGATTCGTTATGAAGCAAGTATTTTAAAAATGAATGGCTTAATCAAATCGATGATGACCGCCATTCAAGGGCAATAAACACTGAGTGAAGTGAAGGAATAGCAATGTCTTTATTTAATGTATTTAAAATTTCTGGCTCTGCAATGAGCGCCCAATCACAACGCTTAAATGCAGTCGCCAGTAATTTAGCCAATGCTGACAGCGCAACAAGTGCAAATGGCACACCCTACAAGGCAAAGCAGGTTGTGTTCAAACCAATCGACGTTGGCGCACAAAAAGCACAAGGCGTACAAGTGGCGCAAGTGGTTGAAGACCCTAATCCACCTAAGATTATTTATGACCCCAAACATCCCCTCGCGGATGAAAAAGGTTATGTCACCATGCCTAATGTCAATGTCACAGAAGAAATGGTCAACATGATTTCAGCGTCAAGAGCCTACCAAAACAATGTCGAAACCATGAACTCAGCCAAGACGATGTTGCGTAAAACACTGACCATTGGTCAATAAATAAGGCTCAATTTAAAGATAGCCTAATTAATTTAGTCTGCATTATATAAGGAACGACCATGGCCGTAGATCCATCCAACAACATATCACAAAGCTTGCTTAACTCAGTTAATGGCTCTGGTAGAGCTGAGGCATCCGCCGCACAAGAAACAGAGGACCGATTTCTTAAGCTACTAGTAGAGCAGATGAAAAACCAAGACCCATTAAACCCAATGGAAAATGCAGAAGTCACCAGCCAGATGGCGCAACTCTCTACCGTCACAGGCATTGATAAGCTCAATGACACCATGGGTTCTATGATAAGCAGCCTACAAGCAGGCCAGTCTTATCAAGCAGCGAGCATGATTGGCCACAATGTACTCGTGCCAGGTGATGCGCTAACCAATACTGGCTCAGGTAGCTTTTTTGGCTATGAACTCAGCACAGATGCTAGCGAGGTGGCCATTGAGATAAAAGACGTTGGCGGCAATGTCATCAAAACATTAGAAGATAACAATGTACTCGCAGGGGTAAACACAGTCCAATGGGACGGCACCTTGGATGATGGCAGCGCTGCGCCTGCAGGCAATTACACCTTTAACACAACTGCAAAACTAGCTTCGGCAGACGTTAGCTCCTCACCACTAGCCTTTGCAGCGGTGACCAGTGTTTCCACTGATGCTAGTGGCGTATTGCTCAACTTGAGCAACCAAAACAGTGTGAGCACCGACGACGTAAAAGAAATTTTTTAAACCGGTATTTTCAGACCAGTACAACGATCAACCCCAGTAAACATAGGAGTAAATTATGAGCTTTCAACAAGGACTAAGCGGCTTAAACGCACAAGCACAAGCACTCACCGTGATTGGTAATAATATTTCCAACTCAGGTACGGTAGGCTTCAAACAGGCACGCGCACAGTTTGCAGACGTTTATGCCAACAAACTGGGGATTGGTACATCGGTTTCTGCGATTAATCAAAGATTCTCACAAGGTGACATTACTAGCACGAGTAATTCGCTAGATATTTCAATCTCTGGTAATGGCTTCTTTAGAATGTCAGAAGATGAAGCGGTGTCTTATACCCGTAATGGCCAGTTCCAACTGGATAAAGAAGGGTTTATTGTCGATGCTCAAGAAAGACGTTTAACCGGTTTTGATGCCAATATCGATGGTGATTTGCAAAAAGGCTCGCCAGCCGAATTACAAGTGGATGCTTCTGACTTAGTCCCAGCGGCAACAACTGAAATTAGTACAAAGGTTAACTTAGATTCTAGAGAAACAGCGCTACTGAATACAGATTTCGACTCGAACGATCCAAAGACTTATCACAGCACAACAGCGATCTCTGTCTTTGATAGTTTGGGCAATGCTCACAATTTGCAAAATTTTTATTTAAAAACCGCGCCTAACCAATGGAGTGTCTTTGTCACTGAAAATGGCAATCCAACTTACACTGGCACAACACCTAACGGCACCTTAACTTTCCCAGTAAACGGTACTGGCATCCTACCAACTACAGTTCCAGATCCATTAACAGTTGGTTTCACTCCAGCCAATGCTGATGCGGCGCCATTGAATATTAATCTAGCGTTATCCGAAACAACGCAATTTGGTGCCCCATTTAGTGTGAATGAAAACTTACAAGATGGCTACACCTCTGGTCAGCTATCTACCTTTAATACGGGTGAAGATGGTGTGATCTCCGGCCGATATACCAATGGTCAATCGCGTGTGTTAGGCCAAGTGGCACTAGCAAACTTTATTAATACAAACGGCTTGGAACCGATTGGTGGCAATGCATGGACTGAAACCAATGCTTCTGGTCAACCATTGCTAGGTGACCCTGGTACAGGTCAATTTGGTACTTTGCAATCTAACAGCCAAGAAAACTCAAACGTTAACCTAACAGAAGAGTTGGTGAATATGATTACTGCACAGCGATCTTACCAAGCCAATGCACAAACGATTAAAACGCAAGATCAACTCTTGCAAACCATCGTTAACCTTCGTTAATTAAGGGTAGCTTAAGTCATGGATAGAATGATCTATACCGCCATGAGTGGCGCCAAACATATCTTAAAACAACAAGAGACTGTGGCGCACAATCTGGCAAATGTCACATCTACTGGCTTCAAGTCACAAATCGACTCATTTCGCGCTGTACCTGTGATCAGTGAAGGCTTGGGTACGCGTGCGTTTGTCGTGGACAACACCGTTGGCAATGACTTCAAAGCCGGTGTAATCCAAACCACTGGGCGCGATCTTGATGTTGCCATCCAGAGTAAAGGCTGGTTAGTGGTGCAACGCCAAAATGGCTCAGAGGGTTATACCCGCAACGGCTCATTGCAAATCAATCAAAACGGTTTACTACAAACCTCTACCGGCCTAACCATCATGGGTGATGGTGGGCCCATCAGCATTCCGCCAGATAACACCATATCCATTGCAAAAGATGGCACGGTCTCAGCCACCGCTGATGGCTCAACACCGGGGCCGAGTAATATTCTAGGCCGACTAAAACTCGTTAACCCCGATGAAGAAAACCTGAAGCGTGGTGATGATGGTTTGTTTGAGACGAAAGATGGCTCAGCTGCGCCTGTCGATGCCAATGTGGTCGTGGTGAGCAGCGCGCTTGAGAGTAGCAATGTCAATGTTGTTGAGTCTATGGTCAGCATGATTAGTTTGGCACGACAATTTGAAACACAAATGAAGATTCTGGAAAACGCAGAGAATAACGCAAACAAAGCCAGCCAGCTTCTGAGTTTAACTTAATGCCTTTGGGTATAAGATAAATGCAAGGTTTTCGAAAGGTGCAGATCAATAGCACCCTCGATGAAAACGAAAACTAAAAGGAACAAAATTATGATTCGTTCGCTATGGATATCAAAAACAGGTTTAGATGCGCAACAAACGCAAATGGACGTCATTGCCAACAACCTGGCGAATGTCAGCTCAAATGGTTTTAAACGATCACGTGCGGTATTTGAAGACTTGCTGTATCAAACAATCAGACAACCTGGCGCACAATCTTCGCAACAAACTCAACTACCCTCTGGCCTACAATTAGGTACTGGTGTACGCCCTGTTGCCACTGAAAAAATCCATACGCAAGGTAATCTACAACAAACGGGTAATGACAAAGACATTGCTATTCAGGGCAAAGGCTTTTTTCAAGTACTCATGCCAGACGGCACGACTGCTTATACAAGAGATGGTGCTTTCCAAGTAGACAATCAAGGCCAAATGGTGACTTCTAGTGGCTTCCCTCTCCAACCTGCGATTACGATCCCTGCCGATGCAGAGACCATTACAGTAGGTAGAGATGGCACGGTATCAGTACAAGCTGCGGGTGAAACAGCACCAACACAAGTTGGCTCAATTCAAATGGCGACCTTTATCAATACTGCCGGCCTGCAAGCCAAAGGTGAAAACCTCTATGCTGAAACCTCTGCATCAGGCACCGCCAATACCAATGCACCGGGTACCAATGGCGCTGGCTTTTTAACCCAGGGTTATGTCGAAACTTCTAACGTCAGTGTGGTTGAAGAGCTGGTCAATATGATTCAAACGCAACGCGCGTATGAGATCAACAGCAAGGCGATTACAACCTCTGATGAAATGTTGCAACGTCTAACACAGATGTAAACAGAGCCCATTAACCCATTAATGAATCAACTCGTTTTGTGATGCACTCAATCTCCCAAAATAGTTTCATTATTTACCATGTTAAATTTTTTATGCGCAATAGTAATTATCACCGTGCCAAGCAACAAAGCACACCCCAACATGCTCTAAATAGCAACAACAAACTATTTTGTGTGCATCACTTTTTTAAACTGCTCATGGT
>CAZCBF010000101.1:0-7108 GCA_964496895.1 uncultured Methylophilaceae bacterium | reverse complement strand
CGCTCAATGCAGGTAAAGAAATGGAAGTCGTTCTAGGTTTGCCTGAATCGGTCATCAATCTAGTGACACAAAACATGGCTGTGGATGTGAGCTTTCCTTCGATTAGTGGCGTGCAATTCAAAGGCAAGGTGAGCGAAGTCTCCCCTGCCCTAGACAATGCCAACGCGACCTACCCAGTGACCGTTGCGCTTACGGTACCGAATGAAACCATCAAAAGCGGTATGTCAGCCAATGTGTGGTTTAACTTTTCGCAAGCAGCAACTCCGCAACAAAAACTCATCGCGCCTACGCAGGCGGTTGGTGAAGATGCCAATGGACAGTTTGTGTTTAAACTAGTGGATAAAGGCGAGCAAACCATAGTCGAAAAAACAGTGGTGACAATAGGCAAACTCAGTGCCAATGGCTTTGAAATTAGTTCAGGCTTATCTGCTGGAGACCAGATTGCAGTGGCAGGCTTACAAACATTGCTCAATGGCCAAGCGGTATCTACGCCATGAATTTAGCGCAACTCTCGATCGAAAAAAGCAGAATCACACTGATGGTGCTCATCAGTATCATTGCCATGGGGGTGAGTATGTATTTTTCACTCTCACGCGACAGCATGCCGCCTTTTACTGTGCGCGCGGCTTCAATTGTCAGCGAGTTCCCAGGGGCCAGCCCTACACGTGTTGAATTACTCGTCACTGATAAAATTGAAAAAATCGCACAAGAGTTGCCAGAACTTAAAGAAGTCAGCAGCACCTCACGCACGGGATTATCCGTAGTCACGGTCACACTCAAAGATGAAGTGCCCCCCGATACTATACAAAGTGTCTGGGACAGGCTGCGACGAAAGTTAAATTCAATCAAAGGCTTACCGAATGAAGTTAATCCAAAGTTAAATGATGACGGCATCGGAGATGTTTATGGCATCGTAGTAGGCATCACCTCTGATGGCTTTAGTTATGCAGAGGTTAAAGACTATGCCGATGACATTAGAGATGCGCTTATCAAAATCCCCGAAGCAGCAAAAGTCTCACTAGGCGGCCTGCAGGATGAGCGTGTTTTTGTTGAGTTTGATAATGCGCGCTTAAAAGAGTACGGCCTTTCTGCGAGTCAGTTACAAAATATGATTGCCTCGACCAATATTCTCAGCACCGGGGGCTCAGTGGTCATTGGCGATGAACGTATTATTCTAGAACCAACGGGTAACTTTAATTCGGTTGAAGACATTAAAACCATGCTGGTCCCGATCAATGGTGGCAGCCAACTGATTGAACTGGGTGACATGACAACAGTGCGCAAAGCCTACATCGACCCACCCAAACAAATTGTGCGCATCAATGGCAAAACAGGGGTTTCACTACACATTAATCTCAAAAAAAATGCCAACATCATCGCGATGGGCCAAAAAGTCGATCAAGTGGTTAAACACTGGCAAGCTCGCATGCCAGTGGGGATGGAGCTTTCACGCGTGTCTTCGCTGGACGATTACATCGATAACAAAATCAACGACTTTGTCATCAACTTACTCCAATCCATCAGTATCGTTTTGCTGGTCATGTTGTTGTTCTTAGGCTTACGCACAGGCTTTGTAATCGCCAGCCTGATTCCAATTGTTACCATCATGACTCTGTTAATCATGGGTGTCCTCAAGATTGGCCTCAATCAAGTAACCCTTGCCGCCCTGATTATGGCATTAGGTATGCTGGTGGATAATGCTATCGTTGTGGCCGAAACCATTATGGTTAAAATGGAACAAGGCATCCAAGCCAACACAGCCGCTATTGAAGCCGCTTCTGAGCTGTTTTTACCGTTATTGATCTCTACCTTAACCACTTCAGCAGCCTTTTTGGCCTTCTACCTTTCACCAACTTCTATGGGGGATATTGTCGGGCCAATCTTTGTGGTGATCACGATTGCTCTGCTCTCTTCATGGCTAATCGCGCTATCTGTTATCACGCTGTTTTGCTATTTATTCCTTAAGATAGACCCTGCGGATGCTGACAACCTCAGCTTGGTGGATCGCGTGATTTTAAAACTAAAATCCTTCTACCAATCCTTGATTCACCATGCGCTGAATCACAAGCGCAAAGTACTGGTCGCTATTTTTGCCGTATTCTTTAGCTCTTTGTATGGCTTTGGCTATATTCAATTTTTATTCTTCCCCGATAGTGATCGCAATATGATTACTGTGGATGTCAGCCTGCCACTAGGCACTAAAATCGAAACCACGACCGAAGTCGTCAAACAATTAGAGCATTACATGCAAGAAGAATTACAAGTAAATGCCGATAGACCTATGGGCATTGTCGATTGGTCTGCTTATATTGGGCAGGGGCCAGAGTCATACGACTTAGGTTATTCACAGGATGAAGCAGACTCAAGTTATGCGCATATATTAATTAACACTTCATCCTTCGCGGTGAATAACGCAATGATCGAAAAACTCGATCACTATAGCTTTTTAAACCTCAGCAATGCCGAAGTAAAAGTTGGCGCTCTTGGCTCTGGCGGCGGTGGTACGCCAGTTGAGATCAAAGTATCAGGTGATAATCCAGACGAACTAGCTAACATTGCCGAGTCGATTAAATTAAGGCTATTAGGCATCAGCGGCACCAAAAACATCAAAGACGACTGGGGCCCCAAAAGTAAAAAATTCTTGATTCAAATTGACCAAAATAGAGCGCAGGCAGCAGGCTTATCCAGCCAAGACATCGCCACCTCTCTCAAAACCGTGTTAGATGGCTTTCAAACTGGCGAGTACCGCGAAGACAATAAATCGATCCCAATCATTATGCGCAGTGAGTCGGGCCAACAACAAAGCCTAGCCTCACTCGAGACACTTAATATCTACGCCCAATCATCTGGCAAAAGCGTACCCTTATTACAAGTGGCCGACATCAAACCACAGTGGCAATATGCCAAAATTAAACGCCTCGATTTAGTTAGAACCGTTAACGTCACAAGCGAACTGAACGCGACTGGCAACGCCTCTGCCATCATTTCAGAAATCACCCCGTGGCTAGAAAAAACGCAAAACACCTGGCCTGCAGACTATCGCTATGAATTAGGTGGAGACGCCAAACAGTCAGCCGAAAGCATGGGCTCTGTCGTGCAATACCTACCGCTTTCAGCCTTTATCATCGTCTTATTGCTGATCATTCAATTCAACTCATTCAGAAAAATGCTCATGGTAATCATGACCATTCCGCTTGGCATTATTGGGGTAGTTGTGGGCCTATTAATCTTTAAAGAGCCCTTTGGCTTTATGCCATTTTTAGGCGTTATCTCTCTGGCAGGCATTGTGATAAACAACGCCATTGTGCTCATTGACCGCATTGAGATTGAACTCAGCATCTATCAACAATCACCGCAAGATGCTGTCATCGGTGCCGCGTTACAACGTTTTAGACCAATACTGTTGGCGACCTTCACCACCATCTTAGGCTTGATCCCACTCTACCTGACCGGCGGTGAAATGTGGGAAGGCATGGCCGTCTCGATCATGATTGGCTTGTTATTCGGCACCATGATCACGTTGATCTTTTTACCGCTAATGTATAGCGTATTGTACAAAGTTGACTTCACAGGCTATCAGTTTAAAATCCCAACAACAGCCTAAATGGCGATACCTCTCTCCATGGAATTCACCCTCACTTTCTTAAACCTCTTTGCCTTGTCAATCTACCTGCTATGGCCAATATTGGCGCTACTGTCTGCTATCATCATCGTCCTTGGTCAGATCGTGACTCACCTTGAAGGTTGGCATAAATTCGAAGGCCTTTATTGGTCACTCATCACTGCTACCACAGTGGGCTATGGCGATATCAGACCAGTCAAAAAACGCTCAAAAATCCTATCGGCGCTTATCGCAATTATCGGAATATTATTTACGGGAATTATCGTAGCAGCCGCGGTGAAAACGGTATCGATCTCAATTGAAAAACATATTGACCCAATTAAGATTCAAAGAATTAAGAATGCGTTTTAAGCATCACATCATTATTCAAAAAGTCCTTTGGGTTAGAAGCGCTAAGTATGAATATTAAAAAAAGGCGCTAACTGCGCCTTTTTACTTTGAACTTAACTGAGTTTAATTCAACTCAACCCCAAACGTATAAACATCCACCCCATTGTTACCACTAATCAATGTGGCGGGAATCTTGACTCCCTTACGCCAGTTATCCACTGCTTCTTGCTTACCTGCACCGGTCACCAAAAACATCACTTCATCATTGTCTGACAAGCGGTCTTGACTGATGGTAATACGGTCTGAAGGTGGTTTAGGTGAATTTGAGACGGGAACGGCAGCTGCAGTATTATTGACGATGTGGTCTGGGAACAAACTGGCCGTGTGACCATCTTCGCCCAAACCTAAAATGACCAAATCAAAAGTACGCGCACCGCTAAGTGTTTCAGAATAGGCTTTTGCGCCATCAACATTGCCAAGCTCTGCTGGAATATCATTGATATTCTCTGCTGGGATATTGATATGGTTGAGCCAGGCTTCACGCGCCATCTTACTGTTACGTTCGTCATCATCCACGGGTAGACAGCGGTCATCATTATGATAAACATGCCATTTTGACCAATCAGCGGTTTGCTGACTCAACAACTGATACACGGCTTTAGGTGTGCTACCACCTGCTAATACAACGATAAAGCTGCCATGTTTGGCAATGGCCTCATCAGCGGCTGTTAAGATGCGCTGCAATGCAGCTTGGTTAATCTCATCTTGTGAATCAAAGGCATGCCAGCGGGTAGTACTTTGCGTCATTCGGGTTCTTTCAATGATGTTTGTTGTTGGCGTTATTATAACTTGCTTTGCGCCTTTATCACCATGACTAAGCAGTGTTTAGTAGCCAGTTTGGCGAATAATTGTTATATTATTGGACTTAAATTTAATCGCGAATTTTCGCATAGATTGGTGCTAAACATTAGCTTAATCCCACGCCAATCTGCTACACAGACTCTTTAAGGTTGACCATGACTACGCAAATTGATCCTTGTACCCTCGTTTTATTTGGTGCCACCGGCAACTTGGCACGCGTTAAGCTTTACCCTGGTTTATTCCGTTTAGACCTCTTAGGCCATTTACCACCAGAGATGAAAATCCTAGGTGTTGGTCGCCGTGATATTAATCTAGACGACTGGCGTGAAGGCATTAAAAAAATGCTAGATACCAAGTTTAAAAGCGGCTATGACGAAAAAGTGTTTGAACGCTTTATCGCACGTAACTTTTACAAAGCCAATGCAGATGGCGATGATGAAGCCTTCCCAAAAATGAAAGAAATGCTCAGCGATGAGAGCGTGTTCCCACAAAATCTCGCGTACTTCTTATCAATCCGCCCATTAGACTTTGGCACAGTAGTCGAGAAACTCGCAAAAGTTGGTTTGACGCAAGAAGACAAACACTGGCGCCGCGTGGTGGTTGAGAAACCATTTGGCACTGATTTGCCATCAGCTGAAGCACTACAAGCGCAATTGACAGAAAACCTAGAAGAACACCAGATCTACCGTATTGACCACTACCTTGGTAAGTCAGCACTGCAAAACATCTTGCTACAACGCTTTACCAATAGCGTGCTTGAACCGCTTTGGAACAAAGACAATATCGATCACGTACAAATCACCAATACAGAGATGTTAGGTGTGGGTGACCGTACTGAGTTTTATGAGGGAACAGGTGCATTACGTGACATGATTCAATCGCATGTACTACAAACACTTGCATTAGCCACCATGGAAATGCCAAAAGACTTAACACCTGATGGTATTCGCCAAGCCAAGATTGATGTGCTTGAACAAATTCGCCCGATTCCTGTCTACGAGTTAGAAAAACATGCTTTCCGCGCACAATACACCGCTGGTGAAGTTAAAGGCGAAACAGTGCCGGGCTATTTGGAAGAAGTGGGCACTAGTGACAGCGTAGTAGAAACCTACGCCGCGATGAAACTCTTCATTGACAATCCACGTTGGGATGGCGTGCCGTTCTACATCCGCACTGCTAAACGCTTGCACGAAGCCGACACACGCATCTCTATCAAGTTTAAAAAAGCGCCAATGCAAATTGGTGATGGCCAAGAACAAAACTGGTTGGTCATTGGTATTCAACCACGTGAGTGCATCAAACTTGAACTGCAATCAAAAGTGCCTGGTTTGGATGTGAAAACGCGTTCTATCGAGCTTGATGCCGACAACCGTCAACCACAAGATGACACCGTGGATGCTTATGAAGCCTTATTGCTCAGCTTAATGCGCGGTGACAATGCTAACTTCTTGCATATTTCAGAAGCCAAAGCACAATGGCGCTTAGTTGACCCTGTGGTTAAAACATGGGCGGCTGACAAGACACCTTGTCACCAATACCCTGCTGGCAGCAGCGACCCAGAAGCATCAAAAGTGATCTTTGAATCTGAAGATCAGTTCTGGCGTTATAGCATTGCCTTAGGTGGTGATAAAGTACCTGAATAAGCAATAAACCACTGCAATATTTGCAAGTTTCAAAAGCGGGGTTTAAACTCCGCTTTTTTATTATAAAAATCACCGAAATACTGGGATAAAAACATGAGTATCAAATCAGATCGTTGGATTAGAGAAATGGCAGACAAACACGGCATGATCGAGCCGTTTGAGCCCAACCAAGTCAAAATCGATGAAGCAGGTCAGCGTTTAGTCTCATACGGCACCTCTAGCTATGGTTATGATATTCGCTGCTCTCGCGAGTTTAAACTCTTTACCAACCTGAATAGCACCATTGTTGATCCCAAGAACTTTGACCCAAACTCGTTTGTAGAAGTTGAAGATGACTACTGCATCATCCCGCCAAACTCATTCGCTTTGGCCCGTACGGTTGAATACTTTCGCATTCCACGCAACGTTTTAACCGTTTGTTTAGGCAAATCAACCTATGCACGCTGTGGCATTATCGTTAACGTCACGCCTTTTGAGCCTGAGTGGGAAGGTTATGTCACATTAGAATTTAGCAACACAACCCCATTACCCGCTAAAATCTATGCCAACGAAGGCTGCGCACAGGTTTTATTCTTTGAAGCCGATGAGCATGATGTATGTGAAACCAGCTACAAAGACCGCGGTGGTAAGTATCAAGGGCAAGTAGGCGTTA
>CAZCBF010000100.1:0-7265 GCA_964496895.1 uncultured Methylophilaceae bacterium | reverse complement strand
CGCACTGCGGGCTTTAAGCCCAACACTACTTCATTAATTTCGCTTTCTAGGGTTAAGGCGTGATCACGCCATTGGTTTAAGGTTTGTTCGGTTGTTGAGTCAACAGTCATTGCAACAGTCGTTTATGATTTTTATAAAGTCATAAATTACCGTGAATGATTCTTGGTTGGCTAGGGAGAGTTTCCCAAGTGACTGTGATTTATTCTAAGTATGTAGGATTAAACTTAAGCACCTGTGTTTAAATACACAGCCAATGCATGACGTAAAATGGTCGCAAGCAAAGACCAACAGTATTGGCTTAGCGTAGCATTAAAATCCAATCAAGCTTGCCAAGCCTTATTGGCAATACGCGGGCTAATTTCATTTGCATTATTGTGTAGAATAAAAGTAGCTGTTAAGGATTTATCACCATGAATACAATTGTTTGGTACGACTATGAAACTTTCGGTGCTTCTCCTGCGTGGGATAGACCAGCACAATTTGCTGCTATCCGTACGGATGAAGACCTGAATGAAATAGGAGCGCCTATCGAAATATTTTGCCGCCAAAGTGATGATTATTTACCGCACCCAGAAGCGGTTTTAATAACAGGCATCACGCCGCAGCAATGCCAAAACAAGGGTGTGAACGAAACCAGTTTTATACGTCAAATTAATGACGTATTCAGCCAACCTGGCACCTGCTCTGCGGGGTATAACAGTATTCGTTTTGATGATGAAGTCACGCGCTATACGCTGTACCGCAACTTTTTAGACCCCTATGCGCGCGAATGGCAATCGGGTAACTCACGTTGGGATTTATTAGATGTCGCGCGTTGCGCATACGCACTACGCCCAGATGGCATTGAGTGGCCGTTAAATGACGAAGGTAAAGTGAGCTTTAAACTAGAGCATTTGACAGCCGCTAATAGCTTAGACCACGGTCAAGCCCATGATGCCGTATCAGACGTGCGTGCCACCATTGCTTTAGCTAAATTGATTAAAGAAAAGCAACCTAAATTATTCAACTATTTATACCAACAGCGCAGCAAGCAAAACATTAAGCCACTGATCGAGGTCCAACAACACAAGCCCTTAATGCATGTGTCAGGAATGTACGGGGTTGATCGTGGGTGTATGGCAATTGTTGCCCCTTTGTGTTGGCACCCCACCAACAAAAACAGCTTTATTGCTTGGGATTTATCAGTAGACCCAACTCTACTATATTCGCTTAGCCCAGAAGAAATACAGCAACGTGTGTTTACTAAAAAAGAAGATTTACCCGAGGGTACTGAGCGGTTGCCAATCAAAGAAGTGCATGTCAACAAGTCGCCCGTGTTAGCGCCTGCTAAAACGTTAACGCCAGATCAGACCGAGCGATGGGGTATTGATGGTGCTGCATTGCGCCAACATTTAAGTGTTTTGCGTGATGGCGTGCCATTAGATGAAAAGCTAGGGCAAGTCTTTACGCGTGATGGTTTTGACAAAATCAATGACGTCGATGGGCGCTTATACGATCAGTTTTTCTCACGTAACGATAAAGCTGCAATGGATAAACTGCACCAATTATCTGATTGGGATTTGGCTGACTGGCCCTGCCCGTTTGAAGATGACAGGGGAGAAGAAATGTTGTTTCGCTATCGTGCTAGAAATCACCCCGATACTTTATCGAGTGATGAACGCGCACGTTGGGAGCAGCACCGCGTATCGCGCTTGATCGACGGTGTAACAAACAGCAATGGCGAACGCAATGCTAACGCGCTCACGTTTGAACAATTTGCGCCCTTGCTTGAAGCAGCCGCGACACGCGTGGCAGATGATGCAAGTAAATCAGCACAACTGTATGAGTTACAGCTGTATGCAGAGTCTATTTTCCCTGCGGTTGATTAATGATGACCCAACGGTGTATAGGCTGGCAATTGCGCCATAGCTTTTACGCTATATTCTGAGTTGTTAAACAAGAATGGGTAAAAGAACATTCTGAGCGAACGATGAAAGTCGCGCACGTTTTGCTCATACGCCAGTGCGGCGTTAATGTCGGTACTCGCTAATTTGGTCATTAAGCGTTGGCTTAAAATTGGTGGCGAGATATAGGCGACTAAGCCAGCCGCATGGTCCTTTTGTACGATGGCTTGTCGGTAAGCTTGTGACAGCGCAGCGGCTTTTTCATCGCCGACCTGTTGAAAGGCGTAATACCATTTCCACTCAAACAAGGCCTTCATCTCTGTTTTATCTGCCCATTGAGGGTGGTTTTTTAAAAATGCCTGCCAAGTAACTTCAAACGGTAAGTCCCACGCATCATTCACCGCTTCACGTTGCTGCAGTAAGATTTCTCCACCACTTGGGCTATCAATAGACTGTTTAATAAGGGTGTCGCTGACCACTGGCACAACTACAGATAACAATAACCACACGCCTAATAGCACAGAGGCGATTCTTGCAGAGCTTTGCGCGCGTTGCGTGAATGTATTTCCGACCCATAGTGTCAGCACGGCCCAAAACAACACGTGCGCTATTGCAACCAATGCCATAAAAGCCGTGGATAAAAGCTTGGCTTGCACATAACAAGCACCGATAAAAAAAGGCACAAGTAATACAGTTAATAACGCTGTCATTAATACAATCGCTCTGGCGGACCAAAGTTTGTGTTGATTCTTGGCTGTGATGGTCAGTAGCGCTAATCGACCTGCTTCGCGTTCACTAGCACGAAGATCAAACAACAATAAAATAACAAATAGCGGGACTAAAATACTGTCTAAAAAAGCAAAGTCAAACCGCCCAAGAAAAGACAGCTCAGGGTTCGTCGTATCATTTTCATAAATCTGCCCTTCTATCGCCAACATTCTAATGCGGTGCTTCCAAGGGTAAATATCGCGTTGGCCAATCGCTGCAAAGGCCAATGCATCTGGTGGTGAATACGTTAAATGAAAACTGTAATAGGCTGCACTGCCAACATCGGGTTGTTTAGCGAGCACACTGGTGCGCTCTGCTTGGTCTTTTTCCACCAAGCGTTCGATGGTTGCTTGTTGTGCATTGATTTCCATCACGCCTGTCCAAATAGAAAAAGCAGACAAGGCAAAAATAACCAGCAGGAAAAACTGTAAGCTTCGTCGCTTGGCTAAAAAGCGGGCTTCACGGATCAAGTCAGCGAAAGAAAGCATTACTCACCCCTCCGACGACTTGCATGCAACATCAATAATGCAGCTATGGCACACCAAAACAGGAGCTGCAAAGCGAACATTACACTTTGTTGCAGGCGTGATGGTGCTGGGGCAGGTTTGAAAGAAAAACGATCCAACATATTCCAATGACTGGCATCAACGCGCGCGGCTTGATTAGCCTCAGCATTGCGGTACTTATTTGCATCAATTTGGTAGTCGACTTTTTGTTCTTGAAGCTTGTTTAAAGATTGCACAAAATCAAATCGTACGGCTTCTGCTTCACGTAAAAATCGGTGATGGTTTTCTAAATTAGTACCAGCCAACATCATGGAAAAAGTACGTATCGCCATTGTGGGGGATAACCAACCAAACTGGCGCGCAACATGTGCTTGATTACGCGCTTGCAGCATGCGCTTTTCAGCATATTTATTTAAGACCTCGACTAATTCTTTTTCTGCTTTCTGCGCTAGAAAGCCCTTATAATTAATAGGCAGCTCTGCGACATCATTCACTTGATATTGCGCGAGTATTTTCTTCTTTAACGCGGCGAATGCAGGGTCTGACGTGTTATGGCCATCACCTAGTTTATGCTTCTCTTCAAGCATGGCAAAGTCTGATTCTAACTTACCTGGCGATGGTTCAAGCGCTGCTGCCGTAGTGCTACTGATCCGCGGTACTAAAATACAAAATATAACCCACATTGCAATCAAGCATACCAAACTAGCAGAACCTTGCTGGCTAATGGCCGACACCCAAACGATCAATGCACTCCAAATCATCAGATACACACAATAACCAATCACAAAGCTAACGCTAATCATGGCTGATTCGCCGATGGCGGTAGCCCAAATGCTAGCGACTAATAGCGGTAGCAATAGTAATAGGCCGCAGCTGACTAAAGCCAACAATTTACCCAGTACTATTTGCAGCTTACTTACACCTTGTGTCAGCATAATATTGAGTGTGCCGGCCTCTCGTTCTCGCGTGATACTGGCGTAGCCGACGAGTATTAAGAGTAATGGCGCAATGAGTTGCAACATAAAAGCCGGCGACAAACTGCTGAATTGCGCCAACCCGCTCGACTGCTTTTGCGCTGCAAACATGGCGCTATTTTGATGATGGCCTTCAAGGAAAATGGTATTGCCCGTATAAGCATCTACCCCCGGCTCAAGCATGCTTAGCGGTGAAGGTGCGCGAAACACATAATGACCGTAGTGCACCATACGATGTGGATGACGGTCGGGTTGTTCTACAAAGCGTGCCTCAGAGGCTTCTTGCATGTGCGTAAGCTGATGGGCTGCGTCACGCATTGCCATGCTATTGACGATTACGGATGCAAGCGTGAGTACCAGGCCAATGACAATCACCGTAGCGGCCAAACGGCTTCGGTGCCAGTATCGCCACTCGTCTAAGGCGATGAGTTTAACGACACTCATTAAGTTTTCCTTCTAGCAAAGGCGGCATGCACGGTTTCGGTGTCAATTTTCTGATCCCCTTCACGTTCAAACATACCGACAATCTTACCGCTATCTAATAAGCCAATGCGATGCGCCACTTGGCAAGCCCCATACACATCATGCGTCACCATAAAAATAGTGGTCCCAGTATCAGCCAATTTTGTAATGAGTTGGTTAAATTCATCGATGGCACTTGGGTCTAGGCCGGAGGTCGGTTCGTCTAGAAATAAAACAGGCGCTTCGCGCAACAAAGCTAAGGCGATGGCGGTTTTTTGGCGCATGCCTTTTGAGTAAAGCGATAAGTTTTGTTGCCAAGCATCGGCTTGCAATGCGACTTTATTTAAAGCGGCCTCAATCTCAGTACGGCTTCGCTTGATACCGGCTAATGATAAAAAATATTCAATATTTTCAATGCCTGTTAAATGCCCATAGAGCATCACTGACTCAGGCAAGTAGGCAACTTGGCTGCGGATGTCGTTGTTTTGGTCATTCAGTGACTGACCCAAGATAGTAGCCTGCCCTGCAGAAGGGCTGATGGCACCTAAAAAGGTCTTTATCGTGGTTGATTTACCTGCACCATTACCGCCTAACAGTGTAAAGACTTCGCCTTCTGCGACACTAAAGCTGACATGGTCGAGCACTGGGCGTTGATCAAACTTGACGCATAATGCATCAGCAACAATTACTTGCTTGGACATTGTTTCCCCTTCTTGCAATATACGAATGCAATACGCCGTTCAGAATGGTGTACTGAACGGCGATGCAAATCGACAGCTTGTAATAACACTCTAGTTTAGAAGCTGTATCTAAGCGCTACACGCCCATTAATTGGCGCACCTGGTTGTACCCAGACACTGGCATATGAGTTGGTGTAATACTCTTTATCAAACAGATTGTTGATCTCTGCACGTACAGCAAGTGATTTAGAAATCTCATAGTCCGCTTGAACTCTGACCGTAGTATAGCTAGGCAATCTAAAGCCTTGGTTATCAAATTGACCATTTCTGTCATCAACATACAACGCGCCACCAGTGAGTGCCAGTTTTCTACCCGCTACTATGCTGCTATGGGTGAGTTGTAAGCTGAGTTGATTCTCAGGAATATTGATTAAGTCAGAACCCGCTGGAGCGCTACCAAATGCAATTCCATCAATAAATTCATTCTCAGTCTCTGCATCAACATATGCATATGATACTAGTAGATCTAGGTTATCTGTAATTTTGCCGATAAGATCAAATTCAAAACCTTTACTTTCCGCTTTACCAACCCCTGTACTATTGAAACCACCATCAAAGCTTGCAATATTAGATTGCTTCACATTAAAGATGGCAACATTACCTTTTAGGGCACCATTATTCAGAGTGAAGTTAACACCAAACTCTGTTGACTTTGATTGATTAGGGTCTAAGTTATTTGTATCAGTTGCGCCAGATAATGGGCGGAAGTTTTCGCCATAGACACTATAAACGGACACCGCATCTGTCCAGTTATACACAACACCTACTTGGGGGCTTACACGCTTTTTATCGTATTTTGATACGGTGTTTGAGCGGCGGTTTTCTAATTCTTGCTTATAATCATCAAAACGCGCACCTAAGCGTACATCCCATTTTTCAGTCAGACTGATTTGGTCTTGTACATAAAACCCAACACTTTCTTGTGTTTCAACCCGGTCGATTTGAGGCGTTAAGTTTAGCGAGGATATTGGCGATTGACCATAAACAGGGTTGAAAATATTGATACTTTGATCTGTTGCTCTGTCGCGTAGTGCAAACTGATCATTTTCAAACTTATCTGCATCTACACCGACCAAAACACGGTGCTTAATATTGCCCGTATTAAAACTGCCAGCAATTTCTGCACGCATCACATAATAATTAGCATCATAATCACGAAAACGGCTGAATCGACCAAAGTTACCAGCGGCATCTGGGGCACCAAAACCATTTTCTGATGCGAAGCCTTTGATTGAAGTATCGCGATAATTCAAGCCAACTAGAGCGCTCCAATCATCATTAAAATCATGTTGAAATTCAACTTGATGACCGAGTACTTTAGCATCTATCGGGCCATAGCCAGGTTCACCAAGGAAACGGCTCTCAGGAATCACACCAAGCTTATTGTCAATCGCAATCACACCGCGGTCAAAAGGAATTTCTTGGTCGCTATACTCAAGCTCGTAAGTCAATTGGCTTTGCTCACCCAATAAAAAGGTAATCGAAGGACTTAAGCCTTGTTTCTTGGTTTCGATGGTATCGCGGAAACTTCTAGCATCTTCATAAAAACCGACTAAGCGAATCGCAACATTATCTGAAAGCGGAGTTGTGTAATCTACATCTGTACGATAAGTATCAAAACTACCTGCTGATACCTGCACCTCACCTTTCTTTTCAAAGGTTGGACGTTTTGTCACCAAATTAATGGTACCACCTGGTTCACCACGACCAAACAACGCTGCGCGAGGGCCTTTTAACACTTCAACAGATTCCACACCAGACAAATCACGTGGGCCACCAAAACCACGTCCAGCATTAAAGCCATTGACCAAGTAATTACTCGGCAAGTTGCCATCACCCACAAAGCCACGAATCGCAAAGCTATTCCACAAACCACCAAAGTTATTTTGTCTCGCGACTGATGAGGAAAGCTCAAGGGCTTCAACTAGATCT
>CAZCBF010000099.1:0-7333 GCA_964496895.1 uncultured Methylophilaceae bacterium | reverse complement strand
GTTGCTATATTGGCCAACAAGGGCTAAAGCAATTACAGTCTCATGAACTCCGATTTTAAAAGTTTTGCGCTGCCTTATACAGCCGACATAACTGCTAAACTTGGACCGTGGTGTGAGAGCTCGTGGTCGATGTTACTCGATAGCGGCAAGCCAAAAAGCGAGTATGGTCGCTACGATATCTTTGTTGCAGATCCGCTCATCACGCTTGAAACGCACATCAAACCATCAGGCTATTCAAACGGTCAGGACACGTTTGAGACAGTGATCAAGCAAGATAAGCAGCAAACCATTAGTCAAGACAATCCTTTTGAGCTACTCAATCAAGTACTCAAGGCTTATCCGAAGCAAACTAGACACGAAAATATCCCCTTTGCAGGCGGTGCCGTAGGGTATTTTGGTTATGATCTTGGTCGTAGTATTGAGAAAATCCCCAACATTGCTGATAGGCAAGGGGTAAATCCAATGATGGTTGGCATTTACGATTGGGCGATTATTATCGACCATCGTCTTCAAACGGCTCAATTAGTCTCATATGGCCTATTTGCACAAACACTTAAGCAATGGGATGAGCTCTGCAAAAAAACCACTGATTTACTAGCGCAAACCAACCTTTCTAAAACGTTTGAAGTCGATACTGAAGTAAACAGCAATATGGACTTTGAACGGTATGCCCAAGCATTTAATCGTATCAAAGTCTACATTGAAGCAGGGGATTGTTATCAAGTGAACCTCGCGCAGCGGTTTGCTGCTCAATGTCATGGTAGTGCATGGGCTGCTTATGATGTGTTGCGCAATCTGAGTGCGGCACCGTTTATGGCTTATATGCACTTTGATGACCATCAAGTGTTGTCTGCTTCACCAGAACGTTTTTTACAAATTGTCGATAATCATGTTGAAACCCGCCCGATCAAAGGTACTCAGCCGCGAGATATCGACCCTCAGCAAGACCAAGCCAATGCTGCCAAACTACAAGCCAGCATTAAAGACCGTGCCGAAAATTTAATGATCGTTGATTTGCTACGTAATGACATCAGCAAGCATTGTAAGATAGGTAGCGTACGCGCCGATAAACTATTTCAGTTGCAAAGCTTTTCAAATGTACATCACCTTGTGAGTATTGTTACTGGGGAATTAGAAACCCATAAAACCGCAATTGATTTGCTGCATGGCGCCTTTCCAGGCGGATCAATCACTGGTGCGCCTAAACTGCGTAGTATGCAAATCATTGAAGAACTCGAACCCCATCGCCGTGGAATTTATTGTGGTGCTATCGGTTATATAGGCTTTGATGGTAATATGGATACTAATATCACGATCAGAACAGCCGTGATACAAAACAATCAAATTAGCTTTTATGCGGGTGGGGGCATTGTTGCTGATTCTGAGCTAGAAAAAGAATACAAAGAAACCTTAGATAAAGCCGCTAACATGCTCAAACTCCTAAAGCATTTCCACGCTTAACTGTTCAATAAAAACAACAAGGGGTCATCTTGGATCGTCAACTGACGAAACCTATATGGGTAGTCAAATTAGGGGGTAGTTTATTAGGTTCTCCAGCACTATCGCATTGGTTAGCACAAATTCATACACATGGTGATGGTCGCGTGGTTATCGTGCCTGGTGGGAGTGTCTTTGCAGATGCTGTACGTGAGGCGCAATTAATATCAGGGGTCGAAGACACCGTTGCACATCAATTAGCATTATTGGCAATGGATCAGTATGGCTTGATGTTACAAGGCTTGTACCCAGAGTTAGTGATCGCAAGATCAGAACTAGAGCTGGCTGAGCGCTCATATCAGCATAAGGGCATTATTTGGTTACCAAGCCAAATGCTTTTAATGGATGAAGATATTCCGCAAAACTGGCAAGTCACCTCTGATAGTTTAAGCGCATGGCTGGCAAAAAAAATCGATGCTAATTACCTTGTACTGATTAAAGCAATGAACTTACAACACTACCAAGCGGAAGAGGGCACATCTGCCGAAAAACTCATGGAAGATGAAGTGGTCGACAGTCAATTTGCCAACTTCCTAGCGCCTACATTTAAAACTTACCTGCTTTGGAAGGGTCAGATAGATATCTTTCAAGAGGGCTTTACATCAGGCGCCATCGAGCAACACGGACTATCTGTAATAGGGAGCACAGCATGACAAAAAAAACAGTTTATAGTGAAGCAGAAGTTGAAGAAAAACTTAAAAGTGAACTACCGCACTGGTACTTAGAAAGCGGCTGGATACGGCGTAAATATAGAACGAGCAGTTGGAAATCTACCATGATGGTCGTCACCACTGTCGGTCACTTGGCTGAAGCTGCCTGGCACCATCCAGATTTAACCGTCTCTTATGCGTTTGTCATTGTGAAGCTATGCACACATGATGCCAAAGGGATTACTGATAAAGACTTTGAGCTTGCCAGTAAAATCGAAGAGGTCATTGCTTGGCAGCCAGGTAAAGCAGATGGAGCGCTAGAAGGCACCCCCAATGATGATGCGCGCTTTAAATACTTGAAATACGATAGTTAAGCATTTGCAAACAGTCAAAATAAAACCGAATAGTGCTTGAGTTTGCCTGTTTTTATTGATCGTTTTCTATTAAGCTTGCCACTATGAAGTTTGATCATTATTGGCAGCCAGCGCGTTTCTACGCTTTTTTGCGCTTTTTCTGGTGTAATATCCGCGACCGACATGCCTTGCAAACCGCGAGTTCGCTGGCCTACACGACATTGCTATCAATAGTGCCGTTAGTCACCGTCGTGTTCTCAATCTTCGGCCAGATGTCATTTCTAGAGAATATCTATGAATCCATGCAAAGTTTTATTTTCAATAACTTTGTGCCTGGGTTTGGCGATACGGTAAAGCGGTATATCGACCAATTTGCTGACAATGCCTCCAAAATGACGCTCACAGGGATCGTCTTTTTAATCGGTATTGCGATTATGCTGATTGCTACGATTGATGATGCCTTTAACCGTATCTGGCTGGTGAAAAAGCGTCGCGCACCAGTCTCGCGACTCTTAGTCTACTGGGCCATGATCACCATGGGGCCAATATTGATTGGGTTAGGTATTTACCTGACCTCTTGGGTGCTAGCTCATCCCGTCATTAATGACGTAGACACTACGTTTCATCTGCAAGCGCGGCTATTGCGCATTGCACCGTATCTCACTTCAACCATTGCGTTTACGCTGATCTACATGATTGTACCGAATTGCTTTGTGCCCAAGCGCTATGCATTAGTAGGTGGAATCACTGCAGCGATTTTGTTTGAGCTTGCTAAAATCGGCTTCGGCGCTTATGTCAAAACCATGCCGACGTATCAAAATATCTATGGTGCAATTGCTGTCGTACCACTGTTTCTAGTCTGGATATATGTTTCATGGGTAATTGTATTGCTTGGCTCACATTTATCCTACTGTTTGTCTACTTATCGCGGCCTGACGAATGACGCAAACAATGCACAACAATATGATGTGGTAGAGGCACTGTCTTTACTAAAACACTTGTGGCACAAACAACAGGCTGGTGAGACGAGTGACGTTGAAGAGATGGTGCGCCAAGTGCCAGCGCTATCAAGTGGACACATACAGGCATTACTCAACGTGTTAGACCAAAAGCAATGGGTGCATCAAGTCGATGAAGAACAATGGGGCTTGGCGCGAGACCTACACCAAACTAGCTTATATGATCTTTATCAGGACTTGCCAGGGCGTTTGCCAGAAGCCTTAATACAACAACAGCATAGCGATGTGGCAATACAGCAGAAATTGCAGCCCGTGTTGGTCAAACATCATGCAGAAACCGCTCAGCAGCTCTCATTGCCACTGGTCGAGCTCTTGGGTAAACAAACGCGCTAACACTAACAACGCTAGTATGGCTATATGAATTTAGTCATGCTGGTTTTCATCAGCGATCGTTAAGCTTACTCAAAGTGCTTAACCTGCTTTTCAAACTTGCCAAAATGCAACATTATCGTAGGCAATATCAGTAGATTTAAAATCGTAGAGGTAAACAACCCACCCACAATAATCGTTGCCATTGGGCCTTCGATTTCACGCCCGGGTTCACCGCTACCTGCAGCGAGGGGTAGCAAGCCTAGTGAGGTGACAAGGGCGGTCATGAGGATGGAGGGCAGGCGTTCAGATGCGCCTTTGATGCACGTTTGCAGGTTCCACTCATAGCCTTCATAGTCAATCAGGTGTTGGAAGTGCGAGACCATCATAATAGAGTTGCGTAGGGTGATGCCAAACAGCGTGACAAAGCCGACCAGCGAACCAATCGATATCCAGCCACCTGACAACATGACCGCCACAACACCACCGATGAGTGCAAAGGGTAGGTTTAGGAAAGTCAGTAATAAATTTCTTAAGCGACCAAAGGTGATGTAGAGCATGATAAAGACACCGACAATGGCTAATATTGAATGCATAATCAAGCTCTCGCGCGAGTCCTGATTGGCATCCGCTTCGCCAGTGAGTTCTAGGTAGCTACCAGGCGACAGTTGCAAATTGTGTTTGAGTGCTTTTCGCAGTTCGGTTTGTACCGCATCAATGCTGCGGTCTTCTACATTGGCTGTCACGGTTTGGATGCGTTTACCATTGCCATGCAGGATCTTAGAGCGGCCATTTTCTTGTGTTAAATAGGCCACATCTTTGAGTATTAGGCGTTTGCCTTCTGGGTTGAAGAGCGGGATGTTATACGCATCTTGCACATCATCGCGTGCATCTAAATCCAGCAAGACGGTGACCGGTGTCACGTGGTTACCTTCATAGACTTGTGTGATGGGTAAGCTACCATAGGCTGCACGGATTGTGTCTAACACATCAGTTGCTTTTAATCCCCATTGTGTCAGTTTGTCAGCACGCAATCTAATGATGAGTTGCGGCGTGCCGGGGGGGGACTGTACTTGAATATCGGTCACCCCATCAATATCGCGTAATACGTTCATTACCTTATAGGCATCTACGTCTAACATGCCCAGATTGGCACCATAAATATTCACTACAATACTGGCAGCATAGCCTGAGATCGTTTCTTCAATCCGCTCGGTTAAGAAGGTATTGATGGCAAAGTTAACGCCTACAAAACTGGCAATTTCTTCATTTTCTTTATCCTCAATAGTATCGTCTGATTCAATCTCATTTTCTGGGCGCTCATCGTCATCATCATCGTCGAAGCCTCCAGTGATTTTGTCGCGAATGCTGTTGAAAATTCTACGTTGCTCTTCACCAGAGATTTCGCCGATTTCAATTTCAAACTCGCTGTAGTGGGTGCCAAAGGTATCTGCACCGTTGGGCGCCCGGCCCACCCATTGCGTGACCGTCTTGACACCATCAATTTCGCGAATGACTTTAGAAACTTGATTACCTAGCTTGAGTGACATATGTTCAGAAGTGCCTGGCACAGCTGTCATGTGCATAATAAAATGCCCTTCGTGCAACGGCGGAATAAAGTGCGTTTTGAAGAGTGGTAACGTCGCTAGCCCGACACCGATGACTAAAATGCTGCCGACTAAGACTGGTAGATGAAAGCGCTCAATCGTGGTTAATACGGTCACATAAAGCGCTTTGAGTGTGCGAATCAATGGCGAGTCTTCGCGTTCGAGCTTGGCATCTTTTAATAGTAAGGTGCATAGCGCAGGTGTAAGCGTGAGCGCCACGACTAGTGAGGCAATAATTGCACTGATGTAGGCAAAGCCCAGTGGCGCAAATAATTTTCCTGCTACGCCTGTTAGGGTAAGCAATGGTAGGAACACGATGACGACAATCAAAGTGGCATAAACCACTGAGTTGCGCACTTCCATCGATGCGTCATAAATCACTTTGTAGATAGGCAGTGGTTTGTCTAGGATGCGGTTTTCGCGCAGGCGTCTAAACACATTTTCAGCATCGATAATCGCATCATCAACGACCTCGCCCAGTGCGATCGCCAGACCACCTAGCACCATGATGTTGAGATTTACACCACAATAATTGAGTATCACAATGGCGCTTAGTAAGGAGAGTGGGATGGCTGTGGCTGAGATCAGTGCGGTACGGATATTAAATAAAAACAAAAATAAAATCGCGATGACTAAAATTGATCCGATAAGGATGTCTGTTTGTACACCATCGATAGCCACTTGGATGAAATTGTCTGGACGAAACAAGCTTTCATGCAATGTGATGTTTTCGTGATGTAGCATGGGCTTGAGCTCGTCTAGCGCTTTTTCAATATCGCGCGTGAGTGTATGCGCATTAGCCCCTAATTGACCTTGCACTGACAAATAAACCCCAGAGATGCCATTGATCGCGGCAGCGCTGATCGATGGCTTCGCACCTTCAATCACATTGGCCACATCTCCAATCCGAATGGTGTGGCCTTGCTTGTGGCGCAGTGTTGCTTTGGCGAGTTGCGCTGCGGTAGTGGTTTGGCCTTCGGTATTAATGACGATGCGTTGGTTTTCATTTTCTAAAAAGCCATTGGCACGGATACCAGTGGCTTTGTTCACCGCTGCTTCGATTTCTAAGATTGAAATGCCGTATTCAATCATTTTTTCAGGCATTACCGAGATTTGTAGGGCTCTTACTTTGCCACCAAAAACATTCACATCAGCAACACCCGGAACACCCATCAGATGCGGTACGATGGTGAAGTCAACTAAAGTGCGTATATCAGTCAGGTTGCGTGAGTCTGAGGTCAGCCCAATGCCCAGGATGGTACTAGCAGAAGAGGTGAGCGGCGTGATATTGGGCACAACACCTGGCGGCATACGGTTGCTTAGGGTGGAGAGCCTTTCTGAGACGACTTGGCGATTGCGATAAATGTCAGTATTTTCATTAAAAATTACCGTCACAATGGACAAGCCTGGGATCGATTGCGAGCGGATGTTTTTGACACCAATCGTGCCGCCAATACTCGACTCGATTGGTTGTGAGACCAGTGTTTCAACGAGCTCGGCAGATAAGCCAGGCGATTCAGTCTGGATAATGATCTGATTAGGCGAGAACTCTGGAAATACATCGAGGTTGCTGTGCGACAGTACGTATAAGCCATACATCACAATCAATGTACATAGGCCGATGACTGCACCGCTATAACGAATCGAGAACTTGACTAAGGCAGACATCATCTTGTTAAGCCCTTAATCATCATTCTCGTTGGTGATCTGATATTTAAATTCTTCAGACAGTAGCAGTTGCGCGCCACTAGTCACGATTTCGTCATTGCTACTCAGCGTGCCTTGATAAAACCAACCATCGTTAATTTCAGTCTCGATATTGATCGGTAATCTAGTGAAAGTTGTCTCTTCTGTTTTTTGATAGACCCACGGGCGGCCTGCATACCACACCACTGCTT
>CAZCBF010000098.1:0-7383 GCA_964496895.1 uncultured Methylophilaceae bacterium | reverse complement strand
AGCGCATTCGGTGCATCAGAAAAACTGGCTGAGACTTCACTAAATGGTTTGCCTTGTTGTAAAGCACTAAAGGCCTCTTGCACTTTGGCCTTGGCAGCTTGAATGTCTTCTGGCGCAGCTTCTTCTGGTGTGCGTACAAGGATGTGGGCGATTTCATATTCATCTAAGGCATCAGGGCTGGCTTGTTTGGTGGTCAGCAAGTTGTCAATTTCAGTTTCAGTGACTGTGATGCGACGCATGATTTCACGCTCGCGCAAGCGCGTCATGATCATTTCGCTTTTGATGTCGTTCTTAAATTTCTCGATGGTAATGCCATCTTGGGCTAGTGCTTCTTCAAACTCAGAGATCGTGTAGTTATTTTGCTCAGCGATACGTTCTAAAGCCAGATTAAGTTGGTTTGTGCCTACACTTAGGCCTGTACGTTGCGCAAATTGCAGTTGTAGGTTGTCTGAAATGAGTCTTTCTAGAATTTGTTTTTCTAAAATCCCATCGGGGGGGAGTGTTTGGCCTGTGCGACTGAATTGTTTTTTGACTGAATGAATGCGGTCGATCAGTTCTTGTTCGGTAATCACGCCGTGATTAACGATGGCAACAATACGGTCTAGTTTTAAAATTTCTTCTGCTAGCGCAGGCTGCTGAAAAGCAACAAGGCAAGCAAGGGTACATAACAGTCGGGATAAAGGATGTAGATTCATTATTGGTAATATTGTCTTTGTAAATTATCTGGAATCTCATTAGTACGGATATAGCCTGGGATATTTCTTCTAATCACATTGAGTGGATTAGCGCCAATAGAGGCAATTCCGCCTAACTCCAGTTGAAAGAATAGTGCATAGTTAGCATCAGCTGTCGCTGTGCTCACGCGTTGTAATACAGTGCGTGCAATCCAACAGCCTGCATTATATTCTAGCCCTGCCAGTGATTCAATCGAGCGGCTTTCTTGAAATGAGTAATTAAAGCGGCCAACACCATACCAGCCTCTGCCGAGTGGCCATTGGCCAGAAATATCCATTTGGTCAATTAAATCAGCACGATAGCTGTAGCTTAGATTCAATGATTTTCCAGGGCCTGGGTTGTAACGGCTGCTGATGGTGGTTCTGACAGATTGATCATTTTCTGTATTGTATTGCCAAAAGCCACTGACCGTTAGGCTAGAAGCCAAATTGGCCGTGACACTGCCAAGAATATCCGAGCTACTACTAATATCAACCGTACCATTGTTGAGTGTGACTGCTTGGTCGGCGTAGTAATAGCGTTGACCGATAGAGGCTGCTAAACGTTGTGCACCTGTTTTAGCATCAATAAAGCGGGTTGAGAGGCCTACACTCAGCTGGTTGGCATTATTGATTCTGTCATTGCCAGTAAATTGATTTTCAGAGAACAAGGTAGTGAAGTTTAAGTCAGCTAAGCTAGAGTCAAAGATCGGAATATCAGCCTGATCTTTTTCAGGAATATAAACGTAGTACATTCTCGGTTCTAGCGTTTGTACAAATTGCTCGCCTTTGAATGTCATGTTGCGATCAAAATATAAGCCCGCATCTAATGAGGCGATCGGTAGTGTTCTTGATTGCGATTCCAAGTTCTTGTCGATGTCATCCAGCTGATAGTTGGTGTAATGCACGCCAACTTTTGGTTTTACATAACCATATGGCTTGATCCATTCGTAACTAATACTTGGGTAAATAGTGGTTCTAACGCCTTCTGGTTGAACAGTATTCGGGTTAGATGATTTAAACAACGCTGCTTGTGAGAATAAATTGGTATGCCAGTTACCGAGATATTGATCACGTGTTAATGTCAACGTTGGTAAGCGTTCATACGGATATGAGCGATCATCTAATGTCTGATACTTCTGCACTCCGCCATCAAAGTTCCAAGTACCATTGCTCCAGCGAACATACATGCTTTGCGGGAGTAATACACGACTGGTGGTGACAATACGGGTCGAAAGGTCAGAAAAATACTGGTTATCAGACACACGTTCAATGTTATATCCCGCACTCCAACCATGTGCTAATTGGTGATTGTGTTTTAAGTTGATGAAGAAGCGATCATCATCGTCTGTATTGTCGTTGGGTAAGTATTCTACGCTGGCAATACCGGAGAATTTTTCGTATAAGTAGCGAAACTCACCTTGTAATTGAACGCCACGTTTACCTAAATATCGTGCAGCCAGCGTGGCATCCCGGTTTGGGGAGATATTCCAGTAATAGGGCACGAGTAATTCCAAACCACTATTAGAGGTTGTGCCATAAGTGGGGGCTAAAAAGCCACTTTTACGCTGCTGGTTGTAAGAAAAGCTTAACCAAGGGGTATAAATTAAAGGGATGCCTTTAAATTCTATCCAAGCATTTTTAGCAACACCTGTTTCAGTATAGTCATTCAGCGTTAAATCTTTGGCTTTAATGTACCAATCTTCAGCGCCGACTTCGCAGGTGGTATAGCGAGCATTTTTTAAGCGTTTTTTATTCTGGCCTTCAAATAAAACAAGTTCGGCATCACCTCGGCTGCTGATCGGTTTGTCAGATACGTTTTTTGCCGCATTAGGAGACAGCGGTAATGATAAATCATCACTACTTTTTCCGCCCATTTGCTGGTTTTGATAATTACCCAAAGATTGCGAAAACACTTCAGAACTTTGGCGTAACATCACGCCCGGTTGCGCCGAGTCCTTATATAGCTTGATCGAAGCGCCTTTGATTTCGCCAATATTCTCACCAAGGCGCATGCGCAATTCAGGGCCAGAGATATGGCCATCGCCTAATTCGATATGCGCGTTGCCTTTGACTTCAAGCGCATCGTTTTGCACATCATAATGAATAGCATCACCAGAGATGCTTTTACTGCCTTGTTTAATTTCAGCGTTGCCATAAGCATTCAGTTTGCGATCAAGATCAAAATCCAGTACGTCACCTTCGATGACAATGATCTCATCACCAACTACATTTTCTACTATGTTTGGTGATGCCGTTGGCTTTTGAATAGGTGCGACTGGTTTGACTTCATTTTGTGCAGTTTCGTATTCATCAGTGGTATTGATTAATACGCCGTGCGCATTGCTATCAGCCACTACGCTGTTTGAGAGCAAAGACAACGCCAGAGACACAAAATAAGTGATTGATTTTCTTGAGTTTAGGTTATGCATTACACACTTATCAAATATTCATTTTTATTCAATCATTTAGATTGAATACCTGCAAAACTGTTGTAGTTTGAAAAAACACAGTGTAAAAGTTGACACATTTTTGGGCGAGCATAATCAATCGATAATTATAAATCGCACCACATTGTACTGTAAAATGCTTGCAACCAATACCCAATTCAACTTTAGAACAGCTTTTTTTTGATAGGAAATTTGTGGATAAACGCTTAGAACAACTCAAGCAATGGCTAGTAACCGTATTACCTGATGGTGAGTTTAGTTTGACTTCAGCATCCAGTGACGCGAGTTTTCGTCGTTATTTCAGGGTGCATTTATCAGATCAAGCCCTAATTGTAATGGATGCGCCACCAGAAAAAGAGCGTTGTGAACCTTTTGCCAATGTTGCTGAGCACTTGCATCGTCTTGGGCTGAACGTGCCGCAAATCTTCGCGAAAAACTTTGAACAAGGTTTGATGTTGCTGGGGGATTTGGGTAGTGAGACTTATCTAGATGTGTTAAATCAAGACAATGCATCAGTGTTATACCCGGATGCGCTCGAGGCGTTAGTGAAAATGCAAGCAGCACAAGCACTTGCGGATTTGCCAGCCTATGATGAAGCGCTCTTAAAACAAGAAATGAACTTGTTTACAGACTGGTATCTGGCCAAGCATCTGCAATATCAAACGAGTGAAACCGAAAAAAAAGTGATTGATAACACGTTTGATTTATTAGCCAAGCAAGCGCTGGGGCAAACCCAAGTCATGGTGCACCGTGATTTTCATTCCCGTAACTTGATGCGTACTGAAGAAAACAATCCGGGTATTTTAGATTTTCAGGATGCGGTGATTGGGCCTGCGACTTATGACCTGGTTTCTTTGTTGCGTGATGCGTATATTAGTTGGGATGAGCCGTTGGTCATTGATTGGGCGGTACGTTATTGGGACCAAGCAAAAGCAGCAGGCTTGGCACTCCCGCAGGACTTTAGTGCGTTTTATCGTGACTTTGAATGGATGGGGGCGCAAAGGCATATCAAAATTTTGGGGATTTTTGCCCGATTAAACTACCGAGATGGCAAATCAAATTATCTAAATGATATGCCACTGGTGATGGAATACCTCAAACAAGTCTGCGAGCGTTACCTGGCGTTAAAGCCTTTTTTCAATCTGCTCAATAGCATTGAGGCAGCACAACAATAGAGTAAGGTTACTTAGATGCGTGCAATGATATTAGCGGCAGGTCGCGGTGAGCGCATGCGGCCACTCACGGACAAAACCCCCAAACCGCTTTTGATAGTCGGTGGTAAGCCATTGATTGTGTGGCACCTTGAGCGCCTTAAAGCTGCAGGCTTTGAGCAAGTGGTGATTAATCACGCCTACCTTGGCCAACAGATTGAACAGTATTTAGGCAATGGACAGCAATGGGGGCTAAGTATCCGCTACAGCCGAGAGACTAACGCGCTAGAGACTGCAGGAGGAATCGCTAATGCTATGCCTTTACTAACTGACCAAGGTCAGGATGTTTCGCCGTTTCTTGTGGTCAATGCAGATATTTATACCGATATTGATTTTGCTTCGATTAAACTCAGCGGCAAAGATTTATTACACTTGGTTATGGTAAATAACCCACCCCAGCATCCTAATGGCGACTTTGCTGTGATTGATAACAGACTTAGCCTTATTTCAACGCAGCAATACACTTTTTCGGGCGTTGGCATATATCACCCTGCGCTATTTGAAAATATTGAGCAAGGACAAGTGGCAAAGCTCGCACCATTCATACGTACTGCAATCACTGAACATCGCGCAGCCGCTACCATTCACTCGGGTCAATGGGATGATATTGGTACACCTGAAAGACTGCACCAAATCAACATGTTCATTAGTCAATCACGCAGTAACCCCTAATGCCATTTGCGTTTTTGCAGACTAACCACTGCTAAGCCTACCGCGAGCATCATGTAAGTCTCTGGTTCTGGTACTGCCGAGACACTGGTTGCGGAAAATTCGATATCCAGTGCACTTGGCGTAATGGTCTCATCCACTAGTGGTGAGAGGTCTATTGTCGACTCTTCTGAGATCGATGGGTTATTCTCACCATTGCTTGCAATATCTACTATGCCGGTACTTTCGCCATTTGAGGCAGGCTCGGACTCGCTGTTGCCATTGCTGCCATTGGTGACGACCTCATCAAGGCTCGTCTCAGTCTCTACTTCACCTTGCGATTCGCCTAAGTCGCTTTCAGTGCTGGCAGTATAAGTGGTGCTGGCAACAACATTGCCGCTGCGATTGAAAAAAGTGCCCTCTGACTCTGGCAAACCTGCAAAATACAGTTCACCAGCGGTTCTTCTATTGTTAGTTGTCTGGCCAATTGTTTCATTGGATTGCAGCATATAAAAGTTTTTTAGGTTCCAATAAAAATTGACATATAAAGGATCGCCATTCTCATTCTGAGTGTTACCAAATAAGGTTTCAAAGCTGCCAAGCGCTACCACACCATCTGTCGCATTGACACCTGTAACCCAATAGGCTTGTCGGTTGCCGCTATAGAAATAGCTAAAGTAGTTTCCACCTGCATCCCATTCACTGGCACTTAAAGTCGTTGCGTCCCAAGAATTTTTGTATCCGTGACTGATATAGGCACCGTCGCCATTGGAATTAGTAATACCAAAGCCAAAAATGCATTCATCAGTTTAATTGCTGACTTCGTAAAACGATTGGTTGGAACCATAGCTTTCGGATTGATCTAAATCATGCACCTCAGTGACACAAACGAGCGAACTTTCATCAGTACAGAATTCTGAATGATCGGTGTTCGCTTGCACATGCCCACTGAATGCAATAATTGAAAGTACACTGAGGTAGTGAGTACAATTCTTAAGACTTATAATCATGTTTGTATCATCCTTTTAGAAAACAAAATGACACAACAAAACGACCTGAACAATTATGTTCAAGTATCTAACGAGACAGCTGCAGCTCATGCGAGGACAGTATCAATCGTAGATGATAGATGGAAAGCGGATTTTGGCTTAACGGAAATTTTACTTAGGTCTGGTTAAGTATTTTTTTATTGATTTAAGGTTTGTTATTGGTTGTTTTAAATTAGTTTTTTAAAATTTTTTCATTCAAATGACTGTTTTGGTCTTACGTAACTGGCTTAGGCGTATAAGCCCCAAACCTGCTAGCAGCATTACATATGTACTTGGCTCTGGTACGCTACTAACAGTCGTAGTAGGGGGCAGTGTGACCACATTGCTTGAGACAATCGTTGTGCCTCCAGCTATCAGTTCTCCTGCGGCGTCAAATGCCACAAAACTTGAAGCTTCTGGCAAACCGCCAAACAAAAAATCATCTAGTGACGTTCCATTGTTTAAAGGATTTTCAGTACCAGCTTTGTAGTAAACATTGGCTGCTCTATTGCTTGCATTGGTATTGCCAAACAAACTGTCAAAACTACCTATTGCTTTCCAAAAATCAGGGAAAGGTGAGACTGCACCTGTGATCAATTCAAAACTATTGCTGACTTGATATCTTCTTTTTGTGTTGTCCCATATGTTTTGTGTCACATTTTCAGCAGACCAGCCACTGATTTGACTTTCAGTATTAATGTCACCGCTAGTATTGAGTACTGCAAATAAGAAAATATCCGAGTTGCTATTGTTGGTGATCTGATAACGAGAGGTGTACTCCGCTTCACCCTCAATATTAGTCGCAACACTTTCATTGCTTTCAGCAATGCAAATCAGGTTGCCTTGACTCGTGCATGCGTTATCGTCTGCATAAACAGCATTGCTCAATGCTAGGCTAACCAATAACATCAAACTAAAAGGCTTCTTCTGGCGCATAGGGTATCTACTTTAAAAAGATTACTTACACTTTAACTAACGGTGTGCATGAATACTTCTGAAGGCAATCAAAATCCAGATAAGCGGTGTTTTTCCCGCTTACTTTCCCAAACCTAATATTACTTTGTAGATTTGCAGATGACCGAACGAAAGATAAAAACAGTTGGGTTAATGGGTAGTTTTTAATAATTTTGCAACCTTAGCGCCATTAAATAGTTGTTTTACTCATGCACCCAGAGGTTTGTTTTGACACAAAAGCGCACATTTAAGGATGGGCTTGATCAACGCTTATTTAACGCAATCTATGCTCGATCACTGGTTTATAACACTTGTTGGGAGGACCCTGCTGTCGATAGGCAAGCGTTAAATCTTAATCAAGATGATGTGATGGTGGTGA
>CAZCBF010000097.1:0-7386 GCA_964496895.1 uncultured Methylophilaceae bacterium | reverse complement strand
CATGCCGCCGCCCATGCCACCAAAACCGCCACCGCCAAAACCACCTGATGATCGACCACCACCGCCACCATAACCGCCATACCCACCGTAATGTCGGCCTCCTAAGCCGCCGTTACCGCCTGCCATGCCAATGATAAACGCGATGAAACCAAAGATGAGTGCGGCTAATACACCCGCACCAAACACATAAACTAAAAAGCCGATGACACCGCCATTGACAATGCCACCCATGACATTACCAAAGATGGCGCGCAAAATACCACCAAAAATCATACCGCCAATAATTACCAGTGGCAGAATATCGCCAAAGGCCATAGGGCCACCACGCCCGCGTTCAAACTCAGGCAGGTTTTCTCCTTCAATCAACTGCATCAACTGATCAGTCGCTTGATTGATCCCTTGGTAAAACTGGCCTCGCTTAAAGTGCGGCTTAAGTGTATAGCTGATGATGCGCTTGGCGGTGAGGTCAGGTATTGCGCCTTCTAAACCGTAACCCACTTCTATCCGCATTTTGCGGTCTTGCTTGGCGACTAAGAGCAATACGCCATCATCTTCTTTTTCACGACCGAGCTTCCATTCATCAAGGACGCGAATACTGTATTGCTCAATCGCCTCTGGAAGTGTGGTCGGTACAATAAGCACAGCAATCTGACTGCCTTTGGCCTCAAAAAACTGATGCAGCTTATTACCCAATGCGGCCTGCTCTTGCGAAGAAAGCGTATTTGTCAGGTCTGTGACAGTTTCGCGCAACGCAGGAATCTCCTGCAAGGCATGCACAGGCATCACTGGCACTATCAACGCTAGCACCAGTAACAGCCTTAATAAATTAGGCAACGACAATAGATTGATCACTACAGGATTTCTTTTAGCCAAGTCTTAGAAGCTGACTTTAGGTGGCGCTGAGATTTCTTGCTCGTTTGCAACAGTGAAGTTAGCTTTTGTCTCATAGCCAAAAATCATTGCAGTGAGGTTATTTGGAAAGCTACGTGCATGCACGTTGTAATCTTTAACCGTCGCGATATAGCGATTACGCGCCACAGTGACACGATTTTCTGTACCTTCAAGCTGTGCTTGTAAATCTCTAAACGCTTGATCTGCTTTCAAGTCTGGATAGTTTTCAGCCACCAGCATCAAACGTGATAGCGCACCTGTCATCTGGCCTTGCGCTGCTTGAAAGGCTTGCATCGCTGCAGGGTCGCTGAGCATTTCTGGTGACATTTGCATACTACCGACTCTTGCACGGGCATTGGTCACTTCAGTAAAAACTTCTTTTTCATGTGCAGCATAGCCTTTGACAGTTTCGACCAAATTAGGCACTAAATCAGCACGGCGTTGATATTGGTTTAACACTTCTGACCAGCTAGCGGTCGCCTCTTCATCTAATGATTGAAACTTGTTATAGCCGCAACCAGATAAATTTAGCAACATGGCTAATATGAGTAATTTAAATACGATATTTTTCATCATCCCACCCCTAGGTTTTAATTGTTTCAACACTTATAGTAAGTATGTGTAGCTTTATGCTCAAGCTTTCAAGATTAACACCACGTTAAAGATTGTAAAGCCAATTAGTCCGCTTCTGCTAATGTTGACATTGCCAGACAACAATCTTGCCATACCGTCGCTTTGCTTACAGTTTCAGATAACACCGCATCAGTCTCTGCTGTCACAATCACTTGCATACCCTCTAAACCATGCGGTTTGCTTCGTAATGCTTGCAAATCATCTTTTAGCGCTAGGCTTTGTTGTGCTAGCGCTTCGCCCATTAGCATCATCACTTTAGGCTTTTTTGCGCTATAAACAAGTTCTAATGCTTGCGGCTTGCTAATCGGATACCTATTTAAGCCTAATGCAGTGGCAATATTATGAAATAACTGCTTACCTGGTTGCGAGATATTAGCTTGCCCATGCACTAATAAAAAGTCAGCACTTTCATTGTAATAGGCAATAACTATTGGGCTTGCTTGCTCATCATGTGTTGCTTGCGTAGAAAAAACAGTCTGCGCAACGTCATTAAGGCTGGTCTCGATGTCTACAGTTTGTTTATCAACCACATCGCCAGCCTCTGGCAATGGCTTGCGCAATTGCCAGACAGGCAACAGCTCCAACGCTTTTAAAATATCTTCACGCATAAATTGCCAGCTCCATGAGTAGCGCATCTTCACGTCCATCTTTAGCACGATAATATTGACGCCTTATTGCTAATTCTTCAAAGCCCACTGACCGATACAAACCGATCGCAGCTTCATTACTGGCGCGCACTTCTAAAAAAACAGTCGCACATTTATTTTCCTTTGCCATAACAATGACTTGCTGCATCAACATGCGCCCAAAGCCTTGTCCCTGAAAAGTGCTGTCAACACTGATGTTTAATAATTGGGCTTCGTCAACCGCGATCATCAACACGGCATAAGCCATCACATCGCCTTGCTGACGCATGACCACAGTTTTATTGCCGACTTCTAATGCCTTCTCAAAGTGACTATTCGTCCAAGGATAGTCATGCACTTGTGACTCTATGCGCATGACTTGCGCTAAATCATCTAACTGCATAGTGTGATAGCTGATCACTTGTTCGGATGCCGGTTGCATTACAATCGCTCTCCGGCTGCACGCTGTTTAGAGGTCAATGCCACACGATTTCGTACATATAATGGCAAGGCCTGACTCGCTTCTTGTACTTCTCCTGCCATAAATTTTGGTAAGGACAACTGCAATACCGCTTGCGCAGAGGGCATTAAGTCTGCGAACACATCGCTGAGCTGGTCCTGATGTCGTTCAGACAACATATCACCATATGTTTTCCAACCACTGCCAATACCGACCCATCCATTGCCTTCTGGTAGCGGTACAAGTTCGGGTTTGCATACACTAGGTGGCATGATCACTTGCCAACTATCATCTTGCTTGGCATACACCGCGTGATACACCTCACCCATCCGTGCATCTAAGCAGGCAATCACCTTATCTTTGCCACTAGCCTCTGCCAAGGCTAATAATGTAGAGACGCCGACCACTGGTAATTGTTGCGATAAGGCGAGCCCTTGCGTGACTCCCGTGGCAATGCGCACCCCTGTAAAAGAGCCAGGGCCAGCACCATAGGCAATACCATCTAAGTCTGACAATTGGAGTTGCGCTTGTGATAACAAGGCTTGTATCTGCGGCAAAACATGCGCAGAGGAGGCATTACCCACCACCTGCTCAAACGCAAACTTTTTTTCACCATCCATTACCGCCAGTGAAAGCTGCTCAGTAGAGGTGTCTAGCGCTAATAATTTCATGCGGTTAATTTCTTATTCATCTGATGATATTTTGCCACGTAATCTTTTTTTCTGTCCATTTTGGACTTTTTTATCCATACGCCTTTGCCTAGCACCATAGCTAGGCTTCGTCGCAAATCGCTTAGCAGGTACATAGCTTGCGGCTTCTACCAGCGCTTGCAATCGCTGCACCGCATCTTTTTTATTGGCCTCTTGCGTACGAAACTGCTGTGCTTTGATCACTAAGATGCCTGAAGCAGTGATCCTTTTATCTTTACTGGCTAACAAGCGCTGCTTAACATTGTCTGGCAATTGCGCAGCATGAATATCAAAGCGCAAATGTATCGCACTTGAAACTTTATTCACATTTTGCCCACCCGCGCCTTGGGCACGCATGGCTTGCATCGTGTAGTCCTGCGGCGAAAGTTTAAGCCTGCTCGTCATCGCCTTGCTCAAAAAACTGAATCACATCAGCGACCTTACGGGTGCGCTTAAAAGGCGGTAAGCTTTGCCAAATGCGTCGGCCATAAGGCTTATTGATCAATCGAGGGTCACAAATCATCAAGACACCGCTATCGGTTTCATCACGAATTAAGCGCCCTGCGCCTTGCTTGAGATTAATCACGGCATGGGGCAATTGATAATCCATAAAAGCATTTTGTCCCGCTTGGCGCATTTGCTCTACCCGCGCAGATAATACAGGGTCATCAGGTGGGGTAAAGGGTAATTTATCGATGATCACGACACTCAGTGCTTCGCCGCGCACATCGACCCCTTCCCAAAAGCTCTGTGAACCGAGCAAGATGGCATTGCCACGCTGACGAAAGCGCTCTAATAATTCCATACGAGAGCAGTCACCTTGCAAAAGGATCGGATATTCTAACCCGGCATCCAGCAAGGCCTCTTTGAGTAAGTCATGCATATCATGCATGGCACGCAGACTGGTCGATAGGATAAATGCGCGACCAGCGCTGGCTTCAATCACAGGCAATGCCGCTTTAATCACCGCTTCACTATAGCCATAACTATTCGGGTCTGGCATATCATCAGGCGCATAAAACAAACCTTGGGTTTGAAAATCAAAAGGGCTTTCCCAATAACCCGTTTGTGCATCTGCCAAGCCCATTTGTGACTGATAATGACTAAAATCACGTTTGACGGATAAAGTAGCAGAGGTAAAGACCCATGCTCTAGGCTGGCTCTTGAGTTGCTTGCTAAAGCCTTCGGCAATACTCAAAGGTGTCGCATGTAGTTGTACCGACTTGCTAAAGACTTCTACCCAGCGGACTAAGTTGTTGTTATCCAATTGGGACCAGCTGTCTAATAAAGCAAGCAATCCTTGACTACGTTCCCAATATTTTTCCAATAGTGGGTCGCGCTCAGCTTGCGTTTCCAGTACTGCCACTAAAGCTTGTAGCACTTCTACCATCGCTTGGTATGCACCATCAAAACCGTTTAGCGATTGCGCACGGTGCGCTGGCATACGGCTACCTTCGTGTGGGAATATCAAGCGAAAGTCTTTGACCGCTTTTTCTAGTTTGGTGCTTTCTTCCGATAGTGCGATGCAATCTTTGACTAGGCTGAGCTGTGCTGCCTGACAATCTCTGGTCAGCTCTAGCAGCTGATTGGTAGAAACATCTTCCCCAAAGAATAATCCTGCAACACTGGGTAATTGATGTGCCTCATCAAAAATCACCGTATTGGCACTAGGCAGTAGCTCAGCGATGCCTTCGTCTCGCAGCATCACATCAGCAAAAAACAAATGATGGTTAACTACTACCACGTCTGCGGCTAACGCTTTTTTACGCGCTTCCATCACAAAGCAATCTTTATAATGTTCACAGTCACTGCCAAGGCAATTGTCACGAGTCGACGTCACATGTTGCCAAACTGGTGAATCTTCTGGCACTTGATGACATTCACCTTTATCCCCTGTTTGGGTGTGTTCGGCAAACGTTTTGACTTTTTGCAGGCTGGCAGCTTCTTGTCGACTGCCAAAGCGCCCTTCTTGCCCAGCACGCGCTAGGTGGTAATGACAAACATAATTTTGTCGGCCTTTGAGCATTGCCACGGTGATCGGGATAGTGAGTGCCTCACGCACACTCGGCATATCACGATAATAGAGTTGATCTTGCAGGTTTTTAGTACCCGTGGAAATGATGACTTTGCCACCAGAAAGTAAGGCTGGCACTAGATAGGCAAATGTCTTACCGGTACCAGTGCCTGCTTCTGCCACCAGCACTTCGTTGTTTTCCACGGCTGTAGCAATCGATTCTGCCATTTCGATTTGCTGCTGACGTGCGCGATAGCCTTTTATCGCTTTAGCCATCATGCCTGCTTCAGCAAACACTTCATGCATTTGGCTTTTTAGTTGGCCCTTTATTGTCATCTCTAAATTATCCCATGAAAAAGCATGTGCGATGCCATCTACGTATGCTTTTTTATTGGCAGCAACTGCTTTTTAAACCGATGATCAACAAGACTTTTATATAGAGGTATCGCGCAAATACAAAGGCGTCTGATTGTAAAATCCTGACAATCCCCCTTTAACAACAGGGGAATATAGGCTTTGAATGCTAAAAAGACGAGGCGAATCATAAGTAAGGGGGTTGAATTAAGCTTTATTACGAGTAAACTCTAAATGTGCCTGTAAGGTAATACAGGTTTCAATATATTTTACGTATAACAATATTGGAGGGGACTATGGATTTATCATTAATTATTCAATTAATCAGTGGTGCTGTTGGTGGTAATGTTGCTGGTGGCTTATTAAAAAACATGAGCCTTGGTACTTTACTTAACTCAGTAGTGGGTATTTTAGGTGGCGGTATCGGTGGACAAGTACTCGGTAGCCTTGGTTTAGGCCTCGGTGCTGCTGGCGGTATGGACATCGCTTCTATCATCGGCCAAGTGGCTGGTGGTGGTGTTGGTGGCGGCATCTTGCTTGCTATCATCGGCTTTGTGAAAAGCTTACTAGCTAAAAACTAAGTTTTAGCAGCCTATCTAAAAGCCTATCTCTATCGAGGTAGGCTTTTTTATTCTCACAGTGAACCAAACTAGTAAAACAGATCTCTGATGAAAAGCTGGCGTTTAATGTTGATAGCGATCTCGCTCTATTCCGTATTCGTTTATCAAGCACAAGCATTGATGAGCAAAAATCTGAGAGGTGTGAAGGTTTATACACGCCCATTCAAACCATCAACCAACCGACAAACGCGCATTCAACAACTGGCACAACAACAATTAGGCATTCCATATCACTTTGGTGGACATTCACCCCGCACTGGCTTTGATTGCAGCGGCTTGGTGCAGTACGTTTACCAACAATCTGTAGCGATGAAATTACCCCGCACCAGTGCAGGCTTAAGCAAAATTGGACGCCCTGTGGAAATTAAGCAACTCAAAACAGGTGATTTAGTCTTTTTTAATACCACGGGGAAACCGTATTCTCATGTCGGCATTTACCTTGATAACAATCGCTTTATCCATGCACCTAAAACAGGAAAAACAGTTAACATTCAAAATCTTAGTAAACCTTACTGGGATAAACGATATCAAGGTGCCAGACGCGTACTCTTGCCCTAAACGCTAATACACTGGTTTATCCCACGCATATTGCACTTTTGATGTCTAAAAGACATACTATGATTTAGTATGGAATTATTTGACCATAACAATGGTCTTAAGCTTTAAATAAAATCGATAACAGGATTCTTACATGCAATTTAAGCCTCAATTACAAGGGTTTGCTAAATTTAGCGTTTTAATTACAGGCCTTCTATTAGGCATCTGCCTTACAGTGAGTTTTTCAGCGCTGGCAGAAAAAATGGTCAAAAGCCAGCTGCCCATTGAAGACTTAAGAGCATTTGCAGAAGTCTTTGGCAAAATCAAAACTGATTACGTTGAAGATGTCGAAGATGAAGACCTACTCGAAGAAGCCATCAATGGCATGTTGACAGGCTTAGATCCTCACTCCACTTATATGGGGCCAGATGCCTTTAAAGATATGCAAGCATCGACACAAGGTGAATTTGGTGGTCTAGGTATCGAAGTGGCCATCAAAGATGGCTTAATCGAAGTCGTCGCACCAATTGAAGATTCACCTGCATATAAAGCAGGATTAAAA
>CAZCBF010000096.1:0-7536 GCA_964496895.1 uncultured Methylophilaceae bacterium | reverse complement strand
TCAAGCCAACAACACGCTTACCTGAAATGACCTCTGCATCTGTCAGTAATGTGTAAGTAGCATTTCTAAAAGGCTCTAATAAAAAATCAAGCGGGACATATTGTGAGGTAAAGTCGAGAATCCCAGTCAACACTGTGACCAACCCACCAATACAAATTGCTTTCAAGATATGTTCACGCGAAGCCTCAGTTTGCAAAACATTAGCAAACATGAAGACTGAAAACACAGAAATTGACAAATAGACTAATTGTGAAAGGTTTTGCGTCGTCGGATAGAGTGCAACAGCATGCGAAAGCACATCAGAACGTACTGGAATCACAAGTACATCGCCAGCAAACAACCTCGGCATCGACAATGTAATAAACGCTGCCACCACCCAAAAGCCAAATAGCCACAGTGCTTTTTGTTTGGATAGCGCATAAGAAAAAAACTGTCGACTACCTTCATTGGAAAAGAAGGATTTACCAAGCAACATCAATAGTATGATCGGCGTCGCTGTAAAGGTTAAACCAGCGGTCAGTGTGGGCGTGATCACGGCAAACGAGCCAAAAGGAATCATGCCGAAAAGCAAGGCTAACAAGACTTTTTTATCTTGATGAAAAAACCCATAGAGTGCCAAACCCCAAAAAATCAAAAAGGCAACGATTGACACCAACTAACTCCACTCGTCAGGACGATCTAAACGCCAATCCTTCATCGCGTCTTCAAGCGAATATTGATAAGGGTAATTATCTTGTTTTAAACGCATGGGTAGAATATTGTTTGAGCGCACTAATTTTTTAATGCGCACAGGACTAAATGGCTGCTTAATGCCAAATGGCTTAGTCATGAAGTCTATTAAATACGCAACACCATAGAGTAGTTTGTACGGAATATTAGGCACCAAACGCTCTACTTCTGCGACCTTACAGGTAGTGAGGACATAGTCTTCTATTGTCGGTGGATTCGGCATGCCGCAGTTGTACAAATAGAAACCACCGTTATCCTCAGCACGACTCAACGCCCAAATCATAGACTGGACTAACTCTTTAACGTAACAACCTGCTTTGCGTGTTTCACGATTGCCCATGTAAAAGAAGTAACGTCCTAGTGTCGCTTTGATCAAGCGCGTCACATTACCACCTTCACCTGGACCAAAAACCACACCTGGTCGCACAATCACTAAATTACGCTCAGCACTGTCTTCTTGCCAGGCCCTGTGGATTTTTTCTGCTGCTAGTTTAGATTCACCATAGGCTGATTTAGGCGTAGGTAAAGTCTCTTCAGTTTTCAAGTCCTCAGATGGGCCGTAAGGTGCAATACTGCTGGTAAAAACAATATTGTTGCAGTTGTTTTTGCTAGCCCAGGCGCAAACATTTTCCGCGCCAGGAATATTGGTATCAAAATATTCGTGACGCTCATGACCGGGTTCGCGATGAATTGCGGCAAAATTTGCAATGAGCGTCACTTCATCATCTGGTAGGGTCCACTCATTCAAGTCAGTACGGACATCTACAGGGACGTAACGTACGCGACTGCTATCAAAATTAAAATCTGCACGCATGGGTTTGATGTCAGCCAAAATCACTTCATCACAAAGGTTTTGACGTACCAACAACTTGGCAAAATGACTGCCAACGAAACCTGTTCCACCGAAAATAATACAACGTCTCATTTATAATTCACGCTAACTAACTATTCATTAAATGTTGTCAAATGTTGATCGATATATTGACGCATATTGGTTTGAAAATGCGCTTTATCAAATTGCATCGCATGCGCACGTAGCGTCTCTGGATCAAATTGATATTCATCGTTTTCTAAAGCATTGACAGCTTGCACCAAAGACTCGACGGTTTGTGATTCAAATAAAATACCTGTTTTTCCATGTATCACAGTATCCAACACGCCACCCTTCTTAAACCCAATGACTGGCGTTCCACAAGCCATTGCTTCCACTGGCACAATGCCAAAATCTTCCACCCCTGGAAATAGTAAAGCTTTGCTTCGCTCCAAGTGTGACTTCACTATATTGAACGGCTGTCTACCCAATAACTTGATATTAGGGCCAGCCTTATTAAGTAAGCTATTGTAAAGTTCACCCTCACCGATAATAACTACTGGCAAATCTAGCTGATTAAATGCATCGACAACTAAGTCTGCTTTTTTATATGGCACCATCTGTCCTAGGCAAAGATAAAAATCTTCTTTCTGAGTCAAATGATCAAATGCACTGACATTAACCGGTGGAAAAAGAACCTCAGATTCACGTCGATAAAATTTGCTAATTCTCTTAGCAACAAAATTAGAATTCGCAATAAAATGATCCACTCGATCTGCAGAAGCACGATCCCAGACACGTAGCCAATGTGCTATCCATGGAAACAGTGTTTTGATTAAACGACCTGACCCTGCCAAATAGATCGGATACATATCCCATACATAGCGCATAGGAGAATGGCAGTAGCAGACATGCAAGGCATCAGGGCGTGTAATCACGCCTTTTGCTGGGCCTGCCTCACTGCTGATAATTAAATCATAATCAGTTAAATCCAACTGTTCGAGTGCCACGGGCATCAGTGGCAAATATTTTTGATATTGCTTTTTCGCAAAGGGCAGTTTATTGATAAAACTATGTTTAATTTCACCTTTAAATTGGTCTCCCAATGCTTGTCGCACCAATGGCTCATCACTCACGTGAATAAATAAATCAGCGTGAGGATATAGTTCGGTAATCGCTTGCACAACCGCTTCACCGCCACGATTGGTTAACCACCAGTAATGTATAATTGCTACTTTCATAAGACTTTACATTAATTTAAACACTTAACAGGCTGTTTTTGATTAATAATTTTCTGATACTTTACTGATTGATCAATAGCTTTGGTATCTGTTTTCCAAGCAGCGGTTAACCAATCATTCTCTTTTCTAAATAAAAATTTACGGCTGTCAGCCTGCTCGGCCTGCACTTCGCATACCAGGCTAGATTTTCCTAGCCGCTTTGATAACTCAACAAAGGCATCAAAAGCAGGTCGATAACGTCCACTATTGGTTTTTAGACCCATAGGGCCATCACCAATATCCTGCGCACTAAACCAACACGTCGACTTAATACCCGCATGCTCTGCCAAAATAAAAGCACGCGGCAGGTAATTTGCAATCCTCGCCTCATCAACAACTTCACCTTCAGGTGAAAGCTCTCCCACACGCCACCCCCACTCTGTAATCCACATTTTGGGGCTATTACCCATTTTTAGCTGCCAATGCGCTTTCAGCCTTTTCACTGCTGAAGTAAAGGACTGATCTTGATCCACTACCTGATATGGCTTAGTCCAATCAGCATTGGCAGTAACCGCAACAACTTCTGGTGGCCGACCACCTGAATAAGGGTGTATTGACAAGCCATCTATCGCTGCCGGAAGCCCTTTATCCAAAAAGAAGTAATGCACGATCCACATATCATCGTTTAGCATCACCTCTATCTGAGGGTCTACCGCTTTAATCGCTTTCACCGCAGCATGCACCATCTCAACATAATGATCCAACCATGGCGATGGAGGCCCACCATGCCAACGCCCACCTAAATACTCTTTTTTTGCAAATAGAGAGTTATGTGGTTCATTCCATAACTCTAATTTAAACTTAACACCACTCAGCTTTAGCGCTTTTGCCATGTACGCCGCATAGTTGGCATAGCCATTCACATTAACGAAATTTGCCGGCTTCTTAACGCTATTCGGGTAAGCCTCTGGATTTTCATAAGCCAATATAAAAATCACACCAATGTCATTGGCTTTATAAAACGTGAGCCGCTTTTGCAGCGCCGCAGATAAAGCCTTGTACTGCCCTGGTTTCAATTCAATTTGAGACCACTTGTCTTCTTCTCTGACCCATTTAACACCTAGCTTTTTGAGCACACTTAGATCTTCTAATGGTTGCCCTTGAAAAAACTTCACTTGTAAACACAGGTTCTGTTCAAACAGCTTAGGTGTAATTTCGGCACAAGCTGTGCCACTAAAAACACCCGACACTATATAGAATAATATCAAGTAATATCTAAACATCATGTTGCAAACTGTTAATTTTATTGAAACTCACTCCGATTAACTAACAACGATACTAAACACAGCAGCTATGCACTGGCTTTGCTGTTGTCCCATTACTGCATTGAACATGTACTTTTTTAACCACTTAAACGACTAAAATGTATTCATCACCGCACTAATAATACTGGCACCTGTCATTTCGATATGGTGGCGTACTTCTAACACATCAGACTGCCTTGTATGATCCAAACGCGAAACGAGCATGGCACCTTCTGCGATTTCAATCACAGACTGTGCATCTGCACTTTGCACCACTGGTGGTGTGTCAATCAAGATCACATCATAGCTATCCATGAGTGTTTTCATCAAAATATTAAAACTGGTGCGCCCCAATAACTCTTGAGGATTTGGTGGCACTGTCCCAGCATGTAGCACAGACAAATCGGGGATAGAGTCAATTTCCTCAATCGCATCGTTGCCCACTTTGCCAACAATAATGTCAGACAAACCGGCGTTATTGCGAATATTAAAAATTTCTTTTTGCCTAGGTGCACGCATATTGGCCTCAATGATTAGCGTTCTAGCGCCTAACTGAGAAAACACCACACCTAAATTTGCTGTGAGGTAACTCACACCGTCACTTGAATTTGCACCAACGATCGCCAAGGCACGTTGGCCTTTTTTAAACCAACGCATCATGAGTTGACTTCTCAAGGCACGATAGTTTTCTACCTTTTTACTAAAGGGTGCATAGGCAGCGACCAAATCATCACTGAAGTCACCCTGGCCTGCTTGTAAATAGTGGTAATTAAACTGCATGGCCACCACTTTTTGGATATCTTCATCATTGATTAAGCCTAGCTTTAATGCTGCATCACCAAAAAGCAAGCCATGTTTCTTCTGCGCTCTAAGAATTTTCTTAGTATCAGAACGTGATATCTTGCCTAACTCCAACAACAACTTTCCTATTTTGCTGACGTTAGGCGCAGGCGCAATAACAGCCTGAGCATTTTCAGCCTTTTCAGCTTCAATCATTGTCTCTGCTGCTACGAAATCTACAGCGGCCTCATCAACCAACGGAGCGTCTACTAACACTTCATCTTCTTGCAAACTCTCCCGCTGATCTGTAACCCCATCACCCAATTCACCCTCTGTCTCAGCAACTTCATTGCCCAGTTCAAAAGTCTCAATGGCAAGATCATTCTCAGGTAAAGGTGTCGATAATTCAGCTTTGATTTGTCCTTCTTCGATGTCGAGTTCAGGTAGGTCAACTACTTCAGAATTTGCTTCTTGAGCTAACTGATCTGATACGGGCATTTGCTCAAGATCTTCTATCTCTACAATCGCCAAATCGGGCTCAGATTCATCGATTTCAACATTAAAATCATTTTGTGACTCTTGCACAACTTTCTCAATTGCGTCAAAAGTCGCCTGGTCTTCATCTAAAACAAGCTCATCATTGCTTGCCTCAGTGTGATCAAAACCTTGCGCCACTTGCTGATCTACTTCTGTGGCGGCCGATAAATCTTCAGGCATCTGTATCACCAAACCTTCTTCAATCTGGTCAGCCGCAGGCTCATGTTTAACGATAGAATCTATTACTACTTTTGTCTTCATTGGCGATTTCTCTGTTTTTTGGCTTTCTGCAATTAGCTTTGCAGCGCGTTCTTCTTCCTTGATGATTTCAGCGACTCTTTCTAATTTTTTATGTTGATAGTCGACAAAATCAGTCGCACTTTCCTCTTTAGGATCATGATCAAATGGTTGGGTATCATCTTGCATGACAGGTCACCTTCAAGCAGCTTCCAGTTGCTTCATCGGTTTATGACTATTTTGGTTTGCCGTGTTGCTAGGAGAGTCATCGTTACTGATAGAAAACACTTGCATGTCCAATAAACGATTTAAATCCTCTTTACTACGCACCCTTTTATCACGCATTTCTGCAATGATCGCTAACGTAATGCCCAACAACAAGCCCAAAAGCATACCTATTAGAATGTTCAATAACAGTTTCGGTTTGGCTGGTAAAAATGGTGGTAAGGCAGGTACCAATACTGAAAGATCAGATTGGTTCGAACTAGCTTCTTGCAAAGTGACATTAAAGCGTTGACTTGCAATCTCCATCGCTTTTTCAGCATTCAACACTTCATTTTGCAGCACTGTCAGTTCATCATGCGACAAATTAAGTTTTAACACTCTGGCCTTTTGTGTCTTTAACGCTGAGCGAATCTCATTCACGCGTTGCTGATAGATATGATAAGTCTCTTTAACATTGCCGCTTGCATTTGCCTTAGCCTCTTTCAATAGCTTACGCTGCTCATCAAGCTCTGCTTTAGCCGCAATATAGTCAGGGTGGCTAGCACCATAACGTTTTGAGAGTTCTTTTAATTTTGCAGAGGCACGCGCCAAATCAACCTTTAGGTTTTGCACCAGCGGGTTTAACGCAACATCAGGAGAGTTACCATTAGTACTGCTATTACGAGACTTTGACTCATAAAGCTGGCCTTCAGCAGCGACTAGCTGCGAAGACAAGTCATTCAGCTTGGCTAGTTCAACGTCGATGCCTTTATTTACAGAAGTAATGCCGTGCGCCTGCTTGTATTTAGACAATTTAGACTGTGCATCTTCAAGCCGCTTTCTCAAAACATCAATTTGCACTCCATGGAATATTGCTGCTTTTTTAGCAGGCTGTACTTTGAGCTGAATATTCACGGCTTCATAGGCATCTGCAAAAGCATTAGCCACCTTAGCCACATATTCTGGTTCGCGACCTCTAAAGGCAATATCGATCACCGAGCTTTTTTTAGATGGTCTGACAATCAAGCTTTTAACCAGTTTATCTGCAGCCCAAACTTTGATATCACCTTGTTGCAAAGATTCCGCAAAGGCATTTTGTAATGCCGCATCTTGATCAAGCTTGAGGTCTTCTACTACTTTAAGCGCTACACTGCGGCTGCGAATCACATCAATTTGTGTTGCAATATAGCCAGGTACTAGTTGAGTTGGCAACACACTACCTGAAACTGGGTCAACCCCTTTGTAATTGAGTAACAATGAGGTTGAAGCCTCATAGGTTTTAGGCATGATCAGGCTGATTAATGTGACGATAAACACCACTACCGCAAAGGTCACAGCAATCACCTTGCCTCTGGCTTTTAAAATTGACAACAGTTCACTAAAGCTCATTCGATTTCCAAAACGCAATTATCGGTCATAGCACTACCACTATATACAATACTGCGATTAAATAGACTCAGATAAAAGTGCCAAGTCATTGTTAAATCACAGGTATCATTTCTTGATGTAGTCAAACATATTGAACTACGCACTTAGAACGACAAATAAGGGATAAACTTTAAATTTGAGAGGCTACCGGCTACCAATACTGCCATTGTTGGGAATAGACGACCCAGATACCTAACGTTGCATTAGTAACCGCATGAGCGGTGATTGCGAACCACAGATTTTGGGTGCGACAATACAACGCAGCATACAAGACACCAGCGGCAAA
>CAZCBF010000095.1:0-7776 GCA_964496895.1 uncultured Methylophilaceae bacterium | reverse complement strand
TTCGATCATTGCGCTACCGCTTAAAAAAAATGGGGCTAGATGTTGACGAATAGCTAATAAAGCATTAGCTTATTATTAGTAGCCATAGGAATTGGCACTTAAATAAACTTTAACGTTATTTAATACAACTCACGGAGGAGTTGATTATGGAAAGTATTGTCTATAAAAAAGAAAATGGATTTACTCTTATAGAATTATTATTAACATTAACTATCGTCACTATCTTAACATCTATTGGAATACCAAGCTTTCAACACCTGTATCATTCTCATAAAACTCAAACAACCACCAATCGGTTCATGCAAGCCATTCAATTTTCTAGAACTTATGCCGTGTCAAGAGGCAGTAATATTACTATATGCCCAACAGAAGATAATATTACATGTAACAAAAACTGGAATAACAAGCTATTAATTTTTGTAGACCATAACGCAAATGGTAATATAGAAATTAAACAAGAAGAAATATTAAGAATAGTTGATGCAGCTCCTAAAAATAGCCAAATCACATGGAAGGCGTTTCAAAATAAAGCCTATATGCAGTTTACCCATTTTGGCACCACCCAACAAAACGGCTCAATAGTTTATTGCCCTAGCAATAAGGATACGCGTTACGCAAGGCAGGTCGTGATTAATAAGGGTGGGCGGCCTCGGCTTACAAGAGATAGTAACAAGAATGGTATCGCTGAAGATACTAAAGGGAATGATATTGCCTGCTAAGTAACTCTATTAACAGGCACTGATATTCCAACAACTTTCATCAGTATCGACAAAATCACCATCATTATTCTTATCCCACGATTTAAGCCCTGTATTGGTAATCTGAAATATACCATCTCCAGCCATTGCTCCAATGGGTTGAGCTTGTAAAGTATATGCAGTTGCTGTTGCAGCAGTTATACGTAAATTATAAAATTTTGTAGCACCATCCAATGGTGCCTGTGTTGGAAAAACACTTGGCTCACCGATAGCATCAACATCAGTACCAACATCAGTATCTCCTGCACCAATGTAAGTATTTCTGTTCGTATTCCACCTTTCCATTGCCTGAGCAAAACCCAATAAGGCTGACTGAGCATCAGAACGCCGAGCCTTATTGACACTATCATTATAGGCTGGCACAGCAATGGCCGCTAAAATAGCAACTATTACAACAACAATCATTAGCTCAATTAACGAAAAACCTTTCATTCTATATCTCTACTTAATGGCATTAAATTATCAATTCGGCAACATTTCTTCCCAGGATAAACGACCTACTTTATCTTCCGAATCTGGATTTAGGTCGTCGTCTTCGGGCTTCACTTTGCCATTATTACTTTCACTACCCGATGTGAAACGTTTTTTACCTAATACACTAGGCGATGAGGGCAAACCCGAGTTAAAGGCAACACCGACATAAGGGGCATCATCTGAGTCAATGGAACCATCACCGTTAGCATCAAAGAAACCTGTGGATTTAATTAAACCAGAATCATAATCAACCGACATCAAAAACCCAGAGCCGCCATTAAAACAAAAAGCAGAGTCAGGAATAATGGTATTAAATAATAAAATGCCACCAAATAAAACTGACTGCGATACAACCCTCTCCCCTTGGGCAGTAATGCTAGGCGTAGAAGCTCCATCATTAGATTCTAAATCCATATACCAGCCAAACTCTCGAACTAATGGATCAGTATTTTGCCATTTAATGTCAGCCTGAGTATTGCTTGATACTGTACGCACAGTGCGGGTTTCGCCAGTCGCTGTTCCATCAGCATTTTCAAGATTAACAGTACCTGTTACTAACGTACGCTCTACTAATTTACTTCGAGTCAACTCTGAAGTACCTTCATCCCATACGGTATAGTAGCTCATCACTTCATCATTACCATCAATACCATCATCAATATCACTTTCTTGCACGAAACGTCCAGTACCAAACATCACTAATATATTAGGTGAATCATCAGTAGCAGTCTTATTTCCATTAGGGTTTATGGCAAGAGTCGGTGCAGAAGTGATAGGTTGTTCTTGTGATTTATCGTTACTTGCGTAGAATAAAGGTACAGGATCAGTTGTCGCTGAATCAATATATGCGCTTTTCCACTGAGTGACATCAGAGTCTGATATATCAAACGCCCACATATTACCTTCTAAGTCACCAGCATAAACACGATTTGCAACAGAATCACCGTCAGTATCGGCCACTCTAGGGGTCGAAAGACCATTTGGCGTCGTTGGATTACCTTCCTTCGTATCAATAACAAAATAATCTACACCTTCTGTCCACACACCATCTAAGCCGCCTTCAAGTAACAATACGAATAATTGAGCTGTACCATCAGCGGAATTATAACCATTACCCACAATTGCCGCCCAACCTTTAGTGGTCATTGCAATGGTAGGGGTGCTATAGGTGTAACCTAGACCAGAATCATCTGCATCAGTAAATTCCCACAATACTAAATCTTTTGCTCTTTGTTCATTAGCCAACGTGTTAGCGTCAATTTCAGCTGTTGTCGCACCCGCTGCCACCACAGTTGGCGCAAACTCATCGGGGTTAGATACATCCAAAGCAAAAAGGCCTTGACCTCCAGCACGTAAACCACCAATCAAAATCGTACGCCAATCTCTAGTACTAACAGTCTCAGAAACTATATCGCTAAGTGATTTATTGCTACGGCTGACGTACACATCAGAAACGACGGGAGAAAGATCAACATAAAATCGATGCTCATAGTCCGGATCAGCCAGGTGGTGCAAACCAGTATTTGCAGCAGCATCATAAAGTGCATTAGGTATATACGCGATTACTTCTTCACCTGCACCGGAAGGGAGAATTAAATTACCACTTCCATCCTTAAGAAAATTACCATCTGCATCTTTATTAACAGGGATTTTGGCATTAAAACCGTGCAACATACCATCATTGGCGCCGACATACAGTATCGGCGTACGAGAAGTAACGGTAGGCGAAGCAACATAATCCGAATAGCTCTTGCCTGCTGCACCAAATCTATTATCATCTACATATTCTGGCCAAGCCTGACCAGCCTCGTTACCAACAAATGCAGGAGATGAGTTAACAATGTCGCCTAATTCGCTTTTTCTATCTCTGAAAATCCTACTATTAGCATCAGTCGTATTTACCGGATCTGTGTTTGAAGACTCTTGAAAACGACTGCCACTTAAATAATTAAGTACCGCAGCACCAAAGGCATCTGCGTCGTTCCCAAAAGCAGTTTGTTGATCTGTAGTTAAACTAGACCAGCGAGATTTTAAATCATCTTGTTGAGCCGTTGACAATTTAATCCACTCAAACCTAACACCCTCATTATTTGAATAAGTGAAAATATTACGTGTAGCCTGACCATCCAGCTGATCAGCCGCATTCCAAAACTCAATATCGGTTACTTTCCCCGTAGTATCATCAAGTTCAAATGCACGAAAATCACCATTCCACGACTGTGAAGTAAAGCTTGGCTGAAATACTGCACTACCTGCCGTTAACGACGCCGTATTAAAGCTAGAGGCAGAACCGGAGCCTGTTTGTGCTTCGATATCACTGGTGATTTCATCAAAAACTGCTACTAAATCAGCCGCTTTATCAGGGAAATACGCAAGCTTATCACCGCCACTACCATTGTATGCCGTGTTAATTAATAGCGGATTACTACTTAAGTTATCGTCTGCAAAACCGATAAGGTAAGTCGTCACATTATTTTTGAAATCATTGTTATCAGGGAAACCCGTTGGACGTAAATCTATATCGTAAAGTGCCAACGCAACATCGTCCATATATTGAGTGGAACCACCTGTGTTAGTATCATTTACATCATAATTTCTTATATTACTATTAACGTCGTCATCGCTGGATGGCTCACCATCCGTTAGGGCAACTAGATAACTTGCCTGACAAGAATATTGAATAGCAGAGTTTGTACCCGTTCCCGGAACAGTAGCGGTAGAAGCATACACAGGGGTATCAGAAAATAAAGTACTGGCAGTGCTTGTTGATGTGGCAGGCGTGTCGCCAACGGCAGCATCAGGATATAAAGTGAGCGTTGCTTCCTCATAACCTTCTAAAAAATAACGGCCTATATCCGAAAAAGATTCACCCAAAGGTGTAAAATCAGTTGCTCCAATATTATCAATGTCATTTTTTAAATTTTGTCTATGGGTATTACCCCCAACAAGGGTTAAATCATCAACATCCGCTAATCCTCTCAAAATTCGGGCTCCATGGGAACCATTGTATCTAGAGAGCCCCATTCTAGTGTTTGTTAAATTATCAACTAAAACGTTAGCAGCTTCTCGAGCAACAATAAGGCGCCGCTCCGTTCCTGGCTTTTGAGTAGGAGTACCTGAAGTACCGAAATTATCGCTAGCACTGCGATCACTATTAGAAAAATACCAATTTAAATAATTACCTGAATACCGAGAATTTCCATAACCACCTGCATAACGAACATTTGGGTTATTGTCAGTTCTGGTAGTATACAATCCTTGAGTAGTATATGTAGTATTGGGGTCAAAACACTTCTTCGTTCTTCCAGTAATCCCTGTACCACTTTCATTTGGCCCCCAATCAAAATGGCTGCTATTGCTATTACCCGTACGGATTATCGCGTACCCAAGAGTACTTGAGTCTCGAGATATGGCAAGACGCACTGTACCTGAAACTCTATTAGAGCTGGAACACGACGCAAGATAAGTAGTGTTCTCATCGTAAACATTGCCTACTGGGCCAGTATTATCGACAACAATATTATTCATAGAACCCGAGCTATCGAACAATAACATAATATTGGGATCAGGAAGAGCACCAAGCGTTAATGGCTCGTCAGCCAAGTCAAGAGGCGCTGCGGCCACGGTTCCCGAATAAACGAAACAACTTGCAATTGCACTTATTAAGTACGATTTAAATATTAGTGTTTTCATCATCATTTCCTTCAGCCAAACCCTACGCTGACTTACAATAAAGTTGTTGCAAAATGGGTAACCACAACACGCTCAGCAAAACCTGTAGAGCCTGTCGCGCGCGAAACGATCTTAAACAAATCACGAGGAACTGATTCAATCTTCTCATTGTTATTGCGTATCTCTAAATCAGGGCTAGCACCAGCATCTGGGTTTAATGAGCCCAAATGCTCAATAAAAAATAAAACCTCTGCCTGCCCAGTACCATCAGGTAAATCAACTGTAATTGAATTCGTTCTTGCAGCAACCCAAATAGCAGTGTCATATAAGTCAGCAGGGCCATTACCAAGAGAATATAATCCACCCCCCCCGCCAGAAACGAATGCTGTAATATCGCTCAATGCATCAACTTGAGCTTCCGCTGCAACAACACCAGCTTCTGCCAACGCCAAAGAAACGTGAGAATCCCTAACCGCTGATGTCATCTTCTCTTGAAGCACAACAGATTGATTACCTGACACAACTACTATCGTTAACACTAATAATATAATTAAACTAATAATCAACACGACACCGCTTTGCTTTTTTAGCATTGGCAGAGAAGGACGTTTAAGTGGATTATTTTTCATAACAATAGAAAACCTATTAAGCAATTACAAAGCGCGATTACGAATATTTGTGGTCACTGAATATATACGTGACGCGAGCCCATTAGCATTTGTCGCACTAGAAACCGTGATACTAGAAAGCACTGACACTACACCTCTAAAACTATTATCGGCGAGCGCCGCTGCAGTAGGCTCCAAATTAAAAACATCGGCAGAGCCATCGTTATCAGTATCTTCTGCTAGAACAAAATCTAAATCATCTACATAGCGAACCAGCTCAGACGTCGTGCCATTTTCTCTTAAAAATAATGAATTAATTCCAGCAACAGTGCCAATAAAATATTCTCGAGTAAACGGAATAGATATTTGTGCCGTGGATTCATAAATTTTAGATAAGGCCGTTCCGGTGTTTGCGATAGTGCTGCCAGCAGTTCCGTGAGCTATATCAGCTCCAGCAGTGGTTTGAGAAAATACATCTGCTGATTCGCAATCAGAAATCATCACAATTGTATTTTGAGGAACAGATCCCGATATCGTAATATTAGAAGTGGTTGTTGCCATATCAGCAATGACTTTAACATTAGCGATTGCGCGAGAACCGCGGATAGTGATGATGTCGGTTTCAGCTAATACAGTTATGCCTCCAACGGTGGTAGCCGCGGCAACATCATTCTGGATATGTAAGCCAAGACGAGCAACAATTCCTACTGTCATAGGGTCTGTAGGGTCTACACCAGAAGCATACCCATTACCAAGCTTACTCGTGATATCTGTAATACCTAAATCACAACCCCAAGATCCGGCCATACGAATATCACGCGATAATAACTCAGTTGCAATTCGGCCGCTTTCTTGCATTTCAGAAAAAGATTGGTGTATTCGAGAGGTTTGCTTATTACTTACATATATTTGAAGTACACCAAATAACAAGAAGCTACTTAATGCGATCGATATCAATAGCTCAATTAAAGACAAGCCTGATTGTTGTCTTACTGACGGTGCATAAACTTGCCTCATTATATTCGCACCCTTAAAATAAATTGCTGATTGGCGGACGCATTTGCTGTTCCTTCTAGTCGAACATCTTGCTCAGCCCAAGTGACTGTGATTCTAAAAATACCATCCGCTTCCGCAGTAACCGTGCCTATAGCATTTGGCAAACCACTAACCGTAACACTCGCTGCCGCAGGGGAATCTAACATTACATTCCATTCAAATGCATGCAACTGTGCTACTTGAGCAGGGCTACACGATACGCAAGCAGGGTCAGTTTCTGTACCATCAATGTTGTCATATTGCCCAGAATCTACACCTACCTTATTAGAGCGCATTCTCTCCGCCATATCGTATGCATAAAATGTTGCTAAAGTTCGGTATTGTGTATTGTTGGTATTTTTTAAGCTCCATACTTGCATGCTCGACAAACCTAAAAGCCCAACCCCTGTAATTAGGATTGTGACTAAAATTTCAATTAACGATGTACCAACTTGCTTATTCAATATAAAGTCTCTTTTAAGTACATGGGGCGGGGTCAGCTATAACAGAGACGCCACCACCACCTAACAAAACAATGTCACGACCTGCCTCATCAGTTCGATCATCACAAAGATTAATGGTTTCAGTAGTGGACGGTATATTTGTTGTCGCTATACCTAATGCATTGTATACAAACCTTGTAGTGCCAGCGTTTGCTGTTGACATTGTTTGCCCGCTATCAATCATAGAGTCCCAAAGCCTTAATTCTTCACCGGCATCCCACACATTATCCGCATCGTCATCGACCCATACGACTAATCCACCGGCCCAATTACCAGCAGTACGTTGCCCCAAATGAACATTAGCTCCGCGCCTGATGGACTCAGTTCGTGCATAATTAAACGCTTGCTGAAGCTGATTCGCACTAATAGTAATTCTATTATCTTTAATCATATTCTGAAAAGATGGAACGGCAAACTCGAGTAAAATCGCAACTATTACCACTACGACTAACAGCTCGACTAACGTAAAACCTGATGAATGACCGCCGCATCTACATGCATGTGAATTTTTTACATTTCTCATAATGCTATTTATACCATTTTAGGAGCAGAAAAAAAGCCACTCAGGATAAGTGGCTGTTTTTAAGGGTTAGCTGGCAATGATGCAGCTTATTTTGTGAACTAGCTCTCGCAAGCAAAAGCCTTAAACTTAAAGGCAGACTTATACACGTAACTCTTTGGGTAGAGAAAAGCTGATATTTTCTGGCTTGCCACTGAGCTCTTGTG
>CAZCBF010000094.1:0-7875 GCA_964496895.1 uncultured Methylophilaceae bacterium | reverse complement strand
TTGGCGCCCTCGGCGCGACTCGAACGCACTACCTATCCCTTAGGAGGGGATCGCTCTATCCAGATGAGCTACGAGGGCTAGGGCGTTATTTTAACTTAAAATAAAAAAAAGTATTTATTTGTAAGTTTGATGTATCGAAATCGACCTATAGCTGCGTATTGTAATTTAAGCGTGTTGCTTACGAAACTTAAACTATTAGGAGATTTAGACATGACGACTCAAAATAAACTACGTACCGGGGCTATGATTGCAGCAGGTGCGGCTGCATTGATTTTATCAGGCTGTGCATCTACTGCCTCTAACACTACTGCAGCAGCAGCTGAAAGCGTACACTGTGTGGGTGTGAATGGCTGTAAAGGCTCTAGCGACTGTAAAACTGCAGCTAATGCTTGTAAAGGTCATAATGCTTGTAAAACTGCGAATAATGCATGTAAAGGTACCTCATCATGCAAAACTGCTGGTAATGCTTGTAAAGGCCATAACGATTGTAAAGGTCATGGTATGAAGGCAATGGGTTCTGCGGCTGAGTGTGATGCTGCAGGCGGCCACGTAGAGGCTTAAGCCAGAAAGTATAGCGCTTATTGCTTAGCTAAGCGCCAATTGATTGAGTTGAGGTAAAGGCAGGCGATGCAAGTCAGTAATAAAACACACCCGTTTTTAGGGTTTGGCTTAGGGTTAAGAACCGAACACTATGAGGATATCTTAGCCAGCAATCCAAAAATAGATTGGTTTGAAATTCTTTCTGAAAACTACCTAGTACCCGGGGGTAAGCCGCTTTATTATCTGGATCAGATAAAAGAGCGTTATCCACTGGTAATGCATGGTGTTTCGATGTCGATTGGCTCGGTGACACCGATTGATTTTGACTATTTATCACAGTTAAAACAATTGGCAGATCGTGCAAACCCGCATTGGATTTCTGACCATTTATGCTGGACTGGTGTCCATGGTAAAAACCTGCATGACTTGCTGCCTTTGCCCTATACTGAAGAAACGATTAACCACGTCGTTGATCGTGTTAAAACAATTCAAGATTTTTTGGGTCGGCAGATATTGTTGGAAAATGTTTCCAGCTATGCGAGCTATCAAGACTCCGAAATGACCGAGTGGGCATTCATCAGCGAGATCGCTAATCGTGCCGACTGCTTACTCTTGTTTGATGTGAATAATATTTACGTGAGTGGCGTTAACCACCACTTTGATGCACGAGACTTTATCGATGGTGTACCTGCCCAACGTGTGCAGCAAATCCATTTGGCGGGGCATGAAAATCATGGCGATTATATTATCGATACGCATGATGCACCTGTGATTGATGAGGTTTGGCAGCTTTATGAGTATGCGATGCAACGTTTTGGTCCAGTGTCGACGATGATTGAGCGCGATGACAAAATACCGCCATTGGCAGAACTTGTGGCCGAAATAGACCGTGCACGAGTCATTGCTAAGCCTTATTGTGAGGCTGCTGCATGAAGCTAGCAGCATTGCAAAGCAACTTTCAAAATTACTTGCTGGAAAATGCCTCACCAACAAGCAGTCTACCCCATATGCAGTTTTTAGAGGCGATGGTCAATGACAAACAAGTTGGGATTCAAAAGCGCCTGAACATTTATCATCATGCTTATCGCGCTCGAATGGTGGAGGCCTTGGCAACGGTTTACCCAAATCTAATGCAGTGGCTGGGATGTGAAGCGTTTAATCAGACAGTGATTGCTTATTTGGGCCAACATCCGTCTACCTTCCGCAATTTACGCTGGTTTGGCGATCACATGGCAGACTATATCGGTGAAACAATGCCAGAGGATATTTTTGCTGCTGACTTGGCCAGATTTGAATGGGCATTAAGCATCGCTTTTGATGCGGCGGATGAGCCAGTGTTATCGTTAGAGGCGTTAGGTCAGATTCCGCCAGAGCAGTGGAGTAGCCTGTGTTTTGATTGGAATCCAGCAGTGCAAGTATTCAGTGCGCAAACCAATGTGATCCCAGCTTGGCAAGCACTAGATGCCGGTGAAGCACCTGAAGTCACATCGCAATCAACGCGCTATATTGTCTGGCGACAAGACATGATGTCTTACTTTAAAACGCTGGATGAGCAAGAGGAAAAAGCGATTAAATTTATGATGGATGGCCATAGCTTTGGGGATCTCTGCGATGCGCTTGCAGCCTTTATTGGAGAGGATCAAGCCATGCCAACGGCCGCGAGCTATTTGTCAGAGTGGTTAACTGCAGGCATGTTACTCAAAAGTAGCCTTAATAAGTAAGCTAAAGTAACAAACAGCCAAGGTCAAACAACGCGAGTAGAATTCTAGGATCAATAAAACAATATTGAGTCTTCGTCCACTATTCGATTTTAGTAAAGTGCCCTTGGTCAGCATCGTCCATGATTGACAATAAATCAGCGCCCTTTAGCGATAAGGCAAAGCCTAAAACACCGCTCCCGATGATGACTGTTTCATAATCCTTAACGCTGCCATCGATCAAGACTTTGACACTATCAGGTAATGCGATTGGCGGCACTGCACCGACCACATAGCCTGTGGCCTCTGGCACTTCGTTAAATTCTGCCATTCGGCATTTACGCGCATTTAAGTGTTTGCGCAAAACACCCCAATCCGCACGGCCGCCACCAGCAACGGCAAGCAAAACGTATTGTTCTGAAGCGGTTTTAAATACGATACTCCGTACCACAGACTGTGGGTCTAGCCCTTTATCGCTTAAGAGCGCTTCGAGGTTATGTATCGGTTTTTTGTCTTCACTTAAGGGGATTTCAATCACCTCATAGGCGATGTTAGCTTGCGATAACTGTTCGGTGACAGGTGATTGAATCGTCATAGTGTGCCTTTAATCTTCAATCTTAGCCGCTTGTTTAATGTGTACTTGAGATTGCGGGTAAGGGATAGAAATGCCAGCTTTATCAAAAGCCAGTTTAACTTTTTCTGTTAGCTCAAACTTCACATCCCAGTAGTCTTCTGCTTTTACCCAAGGACGTACTACAAAGTTAACACTACTATCGGCTAACTCAGCGACTGCGATTACCGTTTCAGGCGCTTCTAAAATGCGCTTATCGGCTTTGACCAGCTTCTGCAAAGTGGTTTTTGCTTTTTGGATGTCATCGTCATAGCCAATACCAATGGTGAGGTCTATACGGCGCGTATCTTTGGTTGAGTAATTGACAATGCTGCCAGTTGTAATCTGTGCATTAGGCACGATAATGTGCTTGTTGTCAGGAGAAGTTAGCTGTGTTGAAAACATTTGAATGCCCTGTACGACACCTGCCACACCACCTGCCTCAATATAATCACCGACTTTAAAAGGTCTAAACGCGATAATCATGACGCCAGAAGCAAAGTTGGCTAATGAATCTTTCAGTGACAAGCCAATAGCCAAGCCAGCAGCACCAATAATGGCGGCAAGTGAGGTTGTGTCAAAGCCCAATTTGCTCAATGCAGCAATCACAACAATCGCCATCATTAACACATAAGCAATGTTGGTCATAAAAGATGCAATCATGGGGTCAACATATTTTTTGAGGTTGTTTTTCAACAGGCCACGGATACGCTTGACGATAAAAAACCCTACGACAATGATGGCTGCTGCCATGACGGCATTGATAAACAAACTACTGCTACTCTCTAACATTTATAAAATCTCCTTGGTATCATCACTTTAATTTTAGCCTTAGATCATGATTTTTGTGTATGAAATTGTAACCAATCGCCATCTTTGACTGTTGGTTTGTTTTGTATCTTGCCGCGATAAAAATACACATAAGCATCAAGGTTAGGGGAGGCTAGGCGCACGCAATCTCTTACATAATAGGACTTGTGAATGTTTTGAGCGTTATAGCCTTCAAAAGCATCCAGTACTTCTAGTACTTTAGGGTCTAATATTTCATATAACTCTGCTTGGATGCGATGATTACCATGTATCAGGGCAGGATATTGGCCCAAATCGTAGAGCTGTCCGTGAATAGTACAATTGCTTAAAAATTCAAGGTAATGTTGAATTTTTAATTGCTTTTGCTTTTCAAAGCTGCGCATTAATGAGCCATAAAATGCTATTTTTGCCATAGTGTTAGACTCTACTGATGATAGAAGTATTCAGTGCTTGTACAATTTCATCGATATAGGCTTGGTCAGTATCAACCACTGGCTGGTCTTCTCCAGCCGCTGTTTTAATCATCACGCTATATTCATCATGTATATTCATGAGTAAGGCGATACCTAAGATTAAAATCACAAAGCCAGCCAACATAAATCCAAAATGGGTGCCAACCTCATATAAACGATATAGATCATAAGCAATCAGCCCCAATCCCAAAATGATCAATACTTGCGGTAAGGTTCTATCGGCGATCACTTCACCACGTTTTACCGAAGTAATGTGATGCATTGCGTAAGTTTGATTGCCAATCATAAAGTGATGATTCGTGACCGCTACTTTTGTGCTTTTATTATGAAAAAAATAAATTTCACGCATAAGTTATTTTTTGAATACAAAAGTTATGAATTATTTCAGCAAATACCATACCGTCATAATGTAAGTATGAACGACAGTCTCACTGCTTCTAGTTGGAATGGCGCTCGTGTATGTTAAATGATATCAAAGTGTAAATTGAATGTGAGTATTTATCTGACGTAAACACTCATGTTATCCTTTCCGCTTTGAAAAACATCCAAAGCAAGCCTGATGACCGAGTCCAGCCAAGAAACCTTTATCCCTAGTAAGGACGCCTCACTTGAATCCTCTATCGCGACATTGCAGAGCAAGCTCGCAGATATCGGGATTGAAGTTGAAGAAAAATCATGGCTCAACGAGGTAGAAGGCATTTGGTCTGTACATATTACCGATACTGCCTGCAAGCGATTATTCACGAATGGCAAGGGAAGTTCGCAGCTAGCTGCCCGTGCCAGTGCATTGGGTGAATACTTTGAGCGCCTCAGTACCAATTACCTTTGGACAGATTATTACTTAGGTGAGACGATTGCCAGCGCTGAATTTGTACATTATCCAAATGAAAAATGGTTTGAGGTTGAGGGGGATGAGTGGCCTGCCGACTTGCTCACGCCAGCGTTGCAGCAGTTTTATAACCCTGAAGGCACCACTTCGGCGAAAAAATTAATCGACTTAAATTCAGGTAATGCCGCGCGTGGTATTTGTACGATTCCTTACCAGCGTCTCAGTGATGAGAAAACGGTTTATTTTCCAGTCAATCTGATCGGTAATATTTATGTCAGCAACGGCATGAGTGCTGGTAATAGCCTCAAAGAAGCGCGCACCCAATGCTTATCTGAAATTTTTGAGCGCCATATCAAAAATAAAATCATTGCTGAAGGGATTTGCCTGCCTGATGTGCCAGACGAAGTGATTAACCGTTATCCCCGCATAGCAGCCGGTATCCAGCAACTACGAGAAGCTGGTTATGGCATTATGGTTAAAGATGCTTCACTTGGTGGTGAGTTTCCGGTCATGAATGTCACCTTGCTTCACCCTGAAGATCAAGGTTGTTTTGCCAGCTTTGGCGCACACCCGAGATTTGAGGTGGCGCTGGAGCGCAGCTTGACTGAGCTATTACAAGGTCGTGCTTTGGGCAGCTTGAAAGGCTTTGTTCCGCCCACGTTTGATCTGTCAGAAGTACAGGATTCGCAAAATTTAGAAATTCATTTTGTCGATTCTAGCGGCCATATCAGTTGGGAGTTTTTACGCAGTACACCAGACTATGATTTTGTGGATTGGAATTTTGGCACCACAACTGATGAAGATTATGACTGGTGTGTCGATAAAATTCAAAAGATGGGTTACGACCTCTACATTAACGATTTTACCCATTTAGGTGTTTATGCCTGCCGTATTTTTGTCCCTGGCATGAGTGAGATTTACCCTGTTGAAGAGTTAGAGTGGCTCAATAACACAGTCGGTAATCAAGTGCGACCCTATCTGGCACATTTGCAAGATCTCACTGAAGAAGCCTCTGCTGAGCTATTGGCGTTGATCCATGAGCTAGATTTGGCCGATGAACAAGCCGTGACGATCTTGATCGGTCTTTGCCATGACGATGATACGCCTTGGGGTGATTTGCGTGTTGGTGAAGTTAAAACACTCGCGGCTTTGGCTTGCGGTGCAACAGACGATGTTTTAGATGGTTGTGCTTGGTTGGCCAGCTACAACGAGCTGCCAGCAGCACGTGCAAAAGTCTATCGTTGCGTGGCGGACCTTATTCAGATTGAAGAAGAGTTACAACAAACGCCAGACCTCTATCTTGCTAACCTGACATTGATGTATGGGCAATCAGCATTAGATACTGCAGCTGACCTCGTTAACCAAACGGCGCAGTACTTTGGCTTGGCAAATCTTGGTGTGAACTATGAAGGTAGCCAAATGCACCAACAATTGCTCAAAGCCTATGCAAAAGTGCGTGCCAATATGCAGGCTTAAAGGTTGGCCATTATGCAAGAGATCACAACATTAAACATAGGCTTGTTATACGGTACCGATACGGGCAACACGGAAGAGGCGGGCAATCAGATCAGTGATGCCTTTGTCGAATACGGTGTTGCGGTTGAAATGATGAATATCATGGATGCCAGCAAGGTAGTGATCGAAGGCTTTGATGTCATCATCATGGGGATTCCCACATGGGATTTTGGTGGTATTCAAAGTGAATGGGAAAACAGCGAAGCGGTGATTCTAGATTGTAATCTCGAAGGCAAAACAGTAGCTTTATATGGCCTAGGCGATCAAGACGGCTATCCAGAGTACTTTTTAGATGCCATGGGTTGGCTTAATGAGCGTGTGCGCTATGTCGGCGCGACAGTCGTTGGTGCTTGGTCGACCGAGGGTTATACCTTTGAGAAATCATGGGCGGCTAATGAAGACAAAACATTGTTTTGTGGTTTAGGTCTGGATGAAGACATGCAGATGGAACAAACCGATCAGCGCATTAAAGATTGGGTTGAGCAGATCGTCGGTGAGATTGCCCTAGCTGATTAGCTGAAAAAATAACTAAAACGGCATACTGAGCATATGCCGCTTTAGATGCAAGTGACTGTTTGACTACTTAAGCGGCTAACTCTTCTTCAAGTTCAAACGCTTGTGCTTCTAGATATTCACGTGTGAGCTTATGTTGAATCTCAATTGAAACAACATCACAATGCGCGCCAGCAGCGCCCCCAGATTGTCCTGAAATGCCGATAATTTCCCAATTAATCATTGGAATAATCCGACTTGAATATGTTCCTAATGCTTTATCAATGGCTTTGTTAAGTGCCTGATCAACAGTACTGGCACTGGCTTTTGTGTGTGACAACATGAGTAACCTCCTAATGGCGCGTAATAGTTTTAATAACCTTTCTGGTCGCAAATAAATTGCAAAATCCCTTAATGAATGTGTTGCATCTCAATCTTGCGCTTAATTTTTTTAGGTTAATTGGGCAATAAAATGGGTAAACGCGGCTTAATTAACCAATTTGATATTTGCGGTTTAGATTGGAAAAGGTCTGGTGTTCGTTTTTTAAGCACAACATTAATCCTTACATAAGTCTTTGCAAGGATGGATAATCAGGTTTAATCTACTAAAGCATCATTACAAACCAATAAACATAAGTGCGGAGGAGTAAACGTATGAAACTTGAATCAATTGCATTACACCATGGTTATGAATCAGAGGGTACGACCAAGGCTGCAGCGGTCCCGATTTATCAAACCACTTCTTATACCTTTGACAACACCCAACACGGTGCCGATTTATTTGATCTTAAAGTTGAGGGTAATATCTATACTCGTATCATGAACCCCACAACCGCGGTGCTAGAACAGCGTGTTGCCGAGATGGAAGGCGGGCTTGCTGCTTTAGCCTTAGCATCGGGTATGGCTGCG
>CAZCBF010000093.1:0-7926 GCA_964496895.1 uncultured Methylophilaceae bacterium | reverse complement strand
GCGACCCCTTGTCCCCCAGACAAGTGCGCTACCAGGCTGCGCTACGCCCCGATCAGAAAGCAAGCATTATATATGAAATTAGAACGGATGCTTGGTATCTAACGACTGATGATTATCGTTTAATAGAGAATTTACGCTGAAGATTAATGCTTGAGGAGTTTTAAAATTTCTGTCAGCTCGTCTTTGATCTCATCAACAGTAGTAACACTTGGATTATTGCTAGTATTGTTTAGCGCTTTTGCGCTGCCATTTTTTGATAATTTAAGTTGGCTCTCGACATTGCCCTGCTCATCGAGTCTGTTTCTTGCGCCGCTGATGGTAAAGCCTTGCTCATAGAGCAGGTCACGAATTCGACGAATGAGTAATACTTCGTGGTGCTGGTAATAACGGCGGTTACCACGACGCTTTACTGGTTTGAGCTGTGTAAATTCCTGTTCCCAATAACGTAACACATGTGGTTTCACACCGCACAAGTCGCTGACTTCACCAATGGTAAAGTAGCGTTTTGCAGGAATCGGTGGCAGTTGTATCTTATCTGCGTTATCCATTGAAATTTATGCTCATTTAATTAATCGAAGGCCTTATTTGGCCACTGGGTTTTCTAAAAAGTAATCATCTACTTTTGTCTTTAGCTTTTGACTGGAGTGGAAAGTAACGACACGTCTGGCAGAAATTGGAATTTCTTCACCAGTTTTAGGGTTACGTCCTGGACGCTCAGATTTTTGTCTCAGTTCAAAATTACCAAACCCCGATAGTTTTACACTATCGCCAGTTTCCAATGCGGTTCTAACTTCTTCAAAAAACGCCTCTACCATGTCTTTGGCTTCACGCTTATTCAGTCCTACTTGCTCATAGAGCATGTCAGCTAATTCTGCTTTTGTTAAAGTCATGCCTTACTCCAGCTAATTGTTATTATTATTGAGTTAAATAATTATTTTAAAGCACTAATAACACTTCAAGTCTTTGTGCTATTTTACGCTTTAAGTTCTTAATTCTGCTGAGAATTCATTTTGTAATAATTCTAACAGATTTGCAATGGCCCGATCGGCTTCTTCGTCGACCAGTGTTTTATCACTGTCATGTACTATCACTGATAATGCCAAGCTTTTTTTACCTTCTGCGATACCCTGTCCTTGATAAAGGTCGAACAAGTTAACGCTTGAAATCAGCGGGAGCTTGGCTGATTCTATCGTTGCTGTGATTGATTGCAAGGCTAACGCCTCATCCACTACAATCGCGATATCACGCCTTACAGGCAAATACTTTGATACTTCTTGATACATCGCTTGTATCATTGCTTGAACCGCTTCTGTATCAATTTCGAATAAATAGACGGGTTTAGCAATATTGTGTTTTTGTTGCCATTTTGGATGCAATTGCCCTAACCAGCCGATCACATTACCCTGCTTAATAATCTGTGCAGATTGGCCCGGGTGAAGCGCAGCATGTTCTGCTTTTTCGTAGCTTACACTATCGCCAACTAAGACTTCAACATGCGCTTTAAGGTCATAAAAATCGAAATTTCTACCTTCTGTAGACCATTGCTCAGGCAATACTTGACCATAGATTAAGCCTGCAGTTTTTGGCGTTTCATCAAAACCTTGCTTAGCATTGGTATAGGCAGAACCACATTCAAAGATGAGTGCGCGGTCTTGTTGACGATTGAGATTAAACGCTAATGTATCGAGCACCCCCCCCCATAAACTAGAGCGCATAAAACTAAACTGGCTGGCAATAGGGTTTTTTAGGGCGATGGGTTGATCATTCCCCAGTAAGTCTGTTTCCCAAGCCTCATCAACAAAGCTGTAATTAATCACCTCTTGATAGCCTAACTGTACCAGCTGATCTTTAATGTCGTCTAAAGACTGCTTGGATTCATCAACTGGCAACATTGACAAGCTTGCTTGTGGCTTAATCGCTGGCACTTTGTCATACCCATGAAGCCTTGCAATCTCTTCGATTAAGTCAACTTCTCTTGCGATATCGAAGCGGTAGCTTGGCGACACCACAGTGAAAACATCACCATCAAGCGTATATTCAAATTGTAGTTGATCAAAAAAGCGAGCGACTTCTGACGCTTCAAACGCAATACCTAACACAGCATTTAATCGACTGACGCGTAAGTTGACTGATGGGCGTTGAGGTAGCGCTGAAGTGATTGACACCACTTCACCTGCCTGACCACCACAAATATCGAGTACTAATTTTGTGGCAAATTCAATCGCTGCTGCAGTGTTGGCAAAGTCCACCCCGCGCTCAAAGCGATAAGAAGAATCCGTACTTAAACCTAACCTTCTCGCCTTACCTGCCATCACTGATGGCGTAAAGAAAGCCGACTCCAAGCAAATGGTCTTGGTTGTGTTTGTTACCGCCGTAGGCAAGCCACCCATAATGCCTGCAAGCGCCACTGGTGCTTGAATATCAGCGATCACAAGATCATCTGCCTGTAATGTGGCTTCTTGCTCGTTGAGCAACATTAACGTTTCACCTGCTTTGGCAAAGCGCACTTGCAAATCACCTGCTAGCTTTTCAGCATCAAATGCATGCATAGGCTGCCCGAGTAATAGCAAAACATAATTCGTAATATCAACTATCGCACTAATGCTACGAATACCGCTGCGCGCCAAATAACGTACCATCCACTCTGGTGTGTCGGCATTTGCATTAACGCCTTCTATGATACGCGTACAATAGAGTGGGCACTGGTCTTGTGAAACAACCTTCGCATTTTGGATAAGGCTAGATGATGACGCAATAGGGTCAATCGTTTGCGCGGTTAATTCTGCACCTGTAATGGCTTTAACTTCTCTAGCAATACCATTTAGGCTTAAGCAATCACTGCGGTTTGGTGTTAGCTTGATGTGAAATACTGCATCATCTAAATCTAGATAATCTCGAATAGATTGCCCAATTGGCGCATCTGCGGGCAACTCTAATATGCCATCCGCCTCTTCAGCAACGCCTATTTCTTTGGCTGAGCAAAGCATGCCAAAAGATTCAACACCGCGCACTTTTGCTTTTTTTATTTTAAAACCTGGTAGCTTCGCACCAACCATTGCACAAGGTATACGCAAGCCTACGCGAGCATTGGGCGCACCACACACAATTTGCAATGGTTCTGCTTCGCCAACATTCACTTGACACAGTTGTAAGCGATCAGCATCGGGATGCTTTTCTGCGCTTACAATTTCTGCGATAACCACTTTATCAAAGCTAGGGGCGACCGGTATGACCTCTTCCACCTCTAAGCCAGACATGGTTAGCGCATCATCTAAACCTTGCCTGTCTAATTCAACTGCGACAAGACTACGTAGCCAGTTTTCTGAAAATTGCATTGCCTTAACCTATTCTGTCTTTATTTGACGGTCGATTGAAATTGATTCAAGAAGCGTAAATCGTTCTTGAAGAAATGGCGCAAGTCATTGACACCATAGCGCAGCATAGTCAAACGCTCTACGCCTAAGCCAAAGGCAAAACCACGATACTTTTCATGGTCAATGTCTGCATGGCGCAGCACCTCTGGATGCACCATGCCACAGCCGCCAATCTCCAACCAGCCACCATTCCAGCTCATGTCCATTTCGGCGGAAGGTTCTGTGAATGGAAAAAATGAAGGGCGAAAACGCACGGTTAAATCATCACGCTCAAAAAACTGTTGCAAGAAGTCTTGGACAACACCTTTTAAATTAGCAAAGCTAATGGTTTCATCAACCCACAAGCCTTCTACCTGATGAAACATAGGAGAGTGTGTCGCATCCAAATCCACACGATACACACGACCTGGTGCAATAATCTTAAGTGGTGGCTGCTGATTTGCTTTTAACGCGGCCTCCATATATCTCACTTGCACGGGTGAAGTATGTGTACGTAAGACATGTGCATCATCGATATAAAACGTATCATGCATGGCACGTGCAGGATGATCTTCTGGAATATTGAGCGCAGTAAAGTTGTAGTAATCTGTTTCGATCTCTGGGCCTGTCGCCACATCAAAGCCTAATGAGTGAAACAACTGCTCCACACGACGCATGGTAAGGCTAACTGGGTGTAAACCACCTTGACTCTGCTGACGTGCTGGCAAGGTTACATCAATCGATTCCTCAGCTAGCTTTTGGGCTTGAATAGCATCCAATATCGCTTCTCTGCGCGCGTTTAACGCTTGTTCGATCGCTTGCTTAACCTTATTAATCGCGGCACCAGCATCACGGCGCTCTTCTTTGCTCAATTGACCTAAGCCTTTTAGTGCTTGTGTAATCGAGCCTGTTTTACCTAAAAACTGCGCTTTGGCATTTTCTAAAGCATTAATATTGTCAGCTTCAGAAAATAATGCTTCTGCTTGGGGAATTAAATGCGATAAATCTGACATGGTCGCCTAATCTATTATTCTATTTTATTTGCGTGATCAACACTGTTGGGCGATGCTGTGATCGCTATCAAACAGGTTAACCTAATTTTGATAAGTCTATAATTTTACAACAAAAAAAGAGGCTCACGCCTCTTTTTTTATCTCACTGAATTTACATTCAGTTTATAACGCTTTTTTTGCAGTCTCTACTAATGCTTCGAAAGCAGCTTTATCAAACACAGCTAAGTCTGAAAGCACTTTGCGATCAATCTCAACTGAAGCTTTTTTCAAACCATTCATGAAGCGGCTGTATGTCAAGCCAAACTCTCTTGCACCAGCATTGATACGCGCAATCCATAAAGCACGGAATTGACGTTTTTTCTGGCGACGGTCACGATAAGCATATTGACCTGCTTTCATTACCGCCTGTTTAGCAACGCGATAGACGTTCTTACGACGTCCACGATAGCCTTTGGCTTGTTTAATGATTTTTTTGTGTTTTGCGCGTGCGGTCACACCACGTTTTACTCTAGACATGGTTTCTCCTTATCTTTTAGGCATCATTGCGTGAATACGTTTTACATCAGCAGGAGAGATAATCTCAGTGCCACGTAGTTTACGCTTTTGCTTTGTTGTTTTTTTAGTAAGGATATGGCGCAAGTGAGAGTGTGTACGTTTCACTTTACCGTTGCCCAAGAACTTAAAGCGCTTTTTCGCGCTGCTTTTGGTTTTCATTTTTGGCATTTTTTTCTCCTATGGTTTTAATTTAAACATGAGTGCTTAGGCATGCCATTTAGCCACGTCACTCCTGTAAATAGCATTAAAAGCTGCTATTTGGCTTTCTTGTGTGGTGCAAGCACCATGATCATTTGTCGACCTTCCATCTTAGGAAACTGTTCGACAACTGCAAATTCTTTAACATCCTCTTGCACACGCTTTAGCAGGGCCATACCAATCTCTTGATGGGTAATCTCACGTCCTCTGTAGCGCAGTGTGACTTTAACCTTATCACCATCATTGATAAAACGCGTGATATTACGCATTTTGATATTGTAATCACCAATATCTGTACCCGGTCTGAATTTAATCTCTTTAACCGTGGTTTGTTTTTGCTTTAGTTTAAGCTCATGCTGCTTTTTGCTTTGCGCATACTTAAACTTACCATAATCCATCAATCGACATACAGGGGGCTTTGCATTGGGTGCAATTTCTACCAAATCAATGTCTGCCTCTTCTGCTTGTGCAAATGCTTCCTGTAATGAAACAATACCTATCGGTTGATTATCAACACCAATTAATCGCACCTCAGATGCTTTAATATCGCCATTGATTCGTGTGTCTTTATCTTGTGCTATGTCTATTTCTCCAAAAGTTAAGCCGCGCTAAATCAGAGATGATAACCAATAGTCGCCTTAATCAAACCATTGATTAAACCTTGGAATCAATTTCACCTTTTAATCGTTCGATTAAAGCTTCCACTGACATGCTACCGAGGTCTTCACCCTTTCTGTTTCGCACGGCCAAATGCCCAGCTTGCATCTCTCGATCACCCGCTACCAATAGGTAAGGCATCTTCTGCATGCTGTGCTCGCGTATTTTACGTGTTATCTTTTCATTTCTCAAGTCATAATCACAACGAATGCCATTTTGTTTCAATGTTTCAACCACTTGGCGCACATAGTCAGCTTGTGCATCAGAAATATTCAGCACCATTGCCTGAATTGGTGCCAACCATAACGGCATCGTACCTGCATAATGCTCAATCAAGATACCTAAGAAGCGCTCCATTGAGCCAACAATCGCACGATGCAACATCACAGGACGTTTGCGTGAATTATCTTCTGCAACATATTCAGCCTCTAGGCGTTCAGGCAAGTTAGCATCTAACTGAATAGTGCCACATTGCCATAAACGACCGAGTGAGTCTTTAAGTGTGAATTCAATTTTAGGCCCATAAAACGCACCCTCACCTGGTAAATATTCAAATTCCAAGCCATTGGCTTTCATGGCATTCGCCAAGGCAGTTTCTGTTTTATCCCAGTCTTCATCCGTACCGATGCGTTTTTCTGGACGAGTAGAAAGCTTAACAATGACATTATCAAAACCAAAGTCACCATAGACTTCGTAAAGCATTTTGATGAAATCAGCGACCTCTTGCTCCACCTGCTCTTCAGTACAGAAAATATGTGCATCATCTTGCGTAAACCCACGCACGCGCATCAAGCCGTGCAATGAACCTGATGGCTCGTTGCGATGACACGAACCAAACTCAGCCAAACGTAAGGGCAAGTCACGGTAGCTATGCAGATCACTATTGTAAATCTGCACATGGCCTGGGCAGTTCATCGGTTTTACGGCATAGTCACGATTCTCTGAGGCTGTCACAAACATATTGTCTTGATAGTTTTGCCAGTGACCAGATTTTTCCCACAATGTTTTATCCATCACGGTCGGGGTTTTCACCTCTTGATAATTGTATTGCACAAATTTATCGCGCATATACTGCTCAACCTGCTGCCATAACGACCAACCGCGCGGATGCCAAAAGACCATTCCAGGTGCATCATCCTGCATATGGAATAAATCTAGCTGCTTACCTAATTTGCGATGATCGCGCTTTTCAGCTTCTTCTAGACGATGAAGATACGTTTTCAAATCTTCTTTATTACGCCAGGCTGTGCCATACACTCGCTGCAACATCTCATTATTACTGTCTCCGCGCCAATACGCACCGGCCACCTTCATCAATTTAAAGGCCTTCAATTTTCCCGTGCTGGGCACATGGGGACCACGACACAAGTCAGTGAAGTTACCCTCTGAGTAAAGCGAAACATCTTCATTCTCAGGGATACTGGCAATAATTTCAGCTTTATAGTCTTCTTTGATCGATTTGAAGTAAGCAACAGCCTCATCACGTGGCAAAACTTTGCGCGTCACTGGCTCATTCTTTTTCGCCAACTCAGCCATTTTCTTTTCGATTTTAGCGAGATCTTCAGGCGTAAATGCACGCGAATAAGAGAAGTCATAGTAAAAGCCATCATCAATCACAGGACCAATGGTTACTTGCGCTTCAGGAAAAAGCTCTTTGACTGCATAGGCCAATAAATGCGCCGTTGAGTGGCGAATTACTTCCAGCCCCTCTTCATTTCTATCGGTAATAATAGCCAGAGCAGCATCTTGCTCAATTAAGTAACTAGTATCAACCAAGTCACCATTCACCTTACCTGCTAAAGCAGCTTTGGCTAATCCAGCACCAATATCCATTGCCACATCGGCAACGGTCACTGGCGCATCAAATATTCGCTCTGAACCATCAGGCAATTGTATGACAGGCATGCTTGTATCCTAACTTCGCTATTGATCTAGTCGTCATTAAAAACCAAACATTATCGCATAGGCAAACAACTCAGGACAACATAAAAGCCTATCAATTGATAGTAAGGTAATTGGAATGCTAAAAACTGGAGGTAATGACTATCAAGAAGTGACAATCATCATTGGTGCCCGGGGCCGGAATCGAACCGGCACGACCGTGAAGTCGAGGGATTTTAAGTCCCTTGTGTCTACCAATTTCACCACCC
>CAZCBF010000092.1:0-7986 GCA_964496895.1 uncultured Methylophilaceae bacterium | reverse complement strand
CTTGATGAATCAAAGACTAAACAACCCTTTATTTGTCAGCGTGACTCTGATTGATTGGCTAACTTGGTTTAGAATAAAGCTAACGCTTATTAATAAAGGTTAATTGATGATTACAGGCTTAGTACAATTGTTTTTATGGCAAGCGCTGGGCGAGCTAGTGTCAAAATTCTTAATTCCTAGTGTACCAGGGCCTGTATTAGGCTTATTGTTATTACTTGGATTTTTGATAATTACAGGCTCAGTGAATGGGCCGCTAGAAGAAGTTTCCGATGGTTTCAGGCAGCATCTTGGCTTGTTGTTTGTGCCAGCCTCTGTTGGGGTGGTGCTTTATATTCCAGATTTAAAGCAACACGCCGCTGCCCTAAGTATTTCATTGCTGGTCAGTGTTGTATTAACCATTGCAGTGACAGCAATCAGCTTGAAGCTGTTCTGGTATTTATCTATTCGTTGTAGAAAGGTGTTGCGTCGTGATTGAGCGTTTGCCAATTTCTGAAATATGGGTGTATCTATCTGGTGATCCTTTATTTGCACTTGTAATTACTTTAGCGAGTTATCAGTTGGGTTATTTGTTATATGTCAAAGCTAATCGGCACCCAATGGTTAATCCAGTGGCTATTTGGGTCATTCTCACGGCAGTGACGATTCAGTTGATGAATATGTCTTACGCACAGTATTTTGACGGCGCACAATTCATTCACTTTTTGTTAGGCACAGCTACGGTTGCCTTGGCAGTGCCTATTTATAAAGGTTTTCAGCATATGCGTGGAAAAATTATGTATATCTGGATAGCGTTGACAGCAGGTAGCACAGTAGGAATGGTGAGTGCTGTGGGTATTGCTTATTGGATGGGCGCTAGTGAAAATATAGTTGGCAGTATGTTTGCGAAGGGTGTGACTACGCCTATAGCAATGGGGATTGCAGAGCGTATTAATGTTTCACCAACGTTGACAGCGGTATTCACTGTGATTACTGGTATGCTGGGTGCTATGGTTGCACCTGCCATTATGGATCGATTAAAAGTGCAACAATGGTGGATTAGAGGCTCGGCCATTGGTGTAGGTGCGCATGGCCTCGGGATTACACGTGCTTTTAGTGTTAATGCCGAAGCAGGAATCTATGCCAGCATGGCGATGGGCTTAAATGGTGTGATTAGTGCCATTGCCCTACCAGTTGTGTTGTCTTATATTAGACCGTATTTCGGTGTTTAAATTGTAGATGAGCTTTGTATTGTGCAAGGGTGCTTGAACCCCTCTAGGTAAGCTGGTTTGGTTTAAGGCTTAAAGTTATCAATTGCGGCCACGTATCAAAGCAATTAATTTTTTTGTCATTTCTGCGATACAATACGATTATCGTGTTGTGAATAAGGCAGTAGGCTAGGTAAATTACTTGGCTGATGAGCACCCGTTGACCTCGTGCGGACCTGCTGATATAAATGAGGCACACGATATTCCAGAGGCGCTTTTTTGAAATTAGCACAGGCAAGAAGGCTAAGTTATTTTTTTAGTCTATTAAGTTTAATATTTTCCTTGCAGTCGCAAGCGCAAGCGCCCTTCAAAATCCTAGTCACCGTTGATTGGGAGGGGTATGAAATAGCAGCGGAAAATATCGAAGAAATGCAGGCATTTCGCCAGCAGTTTCCTCATATTCCTATCGTTCATTTATTGAACCCAGTTTACATATTACGGGAGCCATTGCAGGCAGGGCAGTATCGCAGCATGATTAAGTCAACCTTGCTGCCAGGTGATGTGCAAGGCTTGCATTTACATGCTTGGAAGAGCCTGATTACTTATTGTGGCATTCCATTTCAATCAGCACCATCATTTCATCCCGAGTCAGAACATTGTCAGCAAGGTAAAGATTGTGGCTATACTGTTAGCTTGGAACTTTCTTATAGTCAGCAAGCGTTGACGAAACTACTGGCCTGTTCGCAGCAATTACAGGTGGCACAAGGTTTTGATAAGCCACTATATTTTCGTGCAGGGGGTTGGCAAGGGGGTCAGAAGCTTAAGCAGGCTCTGCTAGCCAATGGTTTTGTTTGGGATAGCTCAGAGGTTGATGCGGAGTTATTGACTACGCGCTGGCCCCAGAAAAGCGAATTGGTTCAATCATTGAAGCAGCTGCACCCGAATACGACACCGCTAGATCAACCTTATACTATCGAAAAGCAACTTAAAGAGTACCCGAATAATGCTGCACTGGCAGATTACACAACAACTAAACAGTTGGTGGCCTTGTTTGAGCAGTTAGTTGCGAATAAAAAACAGGTCATGGTGTTAGGGTTTCATCAAGAAACAGCAGTTGATTATTTGCCGAGGCTTGTGGATGCGATTGAAAAGATGGAAGTCATTGCAAAAGAAAACGACTTGTTTATACAGTGGGTAACGCGATAGTAGTCACCGCTAATGCTTTTTAACTGCGGTCATGCCCACTAGTTTAGAAACAATTAACGCCATATACATCAAACCTACAAACATCTGAAAAGTCACAATGATTTTGGCGACTGGATGCACCGCTGTAATGTCGCCATAACCTGTGCCTGACAGTATTGAAAAGCTGAAAAAGATCAAATCTACCCATGTTCTGGGCTGGTCTGGATTTGTTAGGCCCGTAATGCTACCAGGGTACATTGTCTGACAAATCGCATAAAGCAATGCAAAGCCCCAAGCTAATACAGTAAAGGTAGTGGCAGCAGAGATGAGCTCGTCTGTTGTGATGACATGATCGTCAAGCATATAGAGTACTAAGCCCACTGCAGTGTAAAAGAATAAAATGCTTTCTAAGAATTGGGCTGTCATGAGTATCGCTTGATGAGGGATGATGACATAAAGCAGCGTCAATAATATTGAAGGTACAGCTAATGCCCAAGCGATCCATGTTAATGCGGGGCTGCGATTCACCACCCCAATAGCCATTGAGAGTGCCGCTACATTGAATGTGAGTAAGATCGCTTGGTGGTAGACACTGCTTTCTAACAATGGATGTAAAATCAAGCTCACCAATTGTAAGAGTAGTAGGTAGGTTGAAGGGTTGTTAAAAAAATGCTTAATGAGATTTTGCATGGTTTCAAATAAAATTTGTTGATTTTGGTCGATATTGTAAAGCTTCTGCAATATGTTGTTTGTCTATAGTGGGTGATAAGGCACTATCAGCAATACTGCGCGCCACTTTTAATATACGATGATAAGCGCGTGCGGATAGGTTTAGTTGACTAATGGCCTGTTTAAGCAAAGCTTGCCCAGCCTCATCTGTATCACAGTACTCCTCTATTTCTTTAGTATCTAATAATTGGTTGGTTTTGCCTTGACGTTCAATTTGGAACTTTCTGGCCATCTCTACCCGTGCTTGTATCGTTGCAGAGGATTCTGCTTGCACACGTGCTAGTAATTCAGACTCTTTGAGCGCTGCCACTTCAATATGTAAATCAATGCGATCTAGTAGAGGCCCTGAGATTTTGGCTTGGTAGCGGTTGATTTGGTCTGGTGTACAGCGACAACGATTGTTGTAATGGCCAGCATAGCCACAAGGGCAAGGGTTTTTAGCGGCAATTAGCTGGAAGTTGGCAGGGAAGTCTGCTTGTCTAGCTGCACGTGAGATAGTAATCGTCCCCGATTCGAGTGGTTCGCGTAAGACTTCCAAAACTTTACGACTAAACTCTGGTAGCTCATCTAAAAATAACACTCCGTTATGCGCCAAGCTAATTTCTCCAGGGCGAGGAATACTCCCGCCCCCTACGAGTGCAACCCCCGAAGCGGTGTGGTGTGGTTGCCTGAATGGCCGCTGTTGCCATGTGTCTAGTTTAAATTGTCCATTAATCGATTGAATGGCTGCCGTTTCAATGGCTTCTTGAGAAGACATTTTGGGGAGTATGCCAACAAACCGGCTGGCTAACATGCTTTTTCCAGTGCCCGGAGGGCCAGACATCAATATGCTGTGTGCACCAACTGCAGCAATTTCTAGGGCGCGCTTGGGCATACTTTGCCCTTTAACGGTATTGAAGTCAGGGTAATCGATCACAGTGGTAGCGTTTGCAGGGTTGATAGTCTTTAAACTTTGCTTGTTAGATAGGTGCTCGCACACCGCCAATAATGAATCTGCGGCATAAACGGTGACGCCGTGCACCAAAGCTGCTTCTTTTGCACTTTTTTGGGGCATTATGAAGTTATTTTGGTGTGCGCTAGGTGTATCTTCTGAGAGGTGACTGCTGGCAGCCATTGCAAAAGCGCCATGAATGGGTCTTAAATCACCAGTTAATGCTAGCTCACCTGCGAAAGTGAACTGTGATAGTGCAGTTGTTGGAATTTGGCCAGAGGCTGCCAAAATGCCTAAAGCAATCGGTAAATCATAGCGTCCGCTTTCTTTTGGTAGGTCTGCAGGGGCTAAGTTGACAGTGATTCGTTTGGTTGGAAAGTCAAATTGAGATGTCAGGATCGCGGCTCTGACGCGGTCTTTACTCTCTTTAACCTCTGTTTCAGGTAAGCCAACGATGGTAAAGCTGGGTAAACCATTGGCTAAATGTACTTCTACAATGACTTCTGGCGCTTGCATGCCATTCAGAGCACGACTATGGAGAACAGCAAGTGACATATTGGAGGCTGCTATATTCTTTTTGTTTATGAACCTTTATTGTCCAACGATGACTCTAGTTCAGCAAGTTTTTCTTCTAATTCAGTAAGCTTTTGTTGTGTTTTAGCAAGTACCGCTACTTGAATGTCATACTCGTCTCGTGAGACAAGTTCAAATTTGGACAACGTGCCCCGAATTAGTGCATTTAGGTTTTTTTCAATATCCTGTGTAGGGGAGTCCTGTAATAACTCTTTGATTTTTAATGTTAATTCTTTAATGATTGTTGTATTAATCATACACATCCTCTATCAGTATTAGGTAGTTTTGGTATTTTTAGCACAAATAGTCATGCAGTCGGCAGTTGTTAAAAAACAACACATAATCTTAAGTTATTGTTTTTAAAGTAGTATTTGAAGTTGGCATAGCTGTTGCTTTAATGTCCATTAGTTGTAACTACAAAGTTGTAACTTTACTAACTGTATTTTAACTGAATAGGGGATTTCAATGAGAAAATCAATTCTTTCACTGGCTTTATTAGGCTTATTCGCAACTGCTAACACGGCTGCATATGCTGAAGAAGCTGCTTCAGACTGGGCGTTCAGCGCTAATGTCGCATACACATCTGACTACTATGTACGTGGTTTGTCACAAAACTGGCATGACCCAGCATTACAAGGTGGTTTCGATGTAGAACACAGCAGTGGTTTCTATGTTGGTACTTGGGCATCTAACGTATCTGCTAACACATTCCCAGACGCATCTTTAGAAGTTGATGTTTATGCTGGTTATGGTGGTGAGATCGGTGACTCAGGTGTTGGCTACTCTGTTGGAGTGATCGGTTACTTATATCCAAATGGTAGCTGGGGTCAATGTGTAGGTTGTGTGCAAAATGATAATACAACTGTTGCAGATGACAACTCATGGGATACATATGAGGCTAACTTCGGTCTTTCATATAGCTACTTTAGCGCTCAAGTTTCAACAACATTAGGTAACTGGTTTGGTGTTGATACAGATACAGGCTTTGACGATGATACTAAGTTTACAACTTATGTTGAGTTAAACGCTGACTTCCCATTTGGTAATGGCTGGACACTTTCTGGTCACGTTGGCCGTATGAACATTACAGCAGAAGTAGAAGCTGGTTCATATAATGATGGTGTTACCTATAGTGGTGGTGATTTAGACTACACTGACTATAAACTTGCTATCACTAAAGAGTTTAGCTTAGCTGGTTCAGAGGGTTGGGCTGTTGAAGCTGCATTCGTTGGTGCTGATGACGATGGTTACTGGAGCAAATCTGGTTTCGGTGGTTCAAGCTTTAATGGTCGCTCAGAAACACGTGATCTAGCCAAAGATACTGTAACATTGACAGTAAGCCGTGCGTTCTAAATAGCGGTGTATGTGAAGCAGGCTTGGTTTCGCCGAGTCTGTTTCAAACTTAGTAAATTTTAGTTAACAGGAGAAGTGTATGAAATTCGTATCTGCAATTATTAAGCCTTTCAAGCTTGATGAGGTACGTGAAGCTTTGTCCAACATTGGTGTACAAGGTATTACTGTTACTGAAGTGAAAGGGTTTGGTCGTCAGAAAGGTCACACAGAGTTGTATCGTGGTGCTGAGTATGTGGTTGATTTTTTGCCAAAAGTAAAACTTGAAGTTGCTATTAAAGATGAATTGATGGATCAAGTTGTAGACGCCATCGAGAAATCGGCAGCAACTGGCAAAATCGGCGATGGCAAAATCTTTATTTTTAACCTAGAAGAAGTATATCGTATCCGAACCGGTGAAACCGGCGAAGAAGCGTTATAGAGGGGGCTCGTAATGAAAAAGTTTATTTCGTTAATCGCACTCGTCGCTACACTTGGTGTTGGTGGCTTGAGCACAAGTTATGCAGACGACATGGTCGAAGCTGCAGATGAAATGGTAACAACCGTTGAAGATACAGCAGCTGCAGCCGTTGCTGAGGCGACTGAAGTTGCTGAAGCAGCTGCGCCAGTTGTTGTTGCTGAAGCGGTAGCTGCTCCTGCAGCAGCTGAGCAAGTGCTTACTATTGAAAATGGTTATGTTTCTGTTAATGATGGTTATCTTGTTGACAAGGGTGACGTAGCTTGGATGATGGTTGCAACGTTATTAGTTGTTTTAATGACTGTACCAGGTTTGGCTTTGTTCTACGGTGGTTTAGTACGTAGTAAAAACATGCTATCAGTCTTGATGCAAGTTTTAGTTATCTTCTCACTGATTTCAATATTGTGGGCAGTTTATGGCTATAGCTTTGCATTTGGTAGTGGTGAAGGTCTATTTATTGGTGATGCAGGTAAGTTATTCCTTAAAGGTGTAACAGCAGATTCAATCGCAGATACCTTCAATGATAAAGCTAAGATTCCTGAATTGGTCTTTGTTGCTTTCCAATGTACTTTTGCTGGTATTACTACTGCATTGATCGTTGGTTCATTTGCTGAGCGTATTAAATTCAGCGCGGTACTATTGTTCTCAGTGATCTGGTTCACATTGAGCTATATCCCTATTGCACATATGGTATGGGGTGCAGGCGGCTTGATCCTTGGTGATGGTGCTTTAGACTTTGCTGGTGGTACAGTGGTGCATATTAATGCTGCTGTTGCTGGTTTAGTTGGTGCAATTATGGTTGGTAAGCGTACTGGTTATGGTAAAGAGGCGATGCCTCCTCATAACTTGCCACTAACTATGGTTGGTGCATCACTACTATGGGTTGGTTGGTTCGGCTTTAATGCTGGCTCTAACTTAGAAGCAACTGGTGGTGCAGGCCTTGCATTTGCTAACACATTGTTTGCAACTGCTGGTGCTGTATTAGCTTGGTCGCTAGGTGAAGTAATGGCTAAAGGTAAGGCTTCAATGCTAGGTGGTGCTACTGGTGCTGTTGCTGGCTTAGTTGCTATTACACCTGCTTGTGGTTCAGTTGGTCCTATGGGCGCAATTATTGTTGGTCTAGCTGGTGGCTTTATCTGCTACTGGGGTTGTACTGGCCTTAAAAACATGCTCGGTGCTGATGATTCACTAGATGTATTTGGTGTTCATGGTATCGGTGGTATTGTTGGTGCGTTACTAACAGGTGTATTTACTGATGCTAGTTTAGGTGGTATCGGTATGGACACAACTATTGGTGAGCAAGTCTTTATCCAAGGTAAAGGTGTTGTGATCACAATCGTTTGGTCTGCTGTTGCTGCGGTAATCGCATTCATAATTGCTAAAATGGTAACTGGCTTACGTGTTTCAGAAGATCACGAACGCGAAGGCTTAGATACTAACGCACATGGTGAGCGTGCTTACAATATGTAATCACAAATCACTATAAGTGATAAGCAATAAAAAGCGGCGTGTTAAAACGCCGCTTTTTTTATGTGTGCTACTGACTCTAAACATACAAAATAATCAAGTGTTAGCGC
>CAZCBF010000091.1:0-8146 GCA_964496895.1 uncultured Methylophilaceae bacterium | reverse complement strand
TACACATTACTGACAGATGCAGAGGTCATTTCAGGTAAGCGTGTTGTTGGCTTGATGCCGGAGGCTTCTTCGTTTGGTAATATTTCGTTAGCCTTCTTAACGGTGATCTACTTCACACGTATTGCAATACAAAATACATTCTATCGAGATAAATTAGCGCCTCTTGTGATCTTTGGTTTGTTTCTCATGATCTGGTTGTCAACATCCTCTGCTGCTTATGTGGGTGTTGCGGTATTTGGTCTACTCGCTGTGCTTGAGTGGTGTTGGCGCTTAAACAAAAGTCAGCAAAATAGCTACTTTAAAAGAGGTTTGGTGTTTCAGGCTTGGTTTTTAAATGGTTTACTGATTGGCCTCTTACTCACAGTCCTATTTAATCCTTCACTCTTTGAGCCAGTGATTGAGATCGTGGATAGCATGGTCTTTCAAAAAACGGATTCAGACTCATTTGCAGAGCGGTCGATGTGGACAGCAGTTTCGTGGCAGGCATTGCTTGATACCTATGGGCTCGGTGTTGGCGTCGGTGGCACACGCGCATCTAATGGTGTCGTAGCGCTGACTAGCAATGTGGGGTTTATTGGTGCAATCTTCTTTTATGGCTTTTTATTACATTTGTTTTTAAAAAAAGCCAAACCTAATGATTCCACTGGCGAAGCGTTAATCAGTGCTGTTAAATGGTCATTCGTACCTTCTTTTATTATCGACTTGCTGATTACCACCACGCCAGACTTTGGTGTAGTGAACGCTTTTCGTTTTGGCCTTATCTTGGCGATTGCCTTTTCACTCAATAGTAATCAACCAGTCAGTAGTAAGGTGGCGTAATGACTGAGCAGCAACGATCAAGATTAGACTTGTTCTTTGTTTATATCGCGTATAGCCTACGCTATCTCTATCTATTTTTACTGATCCCATTTTATGCACGCATGCTTGCGCCAGAAGGGTATGGCGTTGTGTTGGCCGCGATGTCTTTAATGCAAATGGTTTGGCTATTTGTAAACTGGGGGTTTTCAATCGATGGCATGCGTGAAATTTCGACAACGAAGCTATCCGACTATGCACGTTTATTTGGTGAACACCTCACTTCAAGAGCACAGCTCAGTGTTGTCGCACTGTTGATCGGTGGTGTTGCAATATACGCTTCTGCAGTGCTTTCTGCGCATTTGTGGGTAGGGTTGATGGCAATATTGCTCGGTATTATCTCCGCATACAATTTGGGTTGGTACTTTAATGGCTCGTTCCGGCCAAGAAAAGCTGTCATTCTAGAAGTACTTGGTTTTGCCTTGAATCTGATCCTAATTCTAAGTTTTGTTCGCGAACCAGATGATGCAGTCTATGCGATTTCAGGTCTTTTAATTTCAGGTTTGATCTCTTTGTGTGTCGCTCATTGGTGGATTAGAAAAGAGGTTTTGCCGCTAGTATTAGATTGGCAGGCGGGTACTCGCTTGATTATAGCCACAAGTCCGATTTTTATTTATTCATCATCGGCAATATTGCTGGGGGCTGCTTCTACTTATCTATTGAGTATGCTTTCCACGGCAGAGCAGGTTGGTTATTTTGGCTCTGCAGAGCGCCTGGTTGGTGCCGGTATGAGCTTTATGATCCCACTGGGGGCTGTCTTTATTCCTAAGGTGACATTGTTATTTAAGGACGATATTTCAAAGGCTTTTTTAGCGGTTAGAAAGGTTCTTTTTATTCTGCTGGCAATAGGTGTATTAGGTTTGGTGACAACACATTTTTTTGGCGAATATATCGTTAATATTATCTTTGGTGATGCGTTTAAACAGAGTTTGCCAATTTTACAAAAATTATCACTGATATTTCCGCTATATGCCTGCACCTTGGTCTTCAGCTCTTACGTGTTGATACCGTTAAAGAAAGAGAAGCTACTTGCAAAAATTATGATCGCTGGTGCGTTGGTCAATCTTGTTGTGGCTGTGCCACTGGCCATGCGCTATGACGGGCTAGGCATGGCATATGCGAGACTCATCAGTGAGTTGTTTACGTTTATTTGTTTATTTGTTGCTTGTTATAAGTTGGGTTACATGAAAAAAATATTTGAAAATAAATTTTTGTTGGAGCACACGGTAGAATGAATGTCTATATCGTAGTAGCCACTAAAGGGCGGCCGGTAGAAACCCATGCGTTGCTCACACAGTTAACCAATCAACAATATCCAGTTGTAGAAACGATTGTCGTTGGCAATGAGCAATCTGATATAGCAGGGTTGTCCGAGCATGACCTAGTGCAAAGCAATAAAGCAAGCTTGCACTTGGCGCCAATAGGTTCCTGTACCCAGCGAAATATCGGTTTAGATGTTATACGCGGTGTTGAAGCACAAGCAGATGGCAAAAATTGGGTTGTTATCTTTTTTGATGATGATTTCAGGCCTGCACCTAATTGGGTTGGCAGTTGTGTAAATGCTTTTGAAACAAATAAAGAATTAGTCGGCATGACAGGGTATGTCTTGGCTGACGGTGTGACCAAGTCAGGATATAGTGAATCAGAGGCAATCGATTATATCAGCGGTAAACTTGCGCCTGATAACCCAATGCCACAAAATTTAGCGCCTTTAAAAAGTTTATATGGCTGTAATATGGCATTCAGAGGTGACTATGCAATAGATGCACGGTTTGATGAAGATTTGCCACTCTATGGCTGGTTAGAGGACGTGGATTTTTCCAATCGTGCTTTGGATATTGGTCAGCTACGCTGTATCACAGAGTGCCGTGGTGTGCACTTAGGCGCTTCAAAAGGGCGTACATCAGGTGTCCGGTTTGGTTATTCTCAAGTGGCTAATCCACGGTTTTTGATTAAGAAAGGCACAATGCAGCTGAGAGATGGTTTGAAGCTTATGACTAAGAATATTTTTTCAAATATCTTCCATACACTGACTTTAAACCAGTCTAAAGATTATCAAGGGCGCTTGGTTGGCAATGGCAAGGCGTTTAAAGATTTACTAATGGCGAAATGTTCACCTAGAAATATTTTAGACATTTAGGGTGAGTAATATAGTCATGTATTTTATAGATTTAACATAGGTGAAATAACAATGAAAGCTTATATTGTGATTGCCACCAAAGGGCGAGCAAACGAAACTTATGAGTTGTTAAACTCACTGCAGAAGCAATCTCATCCGATCGAGCATATTGTCGTGGTTGGTAGTGATGTATTTGATACAGAAGGCTTGGATAAGCATCCTTTAGTGGTTTCTGGCCGCGCCTCTATCGAAAGTGCAGCCCCAGGTTTAACGATACAGCGCAATATGGGTTTGGATACATTACGTAAAAAGTTTCTTGCTAATTTAGTGCCAGAAAGCTGGTTTGTTGCTTTCTTTGATGATGATTTTAGAATGGCAGCAGATTGGATTGCACAGTGTGCCAATGGTTTTCAAACTTACCCAGAATTAGTCGGAGTAGGCGGTTGTGTGCTTGCTGATGGCATTACTGGCCAGGAAATCTCTGAATCTGAAGCCGACGCATATTTGAATGGATATTTGCCAGCTGTAGATAATTTTTGGTCCGGTAAATACACGCGTGTTGTTGATGACCTTTATGGCTGTAATATGGCTTATAGAGGTAACGTTGCATTGCACGAGCGATTTGACGAAAACCTACCGTTTTATGGTTGGCAAGAAGACGTAGACTATTCCGTTCGAGCAGCTAAAGTTGGGCAGCTACGTTATTTGCCTAAAGCTAAAGGTGTGCACATGGGTGTCGTCGGTGGACGTACTAGCGGCTTGCGTTTTGGCTACTCTCAAATTGCAAACCCCATCTATTTGATTAAAAAAACTTCCATGGCCAAACGTAAGGCAACGATGCTGATGGTGCGTAATGTGTTATCAAATACCTTTAGGACCATAACATTTAATCGTAAAAAGGATTACCGCGGTCGATTGTATGGTAACTACCTTGCTTTTTGTGACACGATCAAAAAACAATGCCATCCACTAAAAGTTAAGCAACTTTGAGTAAAATGAAGTGCGACAACGTTGTCATTATTAATGACTTTTCAAGCAATACTGGCGGTGCTTCGGCGATAGCAATAGAAAATGCGTTGCAGGTTGCTGCACTAGGGGTTAAAGTCACTTTTATATCGGCGGATGGCAAAGAAAGTCCTTTAAAAAACACCAGTAATATAGACTGCATCAGTCTAGAAGGCTCAGCCTTAAATCCAGACAAACCGATACAAGGTATGGTCACAGGCCTTTATAATCAATCAGCCTCACAGCATATTACTACTTGGTTGCAAAGGCACGATACCGCACAAACTATTTACCATGTACATTGCTGGAGTAAAGTCTTCTCTCCGAGTATTTTTTCTGCATTAAAACCAGTTGCTAATCGTATAATCGTGCATGGGCACGATTTTTTTCCTGCTTGCCCTAATGGCGCATTTGTACACTATCCTACAAACCAATTTTGCGACTTAAAACCGGGTAGCGTACAGTGTTTGAAATCAAGCTGTGACCAGCGCAGTTATACACATAAATTATGGCGCTTTGGACGATTCAAACTACGACAATTTTTATTCGATTTTACTAAGACTAAGGCTAAGGTCGTCTTGCTCAATGAGCAAATGCGAGATTATTTTTTGAAGGCAGATTTTGCTGCGCATAATCTCACGCTGATGGCTAACCCAGTGCGTCCTTACTCGGAGAAACGCATCGCAGCCGAAACAAACGACACTTTAGTTTATATCGGCACGGTGGTGCCGCATAAAGGTGTTGATACTTTTTTAGAGGCAGTTACCCAAGCAAACCTTAAAGCCAAAGTGATTGGTGGCGGAGAAAGTCTTGCAGAGTTTCAGGCGCAATATCCCAATGTAGAATTTACTGGTTGGCAAGATCAGTCTAGCATCATAGAGCAGCTTGGTACCGCGCGCGCGATTGTGATGCCGTCTAGATTACGCGAAACTTTCGGCCTTGTTGCTGTTGAGGCATTATCGAGCGGTCTGCCAGTGATTTTATCTACCCATTCTCCACTCTGTGATTTAGTAAAAGCGCTGCAGGCCGGCGTTAGTTTTAAGACTGGGGATGTCAATGACTTGGTGCAAAAAATGCAGTCCTTTTGTGACGACGATCAGATGATTTATGACATGAGCAATCATGGGTTTAACCATTGGCGCGAAATCGCCCATGAGCCAGCAGAGTGGGGGCGCAGGCTTATGGAATTGTATGAAGCGCAGTTAGCGATCCAATGATTTTTGCTTATAGCTAAAATAGATCAAGCGCACTAGCATGAAGTGCAGGGTAGAGACCACTCTAGTCAAACCAAATCTGGATGGAAAATAGGCAAGTGAACGCATATGAATCAATTTCAGCCCAAAGCGTTTGGACAAGGCTATTTGTTCCTGTCTTGGCGACTGCGTCGCACCACCGTTATGATCATTGCTGACTGGCCTGCTATGGAAGATTGGCGTTTTGTCTACAATGGCAAAATCGTCCATTGCCGCATTATCCGCAATATCTTTCCACAACCACTCTAGTCCCCAACCCGAAGAGTTGATCTCGAAGCTGTGTTTGACCCGCTGGAAAAAATCTTGTCGTAAACAAGGTGCCATAATTTCAACAAAGTTGGTCTTGCGATAATCACAAAAGAACCGTTGTAATGTGACATGATGAGAAATATAGCTTGAAATCAGCAAAGCGGGTTGCGCGAGCGTGAATTGTTGTTGATGGCAATATTCAAAAAAAGCTTCAATATTACTGGCACTGGTTAACAAGTCGTCATCTGGTAGCCAAATGTAGTCATATTCTGCGATTATGTCGGCATTTTCCTGGCAAAAGTCGTGAATCCCCTGCCATTTTGAGCCTTTAAATAGATGGAGGTATTCATAAGTATCAGGGTGAGGCGTGGTGCTGTCACCAAAATAACTCAGCGCCAAATCCCAACTGCGTGTGATGTTTTTATCAAACCAGTGTGGGTGTAGGGATTGATCGCCTGCACGCAGGATGATCAGGTTTTTACGCTTGTTGCTAGACATACTCATGACTATATTAACGGCAAGATATGGTCAAAATAAAATACTAATTATTGATGGGTATGAACAGAAAAAGGTGACTATCAAAGTAGTTTTTTGTATCGCAAATAAATAAACATATTAATGGTTACCAATGCTTCTACCGCTAACATCACAGCTGCTGCGCCCAGTGCTAGATATGGCGGGATTAATATAAAGCATAATATTAGGCCAACTATCGATGATGCAACAAGGATTGAGGTGAATGCCTTTTTGTGACCTGTGTTCAGCATGATTAGTAAACCAAAAATATTGCTGAGAGCAATTAAAAACGGTAGCGGCGCCATGATAGCTAATATCGGTCTTGACGCTTGGTAACCTTCTCCAAACAGTAGATTGACAATAGGTTCTGCCATGAGCCAGATAGCTAGAGAAGCCAGTAGGGTGTATACACCAATGCCCCAGCTTATTTTTTTGATCTGTTGCATGGCTAGTGGTTGGTTTTCTCTCAGCTTTTTGCTCAGCATAGGGTATAGCGCTTGTATGACAGGTGTAAATAAACCCTTAGCTGCCAAGATCACTTTGTCAGCGGCAGCAAAATATCCCACAACGGTATTGTTAGTAAATAGGCCTAATATAAAAGTAATGGATGTGGTGTAAAGATTCATGACAACCGAGGATAAAAACACATGTCGACCTTCTTTGATTTGTTCGTGTAGTGAGGAGACTGGTTGCCATGAAAATTCGATGCTAAAGTGTTTTTTGATAAACCATAAAGACCAAATCGCACCAACAATACTGCCTAGCCCAGTGAGCAAAGGCACAAGCAAATAGTCAGAGGGTTGTTGCACAAATATAAAGACAGCAACCGTGAAAATAGCTTTTGATGCGACATTAACATAGGTGATGTACTTCATCGTTTCCATGCCTTGAAAAAACCACATTGGAAATAATGTCTGACCAATCACAAGGCTAAACGAAACATAGTAGAGAAGCTTGTGTTCACCAAACTTATCGATGCTCGATAATAATATAATTAAGAGCGCAAAGCTGATGCAGGCCAATAGCGCTTTGACAATCATCACGCTGCTGAACAGTGTATTGCGCTTGACAGGGTCATCTCTGATTAGCGCAACTTGTCTGGTTGCAGACAAGTTAAATCCATAGTCAGTCAGCAGTGCAAAATAAGTAATCGTGGCGGTAGAAAAGGCCACCAGTCCATAGAACTCTGGCCCCAGCACTCGAATAAGGTATGGTGCTGTAATCAGCGGGAATAGGTAATTTGCGGCTTGTAAAGCACCAAGAGAGAAGATGTTGCTCAGTACACGGCTATTTTGCTGATTGCGTGTGACTGCAAATACTTTACTAAACAGTTGTCCAAGCACGTTTTAATTCGGATCTGCGAAGAATGCGGGGAGGGGCTTGTCACTTACGATACAGTCTAAGGTAACCTTGGAGGCTTCTAATGCCTCTGCAATGGTGGTATCCATGTCCAAGTAGCGATAGGTGCCTAATCTACCCAGAAAGCTAACCCCTTGTGTAGCGCTAGCCAATTCAATATATTCTGTGAGTTGCGATTTTTCTCGTTTCAGACGAATGGGGTAATAGGGAATGTCATCTTTTTCGCATTGGCGGCTATACTCTTTATAGATCACCGTACGCTGATGCGATTCCCAAGGCGCAAAATATTTATGTTCGCTGATGCGTGTGTAGGGTACTGTTTCATCTGCATAATTCATTACTGCACAGCCTTGATAGTCTTCGTCATAAGTCTCTTTAACAAAGTCCAGTGTGCGATAACCTAAGTGCCCGGCTTTAAAGTTAAACCAAGCATCAATTGGCCCACTGTAGAAGACATGATCAAATTGATCTTTTTGCGCTTGCTCAAATTTGGTGTTAAGCAATACGTTGATGTTTTCGTGTGCCAGTAACTTTTCTACGATGGAGGTGTAACCTTCTTTGGGGATGCCTTGGTATTGGTGCTTGAAATAATTGTCATCATAGTTAAAACGTACAGGTAAGCGCTTCAATATGCTGGCGGGTAGTTTACTTGGTTTTAGTCCCCATTGTTTTTTAGTATAACCTTCAAAAAATGCCTCATAGAGTGCTTTGCCTAGCATCTTTAACGCTTGTTGTTTAAAGCTAGTGGGTTTGATGATGCTAGTATCCGCTTGAGCTTGAATGAATGCTT
>CAZCBF010000090.1:0-8247 GCA_964496895.1 uncultured Methylophilaceae bacterium | reverse complement strand
TGAGGTGAACATCTTCCAAGTCAAGCAACCACTCAAACTCACCTTGTTCGATTTCTGTTAATACTTCTTCGAGGCCTTTAAGAATTAAATCTACATCCGCATGGCTAATGATGCCTTGCGCACCAAGCATTTTCGCATGTGCGACAGAACCTTGAATATCAAAAGCAGCCAGTTTGTGATCAAAGGAAACAGAGGCGGTATATTCTTTTACCAGCTCTGCCACAGGTTCATTAAATCGCCCAGACCAGCTTTGCTGCTTGTTATTTAAAGCGTTGTGTTTTGCCACGTAAGTATCCCTTAGAAAACGAATAGTAAATTGTGAAGTGATTGCAATAAACGAGTATTCTACCCTATGCTAAAATCTCAACATCTGAATAATCGCAACATTATATGTCAAGCACCCAGACTCCACCCCATTCAACACCTAAAAAAATTGTCATTGCTAGCCGTGAAAGTGCTTTAGCCATGTGGCAAGCAGAATTTATTCAAAGCGAGCTGCGCCGATTGTACCCACAGACCACTGTGGAGATATTAGGCATGACGACGCGTGGTGATCAAATATTAGACCAACCACTCGCCAAGATCGGTGGCAAAGGTTTGTTTATTAAAGAGCTAGAAACCGCATTATTGGATGGGCGCGCAGACATCGCCGTACATAGTATGAAAGATGTACCAATGACTATGCCAGAAGGCTTTGTGTTGGCGGCGACGTGCGAACGCCATGATCCACGCGATGCCTTTGTGTCAAACCAATACGCTAGGCTAGAAGAGTTACCACAGTGCGCAGTGGTCGGGACTTCTAGCTTAAGGAGACAAAGTCAAATCAAGGCCAAGTTTCCGCATTTAAACATTCACTCATTAAGAGGTAATGTGCAAACGCGATTGCGCAAACTCGACGAAGGTCAATATGATGCCATTATTTTGGCAGCTGCAGGCCTTAAGCGTCTGGGATTGGCTGCTCGTATTCGTGATGAAATCACGCACGAGCAAAGTATTCCAGCGGTGGGGCAAGGTGCACTGGCGATTGAAATCAGTGAAGATCGTCAGGATCTATTGCCAGTCTTAGCACCACTCAATCATGCTGATACCGATGACTGTACCAAGGCTGAACGTGCCATGAGCCGTGCTTTGGCAGGCAGCTGTTCTGTGCCATTGGGTGGATTTGCCCAGTGTGAGGGTGAAACGTTAACCATGGTGGGTTTTGTCGCCAGTGTCGATGGTCAATCAATGGTGAAAGCACAAGCAACCGCGCCACGCCAAGAAGCTGAAGCACTCGGGAGCCAAATTGCACAAATGCTGATTGACCAAGGTGCAGATAAAATTCTTGCTGCCTTAGACGCGGACTAGTATTCATGTCTATAGCAGGTAAAGTCATTGCGATTACCCGCCCCGAAGGACAAGCGAAAAAAATAACCACTTTGCTCGAAGAAGATCAGGCTAAAACAATTCACTTTCCTTTAATTGCGATTGCACCTTTGTCGGACTATACAAAGGTCAATGCACAGTTTTCACAGTTAGATCAGATAGACCGTTTAATCTTTATTAGCAGCAATGCTGTCCACCATGCCTGGCCTCTCATTGAATCACAATGGCCAGAGGGTTTGCCGCAACAGTTAACATTTGCTGCTATTGGTCCTGTCACCGCACAAACACTGGCGTCATATGGTGTAAAGCAAGTGCTGATACCGCAGAGCCGCTTTGACAGTGAAGCACTATTAGCCCTGGATGATATGCAAAGCGTCTCACAGCAAAAGATCATGATAGTCCGTGGTGTTGGTGGGCGTGAAGTGTTGGCGCAAACCTTAACGCAGCGTGGCGCAATCGTTAGTTTTGCAGAATGCTATCAACGTGTAAATCCGCAAGACACGATCACCACAATCTATGATCATGAAACGCAAGCGCCAAAATGTGATGCTTTGGTAGTTACCAGCAGTGAGGCGATGCGGCATTTAGTAGCATTAGTGAAAATAGAATCGCAGAATGCTGATCAACATTGGCTCAATAAGGTTAAAGTTTGCGTTAACCTTCCTAGAGTAGCGGAAGCCTTAAATAACTTGGGTTTAAAGACTTATATTGCTGGTAAACCTGGCGATGAAGCCATGCTAAACTGTCTCCATCACGCATTTTCAGATAGATGATACCAATGACAACGACTGATACACCTCAAGCAAAAAAATCTGTATGGCCTTACTTCTTAGGCTTTATTTTATTTTTACTCATTTTGGCGAGTTATGCTGGCATTTTTTGGTTATGGAAAATGCAAAACACGCAGCTCGATGATGTTTCTTACACTGTAAAGCAATCACTAAAAGATTTTCAGAGTGATAGCCAGCAAGGTTTGGTTGTCGCTAAACAAGCTGATGCACGCAGTGTTGAACTTCAGGCTAAAACCTTATTGTTAGAAGAGAAGCTTACTCAAGTCTTGGAGGAAGAGGCGCAAACAAAGGATTTAGTCGCAAAACTACAAACGCAAGCCGCGGATACCATGGTCAGCGAAGTAGAGCAGCTGGTCAAAATGGCCGATCAACAATTGAAATTTGCTGGCAATATCAAAGGTGCCAAAATGGCCTTGCAAGCGGCAGATTTACCATTGGCCCAAACGAGCAACCCAGCCTTTATTGATATTCGCGAGGCACTCGGTAATGACTTAGAAGCATTAAAGACATTTCCAGATGTGGATATGGCGGCACTATCGGGTAAGCTAGAAACCATATTGCAATTCACAGAAAACTTACCTTTATTGCAAGATCAAGATGGTATGCATGATCATGTGGTGGAAGAGGTGGCCACCGAAACAACGGAAAGCAAGATCTTACAAGAGAACCTATGGGATAGGTTTAAAGACTTTGTGATGGTGGAAAAGCTAGATGCACCAGCCCAACCCTTAGTCAGTGTTGAACAGAAATTTTATCTTAAAGAAAATCTCAAGCTGCGATTGCTCACTGCCAGAATTGCTTTGATGCAACGCAATGCAGAAGTGTTTAAAAATGACCTTGGTGCTATCAAACTTTGGTTGACGCAATATTATGATATTCAACACCCCAATGCGCAAAAAGCGATTGCAATGATCGATACGTTACAGTCAACAGAGTTAGGCGTTGAGCTGCCAAACTTGCAAGCGAGTTTGGATGCTGTGGCACAATATCAAGCAAACAAGGATAGCCAGTAATGATCAAAAGACAATTGTTTTGGTGGGTTATTGTTGCGGGTCTAATCATCGTTGGTTTGACTTTTCTAGGCGATCAGCATGGGCATGTCATGGTTGTACGTCACCCCTATCGCGTACAGTTATCGTTTAACATGCTGTTAGTCATGCTGGTAGTGGCATTTATTTTGTTTTATTACCTCATGCGTTTTCTCGGCACGATCAAGCGTTTGCCGAGTCGATGGAAAAATAAAAAGACCATTAAACAACTCAACCAGCAACAAGACTTATTAGTGAAGTCGGTTGGGGCGATGTTAGATGATAAGCCTGTAGAGGCTAAGAAGTTATTGCAAAAAGTGAATAAGCAATCAGAGAGTGAGGCGATCACTGCACTGATTACCAGTATTGAGACAAAGCAAGACGCGCCTAAGCAGATAGAGCATAAACCAGAGGCAAGTTAGCGCTTTATCGTTTAAATGTCAGCAGGTTTGGTAAAGTCAAAAAGGTAAAAGGCGTTGCTATCGGCGCCCTTTTCAAACAGCTTGTTTTGCGACGTTTTTGCCATTTCAGGGACACCGCTACAATAGATTTCATATTGTGAAAGTGTGTGGCCAGACAGTACGCCCTCACTAAAGTCTGTCAGCACAGCATCTTGTACATTGCCGGTAAAGCCTTGCCATTCATCTTCAGCATCGGGCTGAGACAACACAGGTATAAAGCGGATATGACTGTTTTCATCAGCCCAGCGACTGGCTAACTCATATTGGTACAAGTCACTTAACTGTTCCCCACCCCAATAAACATGTACTTCTCGCGTGATCTCGCAGCTGATCATGTACTCAACAATGCCTTTGATCGGTGCAAAGCCAGTGCTTGTTGCCAGCATTAAAATCGGCTTTTTACTTTCTTCCTTCAAACAAAAGTCACCAAGCGCCCCTTCGATTTGCATGATGGTTTTCTCGGGCATTTCATCAAACACGTAGCTAGTAAATTCACCGTTGGGTATGTTTTTTAAGTGTAGTTCCAGCGTTTGATCTTCATGCGGTGCATTGGCTATTGAATAAGCACGACGTTGACCATCTTTCAGTAAAAATTCGATATATTGCCCTGCTCTAAATACCAACTTTTCTTCACTTGGCAGTTTGAGTTGCATGATGAGTACATCACTAGACACAATAAGTTTTTCTTCTACCCTGACGGGTAAAACGCGTGGTTCTGGTAATGCAACTGAAGCTGTATTAGTGGTATCTGAATGAGGCATGGTAGATCTTATATAAAGTAATTTGGTCGTTAATCTTCTCTGTGGAATTCACCTTCGATTACATCGAAGTCTTCTTTTTTCTGTTGCGAGTGATTTTGCTGCTGGCGTTCTTGCTGAAAAGTCTTTTCATAAGTCTGCTGTTGCGAACCACTAGACTGTTGCTGTTTTTCGCGAACAGGTATTAATAATATAATTGTTGCGATAACATCTGTGATTACACCAGGGATTAATAGCAGAACCCCTGCGATGATATTGCGTGCGCTGCCAAAGATTGCCTTTATAGGGCTGCCACCTTGGGTCAGGCCTTGCATCATTTTGCCAGAGAATAATAACTTTTCTTCTTTAATTAATTGTAAGCCTAACATCGCGACGACGACTAGATAAAATAGCACCCATATGCCATAGTGGCTGAATAACTTAACCAATACCGTAATTTCGGCGATGGGAAAAGCGATCAACATAATGAGTAAGACTAGACGCATGGCGTATGTTTCCTTTGAGCTTTGATGAACGAAAGCTTAATGTGACTTTCAAATAACAAGTATTAAATGGTGTTGATTTATTAAATTACAAGCCTAACATCAGTGTATGTTACGCCAGTGTTAATAATATTATTATCTAAATAGTCAAAAAATTACAATTAAAAAGGTAAGTTCATGGTGCGTAAGTTCAGTCAAATATTGATACTACTATTAGTGCTCTTTAGCAGTCTAGTGCATTCAGAGTCAATTATCAGCCAACTCATAGATGAAGAGGACGCTTTCTTACCGCCAGATGAGGCTTTTCAATTACGACTTGAAGCCACACAAGGCAATGCATTCAAGGCTAATTTTATAGTAGCGCCAGGTCACTATTTATATCGCTCTAGAATGCAGATCACCGCAGAAGGTGCTGAAATCGTGAACACTGAGTGGCCGGCAGGAGAAATGAAAAACGACCCAAATTTTGGTGATCAAGAGGTTTACCATCATGATTTGACAGGTGTCGTCCACTATAAGCTGTCTACACAGACCCAAAAAATTCTCACAGTGAATGCTAAGTATCAGGGCTGTAGCGAAAAAGGCCTGTGTTATGCGCCTATACGTAAAACTTTTCATTTGCCGATCACTGCTGCTCTCATGCCCGATCAGCCTGTAATTGAGTCTGAGCCCGCAGCCCCACCACAGCCATCCGCCACGATTAGCACAAGTCAAGAGTCTGCTGCCTTGTTGCAAACAGGTAATGTGCTATGGATTGTTTTAGGGTTTTTTGGCGCAGGTTTATTACTGTCATTAACGCCTTGTGTTTTACCCATGATTCCAATACTGTCGAGCATCATAGTCGGTCAACAGCAATCTGACAGACCAGCACGCTCACCTTTCTTTTTGTCGATTGCTTATGTCATGGGTATGGCACTGACCTACACTTTGGCCGGTATTGCAGCAGGTTTATCAGGTCGGTTAATCAGTCAGTCTTTGCAAAATGCTTGGGTCTTGAGTGCGACAGCTGTTATTTTTGTTTTGCTTTCTTTGTCTATGTTTGGTTTATATGATTTAAAGCTACCCAGTAGTATTGAAAATAAAATGCTTGCAACCAGTCAACGTCTAAAAGGTGGAGAATATATTGGTGTCTTTATCATGGGTGCCCTATCCGCTTTGATTGTCAGCCCATGTGTTGCTGCACCATTGGCGGGGGCATTACTTTACATCGGGCAAACGCACAATGTTGTTTTAGGCGGCGTGAGTTTATTTGCCTTAGCAATGGGTATGGGCGTGCCCTTGTTATTCATTGGTGCATCTGCAGGAAAGCTAATACCAAAAGCGGGTGCTTGGATGGATATCGTCAAACATCTTTTTGGCTTTTTGATGCTTGGTATGGCGGTATGGATACTCTCTTCAGTCATTGCGCCAAAGGTGGTTTTAGCGCTTTCTGCAGTGCTGGTGAGTGTAATAGCGAGTTATTTATGGCAATTAAGTCAGCGTGAGTTAGCTTTGGGTGGACGTGTTGTGAGCCAAGGTTTTGCTTGGATTGGCTGGGTGTTTGCAGCAGCATTACTCGTAGGCAGTTTGTCTGGAGCTCGGTCGGTTTTACAGCCACTCAAGCCACTTGTTGGTACAGCTAAACAGCCAGAAGCCTCTCATTTGCCTTTTCAGCGCGTTAACAACCTATCGGCGCTAAATGCAGCAATCGCAAATGCCAATGGCAAGCCTGTGATGCTAGACTTTTATGCAGACTGGTGTGTCGCCTGTAAAGAAATGGAGCATGAAACCTTTACCGATGCTAAAGTGAAAGCGCAGTTAAAAAATACAGTACTCCTGCAAGCAGATGTGACAGAAAACAACCAAGATGATCAGGCTTTATTAAAGGCATTTAATTTATACGGCCCACCAGGTATATTATTTTTTGATCAACAAGGTCAGTTAATGAAGACACTCACGACTGTTGGTTTTAAAAATCCTACTGATTTTCAAGCGATTATCCAACAACGTGATGGTTGTCTAACCCAAACAGTTGAGTGTTAAGCACAACATGAAAAAACCTTTCGAAACAGCCCTTCCTATCTTGATCGCACTTGCACTAGGTGCGTTGATTTTCACACAGTTTATTCAACCTAAACTTAACCATACACCAGCGGCTTCTGACACCACGGTAAGTAATGAAACAGCTGAGTTTTTTGCTACCCAGTTGATGAGTGCCGAACAAACATTGCAGTCACTCGATCAATATAAGGGTAAAACACTCATTGTGAATTTCTGGGCAACTTGGTGCCCACCCTGTCGTGAGGAAATGCCAGACTTATCTGCGTTACATGAAAAGCTCGTATCACAAAACGTGCTGGTACTGGGTTTGGCGGTGGATGAGTTGGACGCAGTACAAAGCTTTCAGGCTGAATCCCCTGTCAGCTATCCGCTACTGATTGCGGTTGATGAAGGTATGGCATTAGCCAGTCAACTAGGCAACCATAAGGGGGTATTACCTTTTACAGCGATCATCAATCCGCAAGGAAAGGTGAGTAAAGCTTTTTATGGAAAAGTAAATCAAGAAATGTTGTTGAATGCGTTAGATCTATAATGCTGACTTGCCTTCTATCACTAAATGGTGATATTAAATTACGAATAACCTGATTTCTAAAATGAAAACTCCAGTTAAAACACACAAATAAAGCATATTCTGCTGGACAAAATGCACTAACTTCGTCAAACTTGCAATACTTTAAAAAGTACAAACCCTTAAGTTTATTGGTTGCAGTCTGTTTATGTCAGTAAATTCGATCTTAGTCCTGCATGGCCCCAACCTAAATCTACTAGGAATGCGCGAACCTGCGCATTATGGTCAGCAAACACTAGCAGAAATTAATACACAGCTTGAACAGCAAGCGAATGCTAAACAAGTAAAGCTTGAGACGTTTCAAAGTAATGATGAGTCCAGCTGTATTGATAAAATACAAAGCTTAATGACACAGCCAGTAGATTTTTTAATTATCAACCCTGCAGCATTTACGCATACATCAGTCGCGCTTCGCGATGCCATTGCTGCAGTCAAAGTGCCTTTCATTGAAGTGCACTTATCAAATGTCTATGCACGCGAGTCGTTTAGACAACAATCCTATTTTAGTGATATCGCCATAGGCGTGATTAGCGGATTGGGTGCTAGTGGATATGTTGCTGCACTCGATTATGCAATCAGCTATCACTCAAACTGATACACACTAAATGTATTACATAACATACCTAATTGGGGTTATTTATATATGGACTTACGAAAACTAAAAAAATTAATTGATCTCGTCGAAGAATCGGGCATTTCGGAACTAGAACTGACTGAAGATGGCGAGAAAGTACGTATTAGCCGTCATATGCCT
>CAZCBF010000089.1:0-8261 GCA_964496895.1 uncultured Methylophilaceae bacterium | reverse complement strand
GCTTCTTTGGCGGCTTCTTTAGCTGCTGCATTAGGGTCATCAGAAAGTTGTTTCACACCGAGTGAAATACGCTCTTTATCAACATCTACTGAAAGGATAACAGCTTCAAGCTCATCACCTTTTTTGTAGTTGCGGATGGCTTCTTCACCAGACTCAGTCCAAGAAAGGTCAGATAAATGCACCAAGCCATCAATGCCACCTGGTAAACCAATGAAGACACCAAAGTCAGTGATTGATTTGATTTGACCAGAGACTTTATTGCCTTTTTCATGTGAAGCAGAGAAGTCATCCCATGGATTAGCTTTACATTGTTTGATACCTAGTGATAAACGGCGACGTGGCTCGTCAATTTCAAGAATCATTACTTCAACTTCATCACCTAGTTGAACAACTTTACCTGGGTGAACGTTTTTGTTTGTCCAGTCCATTTCTGATACGTGAACTAAGCCTTCGATACCTGGTTCGATTTCAACGAATGCACCGTAGTCAGTTAAGTTAGAAACTTTACCGAATAAACGTGTGCTAACAGGGTAGCGACGTGCTAGTGCAATCCAAGGATCATCACCTAGTTGTTTGATACCGAGTGAAACTCGGTTTTTCTCTTGATCGAATTTCAATACTTTAGATTCGACTTCGTCACCCACTGTTAATACTTCTGATGGATGCTTAACACGACGCCATGCTAAGTCAGTGATGTGTAGTAAGCCATCGATACCGCCAAGGTCAACGAATGCACCGTAGTCGGTAATGTTTTTAACGATACCTTTAACTACTTTGCCTTCTTCAAGGGTTTCTAGTAGTTTTTCACGATCAGCACCAAGTGTTGTTTCCATTACCGCACGGCGAGAAACAACGATGTTGTTGCGTTTGCGATCAAGTTTGATCACTTTTAGTTCGCACTCTTTATTTTCAAAAGGTGTCGTGTCTTTTACTGGGCGAATGTCAACCAATGAACCTGGTAAGAACGCCATGATACCGTTAACAGAAACGCGTAAACCACCTTTAACACGACCACTGACAAAACCAGTAATCGTACGGCCTTCTTCCATGGCTTCTTCTAATTCTAGCCATGTTTCCATGCGTTTAGCTTTATCGCGTGAAAGGACTGTTGAGCCATAGCCATCTTCGAGTTTTTCGATAGCCACTTTCACATAGTCGCCCACTGCGACTTCGAGTTCACCTTGTGCGTTTTTGAATTCGTTTGAGTTAATTAAGCTCTCAGATTTCAAACCTGCGTTAACAATCACGTGATCATTATCAACAGAGATCACCTCTGCCGTGATAATTTCACCAGTGCGCATTTCTTGTAAAGCTAAGCTTTCTTCAAAAAGCGCTGCGAATGATTCCATTCCAGAATCGGTTGAGTTAGTAGAAGACATTAAAAATTTAACCTAAAATTTGCCACGCAAAAAAATTGCGCAGACGTATAATTTAAATAAGCCAAATATGACAATTTTCCATTGCTATATTGGCACCAGTTCTTTATGACTTAAAACCGTCAAAAAAGGTGTTAAATTATACCTAATGTCTTGAAAAATAAAAGACTTTTATGATTTTTCTTGGTGAGTTAACAGTATTTTACGTACGGCTTGATCAATGGATAAATCATCAGTATCAACCACGATGGCATCAAGTGCGGGTTTGAGTGGGGCGCTTTGTCTGTTGCGGTCACGTTCGTCCCGCTTTTTTAGATCTTGATAAATGGGATCATAAGCAACCTGTTCACTATTGTTGCGTGCTATTAGCTGCTCATAACGCCTTTTTGCGCGCACTTCCGTACTCGCGGTCAAGAAGATTTTGGTTTGAGCTTCTGGGAAAATAACCGTACCCATGTCGCGCCCATCTGCGACTAGGCCCGGTTTTTGGAGAAAGTCTCGTTGCACTGTAAATAAGGCTTCGCGTACGCGCGGGTGTACTGCAACCGTAGAGGCGCCTTGCGCGATGGTTTCAGTGCGGATAGCATCGGTGACGTTTTGCTGGTTTACAATGATTTGATCTTGGTTAAATGTAATATCCAGCTTACTAGCCATCTTGGCAATGGCAATTTCTTCTTGCCAATCAATATTTTCTTGTTGACTAAATAAAGCCACAATCCGATACAATGCACCAGAATCTAAATAATGATAACCGAGATTTTCGGCTACTTTTTGTGCAACCGTACCTTTACCAGACGCGGTTGGGCCATCGATGGCAATGATGGGTGGGGTAGTGTTATTCATGTTCTAATACTGTCTAATACTTTAAAGTAGTCTGGAAAAGTTTTGGCGACGCAGTTCGGGTCGTTAATCGTCACAGGAACACCACGATCCCCCAAAGAGACTAGTGAAAAACACATGGCCATACGATGGTCATCATAGGTATCGATTTCTGCATTTTGGGTCAGTGTTTCTGGTGGTGTGATTTCTATCGCATCGGGAAACTCTGTGACTGTTGCGCCAAGTTTTCGCAGCTCTGTCGCCATTGCGCTAATGCGGTCTGTTTCTTTTACACGCCAGCTAGCAATATTGCTTAATGTCGTTTTCCCTTTTGCAAACAAAGCGAGTATGGCCAATGTCATCGCGGCATCAGGGATATGATTACAATCCAAGCTAAACCCTTGCAGAGGGTGTGAAGTCTTGCTGATGGTGAGGTGGTTTTCGCCATTTTCAATTGTGATGATGCCGAGTTTTTCCAGTTCGTTGGCAAACTTGATATCACCTTGAATGCTATCAAAATTGATGCCTTTTAACGTGATGTCGAGTTGACCTGCAATACCAGCAGCGGCAATGAAATATGAAGCACTAGAAGCATCACCTTCCACAAAGCTTGTTCTTGGGCTTTGATAGCTCGCGTTGGCAGGGATCGTAAACGATTGCCAGCCATCACGCTTGATCTCAATGCCAAATTTCTCCAGTAAATTCAATGTAATTTCAATATAGGGTTTAGAAATTAATTCGCCCACCACTTCGATGGTTGCTACCTCGCCCGCAAGTGGCAAAGCCATCAATAGGGCGGTCAAAAACTGACTGGAAACATCGCCGCGAATTTGAATGGCTTGATCAAGGTTGATATTGGCAGGGGAGATGCTTAATGGCGGATAGCCCTCATTTTCTGCATACTCGATTTGACAGCCAATTTGTTGTAAGGCATCAACAAGGTCTTTAATCGGTCTTTCGTGCATGCGCGGCACACCATGCAGGTAGTAATAGCCATCCGAAAGTGCCAATGCCGCTGTGATTGGGCGAAAGGCGGTGCCGGCATTACCTAAAAACAAATCCACAGGGCTTTCAGCATTGCCTTTGTTGGGGAGGTTACCATCGATGCCCTCTACCGTAATAGTGCTTTGTACGGCTTGGCTTTCGCTTGCCAGTTCTTCTGATACTTTAACGCCTAGCTTCTCTAAGGCTTCTAACATTCTGGCCGTATCATCTGATGCCAGCAGGTCATAAACCTGCGTGGTTTGTTTTGCCAGTGCGGCGAGTAATAATGTTCGGTTAGAGATACTTTTAGAGCCTGGTAGCCTGATTGTGCCTTGAACGTATTGTTGTGCAGGTAGCGTTAGTTGTTCCATAGGGTAGGTGTCTGCTAAATGAATGAACGTTAATCAGACCAGTCATTTCTGACTTGGCTGGCTTGTTTGAAAATGTTTGCCAAGCCTTCACCATCATTGTTAATGATCAGCTTTTTCATCTCAGCCAAGGTTGATTCATATTGGCTGATGGCTTGAATTAATGCCGATTGGTTGGCAAGGCTAATGTCGCGCCACATCTCAGGATGGCTGCCTGCGATACGTGAAAAGTCGCGAAAGCCACTGGCAGCAAACTGTAGTAACTGCTTAGCGTTAGGGTGGTCAGCAATGTCTTTGACTAAGCCATAAGCCAATAGATGTGGCAAATGGCTGACCATTGCAAAGATCTCATCATGCTCAGCCGCAGACATGTTGCTGAGTTGCGCACCGCAACTTTGCCAGAGTGCTTTCACCGCAGTGATTGCCTCAGGCTTGGTTTCGGGCGTAGGCGTGAGCACGACATTTTTATCTTGATATAGCGTTGCAAAGGCGGCTGCGGCACCACTTTTTTCTGCACCAGCAATGGGGTGACCACCGACAAACTGAGGGCATTGATCCGCTAAAATAGCTTTTGCTGAAGCGAGCACATCGGATTTGGTACTGCCCGCATCAGTGATAAACGTTTTTGCTTCCAAGTGCGGTTTGATTGCAGTAAAAATGCCAGGTATTTGTGCAACAGGTGTTGCGATAAGTACCATGTCAGCATCTTTGAGCACTGTTGCAAGATCATCACCAATGGTGTCGATAATATTTCGCTCAAGCGCTGTGGCTAAGTGCTGCGCTTGCCGACCAACGCCAACGATGTTTAGTGAGGGGTTTTGTTGTCTGAGTGCGAGTGCGACAGAGCCGCCAATCAGACCAACACCAAAAATAACCAGTTTTTTCAAAATGAAAGGACGTTTAAGACGCTCATGCAAAATTAAACGCAGATTGTAGCATTTTTAAGTGATCCTCGGCATGGATTAAGGACTGGCTTGCCAACTGCCATTGGTAAAACTTTCTTGTGGTTGGAAGCGTTTTTTGTAGTTCATTTTATGACAGTCTGCAATCCAGTAGCCCAAATAGAGGTAAGGCTTACTTAATTGCTGCCCCCAATTGGCTTGCCATAAGACATTGTAAATACCGAAGCTGTCTTTTTTGTTTTGCGTATCATAAAAGGTGTAAACCGCTGAGATGCCATCTTGTACGATATCAACAATGCTCACCATTTTGAGCGTTTCATTCTCTCTGAATTCAATCAATACACTTTCGACCTCAGACACACATAAAAAATTCTGATAGCTCTCAACGCTATCATGGTCTTCTTGGTCTTTACTATTGACCGGTGGAGCATGACGCGTGCGTTGATATTGTTGGTATAGTGCAAAATGTTCTTCGTGAAATCCAAGTGGCAGTGTGCGTATTTTCAGGTGTCGGTATTTTTTGAGGATACGCTTTTGATTGCGAGAATGTGTGAATGCATCCAGCACGACACGCACAGGGATGCAGGACTGACAGTTTTCACAATGCGGGCGGTAGGCATATTGACCACTGCGACGAAAACCTTGCCTGATCAGCTGACTATAGACCGGGCTATTGACTAGATGTTGCGGTGAAGCAATTAAGCTTTGCGCCATTTTATTGGGCAGGTAACCACAACTATAGCCATTGCTGACATAAAATTGCAGCTTATTTAGCGGTTGTTCATCGGGCAAACTCATCTTAGACTAACTTTGCTAACCTTTGTTGGAATTCATCTCGTGCAATTTCTATTGCACCAAACCTTGCCAAATGCGCGGTGTTCATTTGGCAATCAATCATACCAATGCCTTCTGCACGCAGTTTTTCAACCATAGCGACAAAGGCAACTTTTGAGGCTTCGCTCACATGGTGAAACATGCTCTCACCATAAAACATACGTCCGATTTTGACGCCATAACACCCACCGACTAGTTTACCATCTTGCCAAGCTTCGACGCAGTGCGCATGGCCATGTTGGTGTAGGTCGCAATAGGCGTCTACCATTTCTTGTGTGATCCAAGTGCCATCTTGTTCAGGTCTGGTCGCTTGTGCGCAAGCGCGGATCACCGCTTCAAAAGCAGTATCAAACCGTATCTCAAACAGTTGTTTATTGATGGTTTTTTTGAGTGATCTAGCAACTTTTAGCGCATCGGGCATGAGCACCATCCTTGGGTTTGGGCTCCACCACATAATGGGCTCATCATCACTAAACCATGGAAAAATCCCTTGGCGATAAGCCTCAATCAGCCGCTCACGTGTGAGTGTACCGCCAATCGCTAGCAAACCATTGGGCGCGGTCAGCGCCGAGCTGATCGGTGGGAAACTGCAGTCTGGCCCTATGTGAGGGACATAGCCAGCATCTAATGCGAAATAGCCATCGACCATGCGTTTTATTGTAATAGCATCCATAATGCCATGAGTGCCATACTTAAATCTTCTATAATGGTGATGGTACTCATCGGTAGGTTAAATACACTGCCTAAACAAGCACAGCGTATTTTTTGCTTGTTTAGCACGCTTTTAATCACGCCAAGGCTGGAAAATAACATCACCACTAAGGTTATGCTGTTCGTTATCATGGGTTGAAAGTTGAGTAAGTAAGCGATGCCAATCCCTAACTCTATGAATGGATAGACAAGCCCATAAGGCTTGACCCGCATTGCCAGGAGGTCGTACATCGCATAGCTGTTGGCAAAGCTTTTGATATCCAGCAGTTTAAAAAAAGCAAAGACGATAAAAAAACCAGCCATAAAGTGGCGCATCCATTGAGACCAATCAAAGCCAGTTGTATGGGGTTCACCAAATTGTACTAGCGTTGTTACCATGACAATGAAGCCTACGATCAATAGCAGAGGATAGTAGGTTTGTAACCAGTTGCAATCGACTTCTTCTGTATTCATTGAGTCTGACATGGTTTGTAGTGGCAATAATTGATAGTCACCAACCGCTGACAGCGCTTGGTTTAATACAGGGAGTGTGGCATTAGGATTGGTTAATGTCACTTGGGGAGGATCAAGCGTGACTTTGGCCTCATTTGCCAAAGGTGCAAGGGCTTGTTGCACCCGGTGGACACAACCGCCACAGGTTAAGCCAGTTACTTCGTATTGGATTATGCTCATAGCGTGTATTACTCTTTATAGCGTAATAATGCCTTGTTTGACCAAAAAATAATAGAGCCAGCGTGTAATTTCAAGTTAAACCAAGCTTTGTGCGGTGAAAACACCTTAAATAGCTGTTAAATCACGCTAAGCCACAGTAAAATAGTCGGTTAATTGTTCATCAGTAATTCTAGAGAGTCGCACTTGGAAAAATACACCACCATGCTGGCAAAGCCTTTGCAAACCTATCGTCCTTATTGGGCGAAGCGGTTTGGTACAGCACCTATGTTGCCAATGAGTCGCGCAGAAATGGATGCGCTCGGTTGGGATAGCTGCGACATTATTTTAGTGACAGGTGATTGCTATATTGACCACCCAAGCTTTGGCATGGCATTGGTCGGGCGTTTGCTTGAGGCGCAAGGCTTTCGTGTGGGCATTCTCTCTCAACCGGATTGGCAGTCTGCAGAGCCGTTTAAAGCATTAGGTAAACCTAATCTGTATTTTGGCATCACTGCGGGCAATATGGATAGCATGGTCAATCGCTATACCGCCGATCGTAAAATTCGTAGTGATGATGCTTACACGCCGAATGCAGAACCCAATAAACGGCCAGACCGCGCAGTCTTGGTGTACTCACAGCGTTGCCGTGAAGCCTATGCCGATGTGCCATTGGTGATTGGAAGTATCGAGGCGAGCTTACGCCGCATAGCCCATTATGATTACTGGTCTGACAAAGTTCGCCGTAGTATTTTAGTGGATTCAAAGGCGGATATTTTGCTCTATGGCAATGCTGAACGTGCCTTGGTAGACATCTCGCATCGGATTGCGAAAGGCGAGAAGGTCGGTGAAATTACCGATGTGCGCGGGACAGCTTTTTTGCGTAAAGCAATTCCTGAGGACTGGCAGGAAGTCGATAGCCTGAATCTAGATAAGCCGGGTAAAGTCGATAAGCATGAAGACCCTTATGAGATGAAAATGGGCAAAGCAGATGCCAGTTGCGCCACAGAAGGGGCTAACAAAAGTGCGGCTGACCCCAACGCCAAAACGATCGATATTATTCCAAACCCCAAGCTCGCTAATAAAAGACCAATACCGCGTTTGAATCAACCCAAGCGTGAAGACCGCACTAAACAAGTGGTACGTTTGCCCAGCTTTGAAGAAGTATCCAAAGATCCGGTTTTATATGCGCATGCTTCACGCGTTTTGCATCTTGAAGCCAATCCAGGCAATGCCCGTGCGCTAGTACAGCGCCATGGTAATCGAGAAGTTTGGCTCAATCGACCGCCAATACCGTTGACCACCAAAGAAATGGATTATGTCTACGATTTGCCCTATGCCAGAAAACCCCATGCAGACTATGGTGATGCCAAAATCCCCGCGTGGGAGATGATCCGCTTTTCGGTCAATATTATGCGTGGCTGTTTTGGTGGCTGTACCTTCTGTAGTATTACCGAGCATGAAGGGCGGATTATTCAAAGCCGTTCAGAAAAATCCATACTCAATGAAGTTGAAGAAATTCGCGACAAAGTAGAGGGTTTTACAGGTGTGATCTCAGATTTAGGCGGGCCTACTGCAAATATGTATCGCTTGGCTTGCAAGTCAGAAAAAATAGAACA
>CAZCBF010000088.1:0-8414 GCA_964496895.1 uncultured Methylophilaceae bacterium | reverse complement strand
GCTTTGGGTCGAGGGGAGCAAAATTTACTCGAGGCACGCACTAATTTGTTTGAAAGCATCATGATTAAAGAGGCTTTAAAACACTCAAAAGGTCGAAAAATCGAAGCTGCAACACAGTTAGGTATGGGGCGTAACACCTTGACAAGAAAGATAAAAGAACTAGCGATTGAAGACTAGTAATATCGATGTGGAGAGGCGGCCTTGTAGGCCATTTTTTTATATGTTTATTGATTGAATGCGTTTCATTGGGAATACGCTGTATTTTTGCGCATCAATATTGTTGATAAAAAAGACCTGTGTTAAGCGCGAGTCTGTTAATGCATTACCATAAAATTTATTGGCAGCATGAAAGTGTTCACCTTCATAGACAATTAATGTGTTGTAGACGTTATTCACCCTGAGTATTTCGTCAAACATATCATGGTAATCGGTGTCCATAGCGAGGTCACCCGTTCTGAATTTTGCATCATTATCTACTGCAGCCTGTTCGTATTTTGCTTGATCAAAAGACTTGCCCTTTTTAAATAGGCTTGTTCCTGAATCTAATGGTGCGTCAGGAGATAAAAATAAAACGCCAGCAAAGATAGTGTTGTGATCAGTATGGATGACACCTTCACCATACTCCTTAGTGACCGATTGAAAATTAGTGGAGAGTGCCCAGCGCATTAAGTCATGTTCTTTATTGTGAAAAATGGAGATCAATTTTTCACAAATCGTTTTGTGTAGTGATGGGTCTAAATCATAAATATCTTTAGTACGGCTACCAGGGTAAACATACTCTAGATTATCTTTTTCATGACAAAACACATACTCTTGCTTTAATGCAAATTCACGAATGGCATCGGGGTCTTCGTAAAAATTTTCAATCACTGTCGCTGGATATAGGTTCATGGTTGGGTTTTGTTAATCGATTAAAATTGAGTATAGCAAAGCTATAAAAAAAACGGCAACCGAAGTTGCCGTTTTTAGATCAATTACTCTTTTAGTTAAATACTAGAAGAATAAGATCGCACCTAGAGAGATGGTTTTTGCTTTTAAATCTGTGTTAGCAGCATCATCTTCGTCTTCGGCAATTGAGTACTCAGCAACTAGGTTTAGATGCTTAGTGATTGGATGGTATGCACCAAATGTCAACATGTCACTAGTGTTATCACCACCAGCAGCTTCAAGTGTTGACTCACCGTATGAGATACCTAATTTAGTACCAGCACCTGGTAGAGCATATGTACCTTGAACGTACCATTGGTCTGAATCTACTGCTTTACCAGCTGCATCATAACCACCAGCAAATTGTACTGTTTTACCAATACCTTCGCCTGTACCGTAGTATGCTGTTAAGCCGAAGCCAGCAACATTAATTGTAGTACCGATGTCAAATGCTGTTGCTGTGTCATCGTATAGTTCAACGTTTTGTGAAATACCTGAAACCCATACTTTACCAGCTACGTCACCAGTCCAAGCGTATGAAGCTTTACCTTCATATGCAGTCTCAGAACCACCACGTTGTGAAACACCAACGCCAGCAGCACCAACAGTGGTTGGATCCCAGCCTTGTGTTAAACCAACTGTGAATTGGAAGCCATTCCAGTTTGGAGATGAGTATGCAATTTGTGATTTCCAATCAGCATACATAAAGCCACGACCGATACGACCTAGTGTAGTTGTGTTACCAGCTAAAGCGCCAGCAGCAGAACCAACACCTAGAAGTGTCATGTCATTCAGAATAGCATCAGAAGCATAGATACCTAGATCTTTACCAAGTTTGATAGAACCCCATGAAGCATCACCGAATGTCAAGAATGCTTGACGATTCTCTTGTTGTGCAGCTTGGATACCAGAACCACGTGTAGATGCACCTGGGTTGATAGAGATCGTGAAAGCAACGTCTAAGTCGTTTTGACGAGTTTTACCTGAAACTGATAGGTAGTTAGGTAATAAACCAGTTGTAATGTTAGCAACATCACCACCGTCACCACGTTCACCAGCAGTAGCGTCATCACCACTGAAAGATGTATGTGTGTAGTAAGCGTTTACAACGCCACCGATGTCTAGTGTCCAGTCACCAGCTGGGATCATGATACCAGCGTTGGCGCCTGTTGAAGCAGCTAGAAGTGCTGAAGCAACAGCTAAGCCTAATTTCGTTTTCATTTCTTTTCTCCAAAAGTTAAATGCTTTTTGTATCTTGGTTGAATTACGTATTGTTTGTTAGTCGCAATTTTGTAATAAAACAACAGATACTGTTTTGAACATCCTTAGTGAATACTTCATTAAGAAAGTTAACGTCAGTATGACCAAAGCCATTCACATTTACAACTAAAAACGAGTAGGAATACCAATAATTATTAACATGTTGTTACAGTTGTTGTATGAATGCAACAACTGTTGCGACTGCAGTTTAGGATAGCCTTAAAGTGGCTCTAAGTGCTGTATCAGGGTAGTCAGCAGTGATGAGTGATTTACCGATACTTTTTTGTAAGATCAATCGAATTTGACCATTTGATACCTTCTTATCTAGCTTCATCAAGTCAACATACTTGTCTACACCCAAGTCTGGCGGCGTAGTGGGTAGCTTGGCAGCATCAAAGATTGCTTGCATGCGATTAATCTGTTCATCGGTTAACCAGCCCATGCGCTTAGAGAGATCAGCTGCCATCATTGTGCCTGCTGCAACTGCTTCCCCATGTAGCCAGACGCCATAGCCCATGCCATTTTCGATGGCATGGCCAAAGGTGTGTCCTAAGTTGAGTAAGGCACGTTCACCTTGTTCTTTTTCATCATTCGCGACGACTTGGGCTTTATTTAAGCAAGAGCGATAGATTGCTTCTGACAATCTGTCATTGTCTAAACGCATGAGTGCGGCAATGTTAGTCTCACACCAATCAAAAAAATCAGCATCACGGATCAGGCCATATTTAATGACTTCTGCCATGCCCGCGGAAAACTCTCGTTCTGGCAAAGTAGATAGTGTTGAGATGTCGGCTAAGACTAGTTTTGGTTGGTAAAAAGCGCCAATCATGTTTTTACCCATTGGATGGTTGATGCCTGTTTTACCACCCACGGATGAGTCTACCTGAGAGAGTAGGGTCGTTGGGATTTGAATGAAAGGGACGCCGCGTAAATAGGTTGCAGCGGCATAACCTGTTAAATCTCCGATGACGCCTCCACCAAGTGCGATCATGGTGGTATTACGTTCACAACGGTTTTCTAGTAAGGCATCATAAATTGTGTTGAGCGTTTCTGTTGTTTTGTACTGTTCTCCATCAGGCAGGATGATTTCGATAACATCAATGCCAGCTTTGCTCAGCGTACCAGAGAGTGTTTTAAGGTATAAAGGCGCCACCGTTGTATTGGTGACAATCGCAACTTGTTTGTTAACCAAATGTGGCAGGATTAAATCCGCATTGCTCAATAAGTTTTGACCAATATGTATCGGGTAGCTGCGTTTGTCGAGCTCAACGGTTAATGTTTGCATGATTGGGTATCACTAAATTTAAACGTGATATTTTAAACGATTTTGAGCCGCTGTGAACTGAACTCAGCGTTGCGTTTCTATTTTTGCAAGGTGTTGATGATTAACTGTGCAATTTCATTTGCACTTTGCCTGCCGGTTTGAAACGTATGGTCCGCTAATTCACTATAGATTGGATGACGTATTTCATAAAGGCTTTGCAAAGTTTGACGGCTATTTTTCTTTTGCAATAGCGGCCTTGAGCGGTCGTGTCTGGTGCGTATCCAAAGGTCATGTACCTTGCCATGCAGGTATATGACCGTACCATTTTGTTTCAATTGTGCTCTGTTTTCTGGCTTGAGCACTGCACCGCCGCCAGTGGCTAATACGATATTGTCTTGTTTGCAAAGCGTCTCTATCATCCCAGTTTCGCGCTTGCGAAAACCCTCTTCACCTTCCAGCTCAAAAATGACTGGGATTTTGACGCCTGTTTTATCTTCGATCTCATGGTCAGAGTCATAAAATGTTTTATCAAGCGCTTTGGCAATGAGGCGACCTATGGTGGTTTTACCCGCACCCATCAAGCCAATAAAATAAATGTTGTGTTCTTTACTCAAGTGTAATTCTTTTAATTAGTATGCAAAAAAAAGCCCATCCGAAGGTGGGCATTTTAAGCTAAAACCTGATTGCTGTCAGGTGATGCAGTATTTGTTAGCGTATGACTAAGTCTTCATCTAAGATTTTAGGTGTGATAAAAATGAGCAATTCAGTTTTATCATCCTGCTTGGCTTTACGTTTAAACAAGTTACCCATGACAGGCAAATCACCAAAAAATGGGACTTTATCTACATCATCACGTTTGATTTGTTCGTATATACCACCCAGCACTGCCGTTTCACCATTGCCAACTAATACTTGTGTATTAATGTTTTGCGTTCTAATAGATGGGATGCCATTAAACACCTCCCCAACGCTATCTTTTTTCACATCTAGTTCCATGATGATTTTGTCATTAGGGGTGATGTGAGGGGTGACTTCCAAGCTTAACGTGGCAGGTTTAAAGGCCACTGTTGCGGCACCACTTGCACTGGCTTCAAGATAAGGAATCTCGGTACCAGAGGCAATTTTAGCTTGGTGTTGGTTTGCGGTAGTTACACGTGGACTAGAAACGATCTTACCGCGGTTATCTGATTCCATGGCCGACAATTCTAAATTGAGTAATAAGCCTGCGGATAAGTGGTACAAAGTATAAGCAAATGAGCCAAAAGCATTGGTGACGGGTAGGTTAGACATTAAGTCTGGCTCACCGTCTGAACTGGTCAGTACATCGCCAGATGAAGTTGCGGTTTGAATCGAACCATTGTGATTACCTTGTGTGGCAACGACAGGGTCTGCTGAGCGGTCAATCGAAGTAAAGCGGTTACCCAAAGTACCGCTGACCGTATTAAAAGTAGAGTCATTACCACCTGTTTGAGTCACACCAAAACGTGCACCGAGTGCTTTTGCATAAGTATCATCTGCGATCACCAAGCGCGATTCAATCATCACTTGTTTGACTGGAATATCGGTTTTGTTAATGATCGTCTGTACTTGTTGCAGGTACTTAGGCGTGTCTTGAACAAACACAGTATTGGTACGTGGGTCTAGTACGACACTGCCGCGTTTAGAGAGTATTTTTTGTTTAGGGTCACTCAATAAGTCTCTTAATGACTCTGCTTTCATGTATTTAAGGGTGAATATCTCAGTTTTGAGTGTTTCAAGGTCTTCAATTTGTTGTTTTGCTTCCAAGGCTAGTTTTTCTTTTTGTGCAAATTCTTCTGCGGGTGCAATCAGAATCACGTTGCCATTTTTCTTCATGGCAAGCCCTTTACTCTGGGTAATGATATCTAGCGCTTGATCCCAGGGGACGTCTTTTAAACGTAATGTTAAATTACCTGCGACGGCATCACTGGTGATGATGTTTAAGCCAGTAAAGTCGGCGACGACTTGTAATACGGCTCTAATTTCAATGTCTTGGAAGTTTAAGGAAAGTTTTTCACCCGTGTAGCTTGGTGTGGCATTGGCTAGTTCAGCTGCTTTAAGCTTATCAATCTTGTGTACATCAATAATAAACTGTCTGTCCGTTTGATAGGCGGACTGCTCCCATTCGCCTGTGGGTTCAATGACTACCTGCGTGGTTGCACCTTTTTTCATGGCATCGATATTCATCACTGGTGTGCCAAAATTAATCACGTTGAGGCGACGTTGTAGATTTGATGCAATATTGGTGTTGGCAAAGTCGACATATATTTTATTGTTTTTCTGATTGATATTAATGCCGGCGCTGGTGTCGGATAAATCAATAATCACTTTACCTTCGCCACCACGGCCGCGTTTAAAGTTGATATTGGTGATATTGGTTAATTTTTTACTGCTCAACACTGGTTTAGCGAACTGAGTCGGCAGTGTACTCGCATGGTTGTTATAGTTTTCTTCTAAAAGGATCGTGACCGTTTTAGCATTGACTTTAGTTGAATAGTGAATCGCCTTGCTTAAATTGAGGACCATACGCGTACGGTTTTTGCCTTGTGCAATGGCGATACCTTTGAGCGAACCCTGATCAACAGGGATGCGATTAGCGGCCAATGAAGAGCCTGTGTTGGGGAAGTCTAATGCGATTCTGGCCGGTTTTTTGAGCATAAACCCCGCTGGCGGATTTGGCAAAGCCTGCGTCGTTTGTAAAGTGATCGCTAATTTGCCGCCAGGTAATGTGGCAAAACGAATGCTCTCTATCTGGTTAGGTAGGCTGGATAAGTCTTCAGCATGTAAGACGTGCACGAAGCACGACAGAAAAAATACCAATAATAATTGGATAGAAGTCATCATTGAGGGTCGTTTATTCATACTAAAACCTTGTGTTGCATTGTTTTTGTAAACATTATTCGTCTAATAGTAGGCTGGCAGCTTGTTCTACCCAGTCACCAGTGGAGTCATCTTGAATGACTTCTAAAATATCAATGCCATTTTCATAAACAGCAGTGACTTTGCCAAAATTTTGGCCGATATATTGCCCAAGTTGCACTTGTTGAACGCTATTGTCGGGTGTTTTTAATAAGGCATACGCACTTTCACCGCGCTCGAGCATACCAACAAACTTGATGCTCTCTAGTGGGAACGCTTCAAGTGGTTGCTTAGGGCGATTGAGATTTGGTGCGAGAATGGCAGAGTGTTCAAAATCCTTGCGCGTTTTAAAGGGATCATTCAGCTCACCGTCGGCATTAAATTCAAATGAAAGGTAAGACTTCATTTCAGGCAAGGGTTTGATTTTGACTTGCATGTCATTACCTGCATTACGCAAGAATGACTCTAAATCTTCGTTCGTATTGCTGGAGCATCCTGTTAACACACCCATTAGCAAACAACTAAACCACACAGCAGCAGTGTTTGAGCGCGTCAACGAAAAGCCTATATTTAACAAGCAAAAGCTTTTGATCGATATCATCCTTTGGCCTCTTTTGGTTTAGAAGCGAGTTCGCTTTCATCTAAATAGCGGTAGGTTCTGGCAGTTGCCTTCATGCGTAAAGCATCTTTGGGCAGGCTAGATTTTTTATCTTTTTCGATGGATTCGATACTAATGTTATCTAAAGTCACGATGCGAGATAGCCGAGAGACACTTGTAGCAAAGTCACCAAGGTCCTTATAGTGGCCGGTCACTTCAATCGCAATAGGCATCTCAGCATAAAACTCTGAAATGATTTCTTTGTTTGGTTTAAAGAGCTCAAAAGATAAGCCTCTTTCTAGGCCAGATTGGTTAATATCGGTCAGTAGGCCATCAATTTGTGATCGATCGGGTAGTTGCTTCAGTAGTGCACCAAATGCACTCTCGATTTCGATCATTTGTTGCTTATACACTTCCAAATTGATGGCTTGCTTTTTCTTATCAAGAAATACGGTTTTAAGAGAAGCCTCTTTTACTTTTTCTGATTCAAGGTCATCCAGCGCAGGTACGAGCAATAAAAAATAACCTAGCGTGACGACCATGCCAAAAGTCAGCAACAATAAGAAAATACGTGCGGGTAAAGGCAGCGCAGCAGGGTTGTTGAGATCGAGATTATTAAGCTCTTCTAAATTCACGTTGTCCGCCTAATGGTATGAGCCGTGTTGTTGGGCATAGCCTTCAACAACATCCAGCATTTGTTTTTTAATATCGATTTTAAGCTTGAATGCATTTTGTCTGTCTTGATTGGCATTGACCGCTTTAATCTCTACTAAGGCCGGATTAGTCAGCCAACTTGAGCGGTCTAGGTTGCGAACCATCGTTGCGACACGTGCATTGGTATCCGAGATACCATCAATCGTGATGGTTTTACCTTTTTGCGTAATCTTTTTGAAATACATGCCATCAGGTAGTTGCCGGCTCAGTTCATCCATAATAACGACTGCTTGATGACGGTTAGTTTGCAAGTCTTCAACCACTTGTTTACGCTCAAGCATCAAACGAATTTGCGTTTTAAGGTCTTTAATGTCGGATATTTCTTTATCGAGATTGGCAATTTCTTGATCTAGTCTGCCATTGCGATAGAGCTGGTTATCAACCTGACTTTGAATAAAGTTATAACCCATAAACAGGCTCAAACCAGCCATCAACACAGACACGCCTAGCAAGATGTTGAATTCTTTCTTTTTGGCTTCGCGCTTGAGTTCGCGATGCGGCAGTAGGTTGATACGAATCATATTGCAAGCCCTCGCATGGCTAAACCACAGGCTACGAATAAGGACGGCGCATCTTGTTTTAACTTGTCAGACATAATTTTTTTGCTGACTTGCATATCCTCAAAAGGGTTAGCAATGCTTGTTTCAATCCCAGTCTGAGATTCAATTAAGGTATCGATGTCAGTTAATGCTGCACATCCTCCAGCTAAAATAATATGCTCGATCTTATTATTGTTTGTATTGGCAGTTTGGTAGAACTGTTGCGAACGCAATA
>CAZCBF010000087.1:0-8563 GCA_964496895.1 uncultured Methylophilaceae bacterium | reverse complement strand
TGCCTAAACAATTCAGCATCGGCAAAAACAGGTGGCATTACGCTAACGCCTTTTGTCACACCTTGCTCGGCAAGCTGTTGTGCAGACTGGTGTGAGTTAGCCAGCACTTGGTCAAATGCTTGCAATTGCGCTAGTTGTACCATAGCTTGTTGGCATAATTGTGCGGTTTCAGGTGAAGATTGCGCCATTAATTCTGGTGGTGTTACACCATGAAAATAACAAATCTTGCGACAAGGCAGTGACAGGAGTGTGTTTAAATCAGGTTCATAAATAGAATAATTGACGATTAAAAGGCTATCGCTAGTGATGACCTCTGCCAAAGCCGCGACACTCAATACTGGCGAGTCTAAACTTGACCTTAGTGCCACTAAGGCAGGCGATAGGTTTAAGCGCTCAGCTAAGCGACATAAACCTAGGCTATAGTTGCACACCGCATCGTTAGCATGCAAATCTGTGGCGTAGATAAAAAGTTTAGTCATTTGATCACTTTGGTCACAAACCCTAAGCGCCTATTTACGCGCCCAAATCTCCTGCAAACGCTGCATTTGTAAGGCGGCAACAGTACTCACAGAGTAATGTTCTGCAATATAGTTTGCACCCTTCTGCGCGATCTGAGCACTGTTTGCTTGGTCGTGGTATACCCTTTTAATTTGTTCTGCGGCAATCTCCACCTCTGGGTCACACCAATACTGTCCCTCTGTAAAAAGATAATCCTTAGGCTTTAAGGGGACTAACTCACCATCGACTAAGAAAGCCGTATCAGGATGGCAAAAATCAACATTACCCGAAAAGTTAGTCGCTATCACAGGCTGCTTTAACAACATTGCTTCTGCAATCACACGGCCAAAGCCTTCACTGCGGTGTAAAGAAATATAGCTATCACATGAATCCATGAAGTTGACGACATCTTGCCGACTGAGCTTTTCAGTAATGACGTTAATGCGTGGGTCAGCTGAGACAATTTTTTCGATTTTCTGCCAGTCTTTGTTGTCAGGATTGATGTTCATCGCTTTGATCACTAAACCGACTTTCTTTTCAGCATTAATATCAGAAAAAGCTTTCTGAAACGCTTGTACGCCAGCAAGCGGGTTCTTACGCGTTAACCAGGAGTTGCCATCAAACATCAGATAAAAAAGATAACTATCCGCTGGCAAATCAAAACGTGACCTGACATTTTCTGTCGGTGTCGGCATTGTTACGGCAATGGGCATTTTATAAGTGGGTGTGTCCCCTTGCTTGGCAAGGCAGTTTTTCACATACTCACTTTGCGCCCAAAACTCATCGACAAAATTTCTGACATTGGCAAACATGACAGGCCAATTAGGTAGCTCCCACGGGCACGCGCCAATATTATAGGCATCAAAATCGATAAACGGACGGCCAATCTCAATCCCTAATCGCATCATTTCCGTTGGTGGTAAGCAAAAGACTGTCGTATTGTATTGGGGATAGTGCGCTTGCTTCCACTCTGGCTTTAATTCAATGACTTTTTCAGGGCCTGCAATCGGTGCATTGATCATCGCTACCGGTACATCATTCTCTACGCAGCAATCGCCTAATAAACGTGCATCCTCTCCTAGCCCTAATACCCCTTGTGCAAAGCCCACGACATTGACACCATTTAGCTCTACTTCCTCTGCACTATAGACATTGGCTGAAACTTCAAACAAGTCCACATTTTCAAAAAATGGGTTTTCTTGTTTGCCTTTAGTTTGCCACCAATCAACTAATCCACTGTTCGCCTCAGTACTTGGCTCTAGCCAGTCTTTTAGATTTGGACTATGACGAAACAATAAAACCAAAAATTTTGGCAATTGCAGACCATTATCGAGTGTCACTGGAGCTAATAATGGCGTTAAGACGTTATCACGTGTAGACCATGCTAGCCTTGGATATTCAAACTGGCCATAATGATCCCACCACTTTAAGAAGACCCAATAATGAAAGATTAAACGCAGGTCAAATTGCTTTAAGTCTTGACGATCCTCATAAATCATTTGAATAAACTTAGGTAAGATACAACTCTCGTCTAAGCCTTCCACTTGGACTGGCTTCATGAGGTTTTTTGCATAACCCTCACTCACCTTAAACCCAAGTGCTTTGTTACTTCTCAACCATTGCACTGCAACATTTGGCATATAGCGCAAAGCACCATCAACCTCATGCGTTTGCAAGTAGGCATATTCTTCTTGGGACAATTCCCAAGAGAGCTCTTGATAGGTAAGCCGTCCATGGATATTCCACCACAAATAGGTTGCAATACGCGCATCTAGCGTGTCAACCAACAGCTCTGCACTCAGTGGTATGGTATGAATCAGGTAACGTACGCCTACAGGGTAGGCAAAAAGTTGATCTGAATTTGGCTGTGCTAACCAATCCGTTTTAGTGGTCATTGACTTCTTTCATAAGCTGAATTCTTGGTGGATGCGCCAATTGAAACGATTTTTCATCATCGAGCAAACCATGGTTAGGCGAGTAAAACGCATCCCTAGCGAGAGTCTCTCCCCATTTAGCCTTCAAATAATCTGACTCTTTTTCAATACGTGCTTTTTTAGTGCCTTGGTCATCATAGCCACGCGAATAAGACTCGTGATGATATAGCTCAGCATAAGGCGTAAACACGACGCGGTGACCTGCAACTCTAAGCTGCAAGCATAAATCAATATCGTTAAAGGCTACGGCAAGGTTTTCATCAAACCCACCAAGTGATTTAAATAAAGGTTGCTCAATCACCATACAAGCAGCAGTCACGGCTGTAAATTCACTACGCATGCCAGCGCGACCATAATAACCAATGTCTTCTTTACTATTGCGTTTATGTGGGTGCCCTGCTATCCCGCCAAAACCCAACACAATACCAGCGTGTTGAATCGTATCATCTGGATAATATAACTTGGCACCAACACACCCAACCTTAGGCTGTATGGCTAGCGAAACCATTTCTGTTAACCAATCGGCTGTGATGACTTCTGTGTCGTTATTGAGAAAACAAACAAGGTCCGCCTCACTCTCCAGCGCAACCAGATTATTCAGCGCAGAAAAATTAAATGGCTGGTCGTGCTTAATCACGCTGATGTTAGCTTGCGCCTGATACTCTGCGAGTAGGGATAAGGCCGCGGGCTCAGTGGAGCCATTATCAACAATGGTGATACGGTAGTTTTGATAGCTTGTTTTTTCTATGATTGAGTCAACACAGGTTTGGAGTACGGCTGCATTGTCTTTACTAGGAATAATAATTTCTACCGAATTCTGGCTCTGATCCACTTGATACGTGAGCTTTTTACCGTGTACTGACATAAAGCAGTCCTCTTCCAGCTCGACTGCAATATTACGACTGCTTAAATGCTCTTTGACAGAAGCCAAGGCAGAGATTTTCGCATAAGGCTTGGCGTCATTGTCTTGCGATGTGCTTTCTTCATGTAAGCGCCAGTGATACAAAACACGCGGAATGTGTACAATTTTATCGAAGCCTGCATAGTCTAACGCCCGCAAGGCCAAGTCATAGTCCTGCGAACCTTCAAAGCCTTTTCTAAAGCCTCCGATCGCATTTAACACTTCGGTCTTATACACGCCAAAATGTGAAATCATGTTCTGACATAGGTAAAGATCATAATTAAACCCAGGCTTGAAATACGCATCCGTGCGTAAACCTTGGTCATTAATTTTATCTTCGTCAGAGTAAATAATCGCCATGTCTGGTGTAAGGTTGATTTGCTCTGCCACAAAGTATAAAGCTAACGGATGTAGTTTATCGTCATGGTCCATCAAGCCTACATACTCGGTTTGCACTAGCGCTAGTGCAGAATTACTGGCCTCACTGATATGACCGTTTTCTGTACGGTACACCACACTAATACGTGGATCAGCCTGGCGATACTCTTCGATAATGGCTTTAACCTTTGGGTCCGTTGAGCAATCGTCCGCAATGCAAAGCCGCCAGTTGTCATAGACTTGCCCCTGTAAAGACTGTAATGCCTGCCTAAAGTATTCCTCAACAAAATTATAGGTTGGCATCAAAATACTGATGCATGGTCGTGTCTCCCATGCATCACTCTCACGCTTGAGAGTGGGATAAACGCCCTCAGGTGGGTCGTATAGGTTCAACCAATCATTATAAGCTTCTGCATAAGGCGGCTGAATATTAGGCAAACCCCCAAGCATGATTTTTTGTGCGAGATGTTGGTCTTTACCCTCGGTATAGCCAATAATTTCAACGGACAATTCTTCAATGGAAAAAAGCGTGGTTTGCATAAATGGGTCAAAGCGTATGGCTTTAGCATCGAGCGGTATCTCAACCACACCTTTAGCCACTTGATTATAAAACTCAAGATAAGTGGCAGTGCGCTCTGAATAATCACGACCAACATCATAATAAATCACCAGTGGGAATTTAATGTGATGCTTGGACTTAATCACACAAGTAATTGACAACGTGCAACCGACAAAGTCTCGCCAGTTTTCCACCCAAAACTGAGGGTCATCGTAAATCGCCAGCCAGTCGTATTCTTCATCTTCGGTATCACGTAGATTAGCCAAAGGTTTAAGCGTAAAGGTCGTCATAGAAATCTTTAGTCGGGGGATTTAACCACTTTATTAACATGCGGATGCACATTATATTGAAAATGTACGTCAGAATACAGTTTACTCAGATGACAAAACGTTGATTGCAACTCTATCAGCGCTTCAGAGAAGTCACCTGATGCATCTGCAGCGGCTACTTTAGGCGCCAAGTAAGCAAGCATGGTTTGATCAAACTCAGTGTCTGGTCTTTGGCTGGTATTTTTATCTAGCAAATCATAACTCACACACTCAAACTGATCATTGAGTGATAAATATGTACTAAACAGGCGCTCGATAATAAAGGGCAAAAATGAAGCCGCATCGGTATGATAGGTCGGCTTTAATATTGACGCCACCAGTGGGTGTGCTGAGTTTTGTTCGATAAAAGTCGCGATAGGGTTTAACACACCACCCACATAAGCTTCCCAAAATTGCTCGCTACCTACCCAAAAATTAGCATAGCAAAGATTGGATTGATTGTGCCTTGGCACCTGAGAAAGATCCCAATTAAGTTCAACTGCGTTCAATAATTCTTGCGCTAGTGCAGTCAATCCGGGGTGGGCAATCTCACCTTGCATCCAAACATTGTAGGAGTAATAATGTAGCGTCGGAAACGGGTTACAAAAACATAACGCTGCCGACTGATGTTGGTTGATAAATGCAATCCACTCTGCGCCTGTGATGTTAGTTTTAAGCCTAAATTTAGGTGAAAAAATACCGCTCATGTCTGCTTGCCTGTGTTTACTCGCACGGTAAAAGTCCACAATAAAGCGTAACTCTCGCCAATCAGCATGATCATTGGATAACGCCAACGGTATAAACTCTGGTTCGGCTAGCGATTGTCCCTCTTGATAGAGTGGCTCGTATATCTTGACCGATTTCATCGTATCAACCTATCAGACCTTGATAGACATCAATCAAAGGTTGGGTGACTGTTTGCCAGGTTAAACGGTTCACATTGCGCATTTGCGATTGCTCTAATGAATGTGCCAAGGCACGTGAGATGGCTTCGACAATTGAAGCTTGGTCGTCTGGCTTTAAATAAAACGCTTCATCATAAAAGTACTCCTTGGTTGAACCAACTTCAGTGAGTACAACCTTACAACCAGAAACATAAGCCTCTAGCGCAGCCAGCCCTGGTGTTTCTAATGTACTGGGTAAACAAAACACTTCACAAGCAGCATAAGCAGAACGTAACAAAGGATCATCATGCGCTAAGGCTCCAGCATAGATCACTTGCTCACCGCCCTCTTGTAAACATTGCTCAGCATAGGCTTGGTCACGCTGATGTCCAATCAATACTAATTTGTACTCTGGAAAAGCCTTCATCGCCCTCACCAAAGCGAGTTGGTTTTTGCGCGGCTCGATATTGCCTACATTGAGTATAAAAGGTGTTTGAATGGCATATTCTGTTCGAAATAACTCCGCAGGTACTGATTGAAAAAACAAGGTATCCACGCCGTTATATACGGTTTTAAATTTATCTCGGGGTAAGTTTAAAACACTAGATAAGGCGTCCCCTTCTAGATCAGCATTGGTGACTACGGCATCTGCAAGATTAAACTGCGTTGTAATTTCTTCATGTGGATATAGATGTTTAGTCTCTTCAGTCATCCACAAACTGGATGACACCACGAGTGGCAAACCAATGTCTTTAATGAAATGGCAAAAATGACTAGAACCACCAATACAAGAGAAAAAATGAACAACATCATAGTCTAAAAAATTTGGTTCCCATTGATCCAAAAAATCTACTTGCAAGCCCTGCTGCGTCAGGTGCTTTTGATATTGCAAGAGCTGCACCTCACCTCCGCCAGGAGTATGAAATGCCATCGGATATGTTGCAAATAAAATCTTCATTTTACTTCTCAATGATTGCCAGCATTTTATCTAGCCTTGCTGCCCAAGTATGGTCGCCAACGGCTTGCGTTGATGCTTCTTGTGTTAGCTTGCCAGCTGATAGCTGCTTTTGTATTGCGCTAATAAACAACTCAGTCGTTTCACCTACTTCCAAGGCTTGATCGGTATATTCTGTAAAGGCGATAGGCGTCGCCACCACTCTCAGACCAGAGGCTAAATACTCATAATACTTCATTGGGAACATGCTTTTGGTGTAATCATTCACCATTGAAGGTAGCAAGCCTAAAGACATGTTACCAAGGTATTGTGGCAGTTGTGCATAAGGTTTGTAGCCTAAAAAGTGAACATTAGGCAACTGTCTCAACTCACTGACTTGTGGGTCATATTGGCCTTCGCGCTCTTCTCCAATCAACACAAACTGCCAGTCTTTTTGCAGGCTAGCCACTTTTAAGAGCAAACGAAAATCTAGCTTGAAGTCGGACAAAACACCATGATAGACCAACCTTGGCAGTGGGATTTCAGCAATCTCTAGCGGTGGTTTTGAAGGCAAGAACGCCTGTTGAAAATGCGTAATATCAACAACATTGGATAAATAATGTGTATTCGCATGATGTGGTGAACACTTATCAAACAATTGCTGGCTAGTGACAAATACTACGTCCGCCAAGCCTAATAGTTTCTTTTCTGCAATATTGAAAGCTTTGGCATCTATGCCAGGTATCTGGGATAGGTCATCTACACAGTGATAAACCAAATCCGAGTGCGGTATGCGCTGCGTAATTTGATTAACAAATGGATGATAGGTCCATATTAAAGGCTTGGGGGCGCCAACACGCTTTAAAAATCGTTTGACCCTGTAAGCCAATAAGCCTTGATTAATGTATTTAACAATAGGCCAATGCTGCTTAAACGGAATCGCAAATGGTGACAAAACCCAAATATTCTCTTCAACCGCTTTAATCGGCTTAAGACTATTGAACAGCCTCAAGAGTAGTCGCGACAAATCTAGCTGATTGATTTTTGGCGCGCGTAGCCCTATCGTTTCAACATACAAAACCTGATAACCTTTTGCACTTAAGGCTTTGGCGGTGTGTTGCTTGTTGGTGAGATACTGCGCATCCCAATCCGCACTAGAAAACAAGACGCACGTGTTATCCCGCATTGTGTAACCTTACGATTCGTTGCAAAACACTCCGTCGCATCATAAAGAAAGCCCTACTTGCGACAAGCTATAAAGCACATTTTGATAGATCACCCCTATAGGCCATTTTGACTTGAAGGTACTAGGCGCTACCTTATAGCCATGTTGATTATCACGAATTGTAACCGATGCCCTAGCTTTTAAAAAATCCATAGCATCTGTTGCATTTGTGAAGAGTACTTTTTCATAGCGCTGAATATGCGCAATAAGGTCTTGATGCGCCTCAATTCTTTGCGCTTCATCTTGCCACCCATATTGATAGCGTTTAGAAAAAGGATGATCTAGAAAACCAAAAAACGTCTTGGATTCATAAGCATAATCAAATGCCTGCTTATAAATGCGTAGTGCATCACCATCAGATAACAAGCAGTCGCCATGCAGCATATACTGCTGACTATGCCCAATAAAATCAGTCTCACAAAAAGGTGGGATACCTGATCTAGCCATTAAAAAGTCTGGATCATTACAAATAATGCCACCAATACAGCCGCGATAACCAACTTCTGCTAGTGCATCTCTGGCGTAAACTGGCGTCTGATGAAATGGAGAAACCGCGTAAGCAACATCGTAATCGATACTGGATTGGATTAAATCAAACGACTGCCGTCCCTCCTGCAGTGCAGCCTCATAACTGCCACCCCAGTCAGGTGCATGGGTTGCAGTATGTGATAACACAGCACCCCCTGCTGACAAAACCGCTTGTGGTAATTTATGCTGCTTGGGGTCTGCGAGTACCTTCGTGTGCAAAGCTAATGAAAAAGGCACCTCCATGGCTTGGTAGGCTTGCCATAAGGCCCGAGCAGACTCTACATCTTCATCACAGTCCAAACGCATCGTTACTGCGGCATCATAACCATGAGGTATCTCGCTCAAATATGGCATACATGGCTGCGTGCTAGCTTGATAATTGGCAATAAAATGCTCTACCAAACACCACTCCTG
>CAZCBF010000086.1:0-8602 GCA_964496895.1 uncultured Methylophilaceae bacterium | reverse complement strand
CTGGTGTTTGTAAGCAAGGCTGGTAAGTTTTCATTCACACATGACCATTATTCAACATGCGCAGTGGCTGGTTTTTTGACACTGATCTCAAAAGTTGTGTAAATATCTTTTCCAGATTTAGGCTCATCCAACTGTAAACGCTCTGCAGCAATTCCTTTATCAACAAGGTGTTGCTTTACGGTTGCATTGCGTGTGTTCGCTAATGTAAGCAGCTCGGCCTCAGTGACTTCAATGCTTTCTTCAATTGCAGTTAAGGCTTCATCATAATAACCATTGGGCAGTTCATCGAAGCGCTCAGATATACGTTTGAAAAACCCCTTATGACTGAGTTCATCATGTATGCTTTTCACAGTTTTTTGTATGGTCACATTTGATAAGTCTATCGGGCCTAGCAGTTCAAAGTCTGGTTGGTCTTCCTGCATGGCGGTTTCAATCATAGTGCGTAGTTTGGTATCTTTAAGCGCCTTTGCGTCAGTCGATTTTTTGTAGCTAGAGACTATATTCAGTGATAGGGAATGTCGTTTATTTAAGGCCTGCTCAAGCTTGTCTAGCACCTCAGCGCTCGGTGGCGTAATCTCTGATTGCCCTGGGTTAAAGCTTATGTGGTCGAGTGCTTCATCACCGCCACCCAAAAGCGCGCCTAGCGCCTTAAACGGTGCGGTTACCAGCTTGGTCAACAACCCGGTCAAGGCTTTCCAGACTAAGCCACTCATATTAAATTTAGGATTATCTAGGTCGCCACTAACAGGCAAGTCGAGATCAATCACACCTTCATTATCTTCTAAAATGGCGATTGCAAAATCTAGTGGTAGGTCAGCGGCATCCTCGCTCTCAATTTTTTCACCCAGTTTGAGTTTTTTGATAATAAACTGGTTATCACCTTCGAGCTTGTGTTTGTTAATCTTATAGGCCAAATCTACCGTCAGCTTGCCAGAGTCAATCTTTCGCCCAGCAAACTTACCTGAATAAGGTGTGAGCTTTTCCATTTCTAAATTTTTAAAGGCCAGCGCGATATTGGTAAAGTCAATTGGTGCAAAAGTAGAAAGCTCACCGTTGATGTCGGCTGAACCATATTGATTTACCTTGCCAGAAAGGCTTAATTTGGCCTTGCTGCCAGGCTCGCTGGATAAGCCATTAACCACGCCATTGAGTGTGTTGATATGCGTGCCAAACTGCGGCCGGAGTGATAAGTCTGCAAAATCAATTTCAGCCTCATTGATTTTGATTTGGTCGATTCTGATTGGAAATGACGGCGGTTTCGTTTGGCTTGTTTTTTCAGCTTGTCTGGCAGACGCTTCAGGTTGTTCACGTAAAACTCTGACAACGTTAATAGTTTTATCTTCGGCAATGATAAACTTCCCGTCGAGTTTATCTACAGATAACGTGCCAATATTGAGCTTGTTTGGTTGTAGTTCTAGCGTAATCTCTTCACTGCCCAACTTAGCCCATGTTAAGAAGGGTTCATGATTGTCTTCTTCTATGATGTTTAACTGCTCAAGCTGGAGGCCACCAGTAAAGCTGGTGGAATGATCAGCCTTTACTTTGACACCCCCGTTGATACTTAACGCACCCTCCTCCAAAACTAATTTCGCATATTGGTTCAAATATGGCGCGAATGGTTTCAAGCTTAGTTGCTTTAATGACAGCTGCAAGTCGCTTTTTAAGTTGGCTGGAGTGAGCTTGCCTTTTAATGTAAATTCACCACCTTGTGCAACGTTGAACCCTGCCCGTACAGGCACAGCTTTATTCAATTGGTTTGATAGCGCATTTATGTCCAATGTGGCATTTGTAACTGTAAGTGCAATAGGTTTGTTTTGTGAGTCATCCTTGATCTCAAACTGACTGTTTTGTATTGCAAATTTATCCAAAGAAAACTGCCAAGGTTTTGCTGCCGCAGAATCATCAGTTGGGTTTGCATGGTCTACTTGTTGGTGTGTAGCGGTGTTTAAGCTACTCGCTTTAGTTTGAGGCTTGAGTATCTCGCTCCAATTAACTTGATGGTCTTTTGCAATTTTGATCGCTAATTGTAGGTCGTTGGCGGTTAACTCGGTAGCGCTAATCGCCTGGTTGTTTAAATCAACTTTACCTTGTTTGAGGTTTAAAGCCTTTAGTGTAGCCACTTCCTGATTAGCTGATAATAATTTGACTGGAGAAAACACGGTCTGAATCTGATCAATCATTTGAGATTGCGCATCAAGCCTTGCCGTAAAACTTGCGCTAAATGACGGCACTTTGACTGTTAACGGGTTCAAAAAACCTTGGTCTTTAAATTGCAATTGCCACTGCTCAAGTGCAACTTGCTCAATGACTAAACTAAAAGGCGGTTGCGCTTCTACTGCTTCTTTTTCAGTTGAGTTTGCTTGACTGGGGGCTTTTTCTGCCTGTGCTATTACACTACTTTGCGTAACATTATCTTTACTTTCGGTGTTTTCCGAAGCGAGCTTTTGTGAAGCTTTAGTATTATCATGTTTCGTATCTAGTGTGTTTGCACCACTAATTTCAGCGTCCAGTTGACCCGCGGTTTCTGACGGTTGTTGCGCAGAGGTTGTTGTATGGTCAGCAAATATAGTCTGCCAATCAAGTGTGCCGCTTAAATCACGTGTGGCATTCAAATTCGCCTGGTCAAGTAAAATGCTACCAAGGGTTAAGCTGTTCTCTTTGAGTCCATAGGCAACCTTATCGATTGTCAAACTCGGCAATTGAAATAATGGCCGTTCACTATTGGCATCCTTAATGGTTAGCATTGTCAGATTCGCTTGTCCCTGTGCTAGTTGCAACGCCTCTAGCGCTTGTGTATGTTCAGGGTTAACCGTCATATTGATTGCTGGCACTGTTACAGTAAGCTTTTCCTGAATGATGTTTGCCTTGCTCGGCAATGTGAATAGTAGCTGCTCAAGGTCGAATGCTAGTGTGTCAATATTAATAGAAAAGATTGACGCTGGATGTGCTTGATCAGCGACATTGGCCTCTGGGCTAACTTTAGGCGGTTCGGGTACTTGACTTGTGAGTTGGTAGCTGAATGACAAGCCAGCCTTTCCTTGATCTAAACTGGCTGGCAATGATTGCGGTTGGGCTAAGGCAAGCAAATTAGGCAGATCAAAACCAGACAAGCTTAAGTGGCCATGAGAAGCGATTGGATTCACTGCAAGCTGACCTTGCCAATCAACGGTGCCTTTTTGTTCTGGCAGACTAGCAACGATATGATAATCACTGTTTTGGTCGGGTAAGGTTGAAAAGTTATCTAGGCTAAGGTCAATCGGCGCAACAGTTTTACCGGAAGAATAAGGCGGCTTAATTGCAGTGTCATTGGATGCATTCAAATAAAATAATTCACCTTGCATTAATGCAAGTTTTTGGATGATCAGCCTAGGTAATCCGCCACCTGTCTTTTCTTTTTCTGGTACCTTAAGCGCTAAAATTAGGTCTGACCAGTTACTTTGATTGTTTTGCTTTTTGATAAAGTGCAGGGCTGGCTGAGTGACTGAAAGCTGTTTGAATTTCCATGCCCAGCTGAATAGCCCATCAGCTTCTAGATCTATCAGTAAGTGCTGAAAGTTGAACAGTTGCTCATTTTGTTGATTGTTGAGGGTAAATCCCTTGATGGTAATTTGGTTGCGCCAAGGGTTAAATTTAACGCTCTCAACACTAGCCTGGCTATTGAAGTATTTTTTAGCCGCCCAAGGGACTGCTTTTTGTGCAATAGGGTTAATGCAAACGTAAGAAAAAAACAGGTAAAACAGGCTAATGCCAACGAAGAGTTTAAATGACCAGTGCTTTATAATGGCTTTGAGGAAAGTTGGCATATTACGATCAACATAAAAGTGAAATACAGGCTTTGTAGCATAGTAAAATCAATTATATACCTGATTAAGCTAAACTAATTAGTAAATTGTGGAGCGCAGTATGATCCCACAATATTCTTTACATTACTTTAACGGTAAATTATGAATGTCAGCAATCCAAGCGTGCAGTCTAGCGCAATAGAAGAGAGTCTTAATCTCACACAGTCTCACTATGAGAACTTCCCTGTTGCTTCGTGGTTTTTACCGCGGCACCTGCGAGAACCTATCGCTGTCATTTATCAGTTTGCGAGACAAGCTGATGATTTTGCGGATGAAGGCAACCTCACGGTCGATGAGCGCCTCAAACTATTGCAAGCATATGAAGATGATTTAGATTTATTAGTGGCCTACATCAGGCCTGATAATTCATTTTTTAATCTACTAGAATCTACCATCAAAGCACACAAACTACCCTATGCGCCATTTTATGACTTACTTTCTGCGTTCAAGCAGGATGTCATCACGACCCGCTACGATAAATTTGATGATTTGCTGAACTATTCGCGCCGCTCGGCCAATCCAATTGGGCGTTTGTTGCTATCTCTTTATGATGCCTACTACCCTACCAATGTGGCTTATTCAGATCAGGTTTGTACGGCACTGCAATTAATTAACTTTTATCAAGATATTGCGATTGACTTACAAAAAAATGACGACAAACAACGCATTTATTTATGTCAGGAAGAGTTGGCTGCGTTTGGCATCTCCGAAAAGATGTTAAAACAATATGCCAATGGCACACCCACAGATGCAAACTGGTCTGAATTTATCGGCATCAATTTACATCGTGCTAAAGCCATGTTGTACGCTGGCGCACCTTTAGGCAAAGTGCTTAAAGGTCGCATAGGGTTTGAGCTGCGCATGATGATTGAGGGCGGCTCCCGCATTATCAAAAAAATCGAAGCCGTAGACGGCGATGTGTTCAATCATAGACCTACGCTTAATAAGTGGGATTGGACCATCATCGCACTGCGCGCACTATTACGGATTTAAGTTTTGCCGTTTTAATGTGAGCGTTAGCGCCCATGAAAACGTATAATCCCTCCTATGACGCCAGAAAAATATTGCCAAACAAAAGCCAAAGAGAGTGGCTCAAGCTTTTACCACACCTTTCGTTTTTTAGATAAACAACGTCGCTTAGCGATTACTGCCTTGTATGCCTATTGTCGTGAAGTGGATGATGTGGTTGATGAGTGTAGTGAATATGAGGTCGCACAAGTTAAGCTGAATTGGTGGCGAGATGAATTAAACAATCTCTTTGCAGGTAGCCCTATTCATCCTGTGACTAAAGCCTTGCAACCCCACATCAAAACATTTTCATTAGATCAGGCTTATTTCGATGAAATTATTGATGGTATGGAAATGGATCTAAAGTACAACCGCTATGATGACTTTAAGCATCTGCAACTCTATTGTTATCGCGTTGCCAGTGTGGTTGGTTACCTCTCAGCACAGATATTTGGGTTTGAAGATAGAAATACTTTAAAATATGCACATGACTTGGGTATCGCTTTTCAATTAACCAATATCATCCGTGATGTTGGTGAAGATGCCAGACGCAATCGCATTTATCTGCCATTGGATGAGCTTAAGCAGTTTGGGGTGAGTGAAGAAGATATTATCCAATCTCGTGAATCGGAAAACGTGAAGTCACTGATGGCGTTTCAGATTGAGCGTGCAGAGTCGTTTTATGATAAAGCGTTAAAACAACTGCCAGCAATCGATAAAAAAAATCAGCGTGCTGGTTTGATGATGGCTGCAATTTACCGTACATTATTGCGAGAAATTAATGCGGATGGCCCTGAGAAAGTCTTAAACGCACGCACCTCACTTGGCACCTTGCACAAACTAAAACTAGCACTACGCGTCTGGTTTCAACACTAATAATAAGGTCTGTTTTTGAATCAATCTACATTAAAAGTTGCAATCATAGGCGGCGGTTGCGCGGGATTAACCGCGGCCAAAAGCCTTATTGACTTGGGCTATGATGTGACAATTTTTGAAGCCAGCTCTCAATTCGGCGGGCGTGCTCGCATGGTCATGGTTGAGAATGACATGCAAATGACGATGCTCGATAATGGCCAACATATTTTGTTAGGTGCTTATGCGCAAACACTCAAACTATTAGCCGAGGTAGGCTTAAAGGAAGAAGACACTTTTCATCGCTTACCACTCAGTTTGATCATGCGGTCTTACCTGACGGGTAATGATTTTACCTTTGATGCGAACAACGATGCAGAGACGCCCTATCATTTGCTCAAGGCATTTAAAAATGCTAAAGGCATCAGTTGGTGGGATAAACTTAAAGCCATTTGGATGATGCGCGGTGTCAATGCGAATGATTTTAAGCTAGTAGATGATGTTAGTTTAGCCTCATTTTTAGATCGCCATCACCAATCTGATCGTATTATTAAAGTGTTTTGGGAGCCGCTGTGTCTTGCAGCGCTTAACACGCCTATTGAGCTTGCAAGCGCACAAATATTCCTCAATGTGTTGCGCGATAGTTTCACAGGAGACAAACAAAATAGTGACTTGTTATTACCCAAATTAGACTTATCGCAAGTACTTGCCAACCCTGTCTCTCAATACGTCTTCAAGAACGGTGGGAAATTACAACTCAGTACGCGTGTACGTAGTCTCGCGGTAGAAATTAATGCAAATGGTCTGGACCATTTTAAGTTAGACACCAAACACGGCGAAGAGTATTTTAGCCATGTGGTGCTGGCGGTTTCGCCAGGTAGACTGCACAACTTGGTAAAAGAAGTGCCTAAGCTAGCGCCATTGACTGAGCAGTTGTCCAAGCTGGCATTTCAACCCATTTATACCATCTATATTCAGTATCCCAAAGACATTGTATTGCCCGACATGATGACAGGCATGGTTGACTCGACTAGTCAGTGGGTCTTTGATCGGGGGCAGATATGCAACCAAAATGGTTTGGTCGCTGTGATTATTAGTGCTGATGGCCTTCATGTTAAACGTAGGCATGACGAATTGGCTTTGGAAGTCATTAATGAGTTATCTCAATGTTTCGGCAAGTTGCCTAAACCACTTTGGTACAAAGTGATCGCAGAACGTCGCGCCACATACAGTTGTGTCAGCCAACTCAAAAGGCCTGATAACAATACACCGCAACCAAGGTTGTTTTTGGCTGGTGATTACACTTATCAAGAATACCCGGCCACTATTGAAAGTGCGGTTAGAAGTGGCATCATGGCCGCTAATTTAGTCGAAAAATCGACCCAGTTTATGTAGTTGCAAGTTTAGCTAACTGAAACTAACGCCTTGCAGGCTAGCCCAAAAAACTAAGGTACAAACCATCAAAAATCCTGCAGCAATGGTGCCTGCTGTTAAAATAGCGCCAAATAGAAAGATTCTATGCCCCTCTTCAAACACTGCCAATGTCGATGGTATCCCGTAGTAAATAAACCTTGCAGCAATCATCATCGCTAAAGAAAACATCAATAAGATTAATATCATATTAGGATAAAGCAAAAAGATAGGCATCATCCATAGTGGCGTAGGTGCAATCGCTGCCAAGGTGTAGGCTTGTTTGAAACTTGGACTCACCTCAGCAATATTCGCTAGCTTTTTGATCACGCCAGCCATTACGAGTACTGAGATCAGCTGGATGATGAAAAAAGCGATCGCCACAATGAGTAATGCAACGGGCGAAAGCAAATCTAAAAAAAGTAATTCGCCTCGCCTACCAGCAGTGTAGATCGCGACTGCAGGTACCAAAGAAAAAGGTAGTACATGCAGAAGAAATAATTTTGCAGGTGAATAGCTCTTATTGGCGATCCTGCGCCAGCCTTCTAGGGGCGCAAAGAACAATTGAAACAATGTCAGAATACTCATACCACACCCCTAGCCGTTGCTTGTTATTGTGTTGGGTTATTCAGTCGTTACATTTTGTGGCTATTCTATTACATTTTGTAATATCTATGCATTTATTTTATTAAATCATTACTACCTGAAACGGCTTAAATAATTCAGACATTAATTTCTAAGATGCGTGAGGACCTGATCTATGCGCTCTACTTCGACCACCTCTAAATCTTTAATGGCTTGTTTTGGTCCATTTGCTTTTGGAATGATGGCCTTGGTAAAGCCAAGCTTGACTGCTTCTTTAAGGCGATCTTGCCCGCGTAAGACAGGGCGAATCTCACCAGCCAAACCCACTTCGCCAAAAACGACTAGCTTTTCAGGTAGCGCTTTATTTTTGAAGGATGAAATAATCGCAACTAGAATCGTTAAATCGACTGCGGGCTCCGCGATTTTAACGCCCCCTACCGCATTGATGAAGACATCTTGATCATGGCAAGCGACGCCGGCATGGCGGTTTAAGACGGCCAGCAACATCGCCAGACGATTTTGCTCAAGCCCCACACACAGCCGCTTAGGATTGTTCGCATGAGAGGTGTCAACCAGCGCCTGAATCTCAATCAGTAATGGCCGAGTACCTTCTACTGTAACAGTAATGCAACTGCCAGCGACCTCAGTATGATGGTGTGATAAAAATAAAGCCGATGGGTTGTTGACTTCTCTTAAGCCCTTTTCTGTCATGGCAAATACACCCATCTCATTTACTGCACCGTAGCGATTTTTAAAGGCTCTGATCATTCTGAAGGCGGAATTTTGGTCGCCTTCAAAATATAAAACAGTATCAACAATATGCTCAAGCACCCTTGGGCCAGCCAAGGCGCCCTCTTTAGTGACATGCCCCACCAATACAATCGTAATGCCAATTTGCTTAGCTA
>CAZCBF010000085.1:0-8609 GCA_964496895.1 uncultured Methylophilaceae bacterium | reverse complement strand
GCATTAGTGGTGGTCACTGTATTGATAAAGACAGCTAACAGCACAGGCCTGAGCATTCCGCTTGGCATGGTTTTTTTGCTGCAAGCTGTTGTTAGTGGATGGTGTGCGCATTATTTCAAAATGGCGCCTTGGTGGAAGTGGATTCATTTTGGTTTTCCACTATTAGTGTGGACTATGCTGCTATTTAGCATCCCCACAGAGGCTTATTTCTTAGCTTTTGCCATCACTGCGAGTATCTACTGGTCTAGCTATCGTACACAGGTGCCTTACTATCCTTCTGCCTTAGCCATTTGGCAAAAAGTATCGGCACTTACACATCAGTTTCAAGCGCAATATCGCCCCGAGGTGCGTGTCATGGAAATTGGCAGTGGCTTGGGCGGTTTTGCCATGTATATTGCCAAAATGCACCCAGAAGCAAAGGTGGAGGGGGTAGAAGTTGCGCCGTTACCTTTGTTATATAGCAAGCTCAGGTCTCACCTCACCCATTCGAGTGCACGCTTTACCTTATCTGATTATCAGCAACTTAATTTTGCTGAGTACGACATCATCTTTGCCTATTTATCCCCTGCTGCTATGCCGTCTTTATGGGATAAAGCCAAACAAGAGCAAAGTAATAACCAACTCTTAATCAGTTTAGAGTTCCCCGTACCGGGCATTACCCCAGCGCAAGTCATTTCAGGTGACCATCAGTCTCCAGACCTCTACATCTATCAGCAGTAAGTCGGGTTTAGTGGCTTAACCCGCGCCTCTCAAGATTCCAACCGTTTGTTTTTAATGCCTTTTAAGCCATTGGTTTAGGCCATTTATGGCTAGATTTGGCGGTTCTAAAAATGACCACAAAAATAAGCCTTGTTTCAACAATTGATTCATCACTTCGATTGTTATCCTGATGAATGTGACAAGTTGTAAAGCTTTGTCGGAAAGAGAATTGAACAATCGGAGCTATAAAAAATGTTAATCGGGATTGGTTACGTCGTCATCATTGCTTGTATTTTTGGTGGTTATGCAATGGCTGGCGGTCATCTGGGTGGCCTGTGGCAACCATTAGAGGTATTGATGATTTTTGGTGGTGCTTTAGGCGCTTTTGTCGTGGGTAACGATATGAAAGCCATTAAAGCCACTATGGCAGTGATTCCAACCTTGTTTAAAGGCTCTCATGCAACCAAAGCCTTGTATATGGATTTGCTAGCCTTGTTATTTGAAATTTTAAGCAAAATTCGTAAAGACGGCATGATGGCCATTGAAAACGATATTGAAAATCCTAAAGATAGTCCTTTATTCAGTAAATATCCATCCATTCTGGGAGATCATCACGTCGTTGAATTTATTACCGATTACTTGCGCCTGATGGTCTCAGGCAACATGGATGCGTTTCAGGTAGAAAATCTCATGGATAACGAGCTCGATACACACCATCAAGAAGGTCATGTCGCAGCATCATGTCTGGCCAAGCTCGGAGATGGCCTGCCTGCGTTTGGTATTGTCGCTGCGGTGATGGGGGTTGTTCATACGATGGAAAGTTTGCACCTGCCACCAAACGAGTTGGGCATATTAATTGGTCACGCGCTGGTGGGTACCTTTTTGGGTATTTTGCTGGCCTATGGTTTTGTTGGGCCGCTGTCAGGTGTTGCTGAAGCCAAATTAGAAGAGAACACTAAAATTTTGCAAACGATCAAGGCGACATTGCTTGCCAGCTTAAATGGCTATGCCCCAGCCATTGCGGTTGAGTTTGGTCGTAAAGTCATGTTTTCAACTGAGAGACCAGGTTTCTCTGAGCTAGAAGAGCATGTCAAAAATGCTAAGAATACTTAATTCAGTGAGCATTCAAATGTTTGTTTTCAATGCAGTAATAAGTGAAGTGACGCATGGCTGAAGAATTACCAAAACCGATAATTGTTAAAAAAATTAACAAAGGCGGTCACGGTCATCATGGTGGTGCGTGGAAGATTGCTTATGCTGACTTTGTGACAGCGATGATGGCCTTCTTCTTGTTGATGTGGCTATTAGGCTCGACTTCTGAAGCACAAAAAGCAGGTATTTCTGAATACTTCCAAACGCCTTTGTTAGAAGCGATTACCAGTGATGGCCCCTCGGTAGGGCAGTCCTCTTCCTTAATTCAAGGCGGCGGTCGTGATGTAACACTCAAAGAGGGTCAAGTTAAACGCGTAGAAGGCAAAAAAGGCACACAACAATCTATCTCTGACCCTAGTGGTAAGGGTATCAAGCAATCACAAGATGTAGTAATTGCCAAGGAAATTGAAAAGAAAATTGAGAAAAAACGCCTGACCAAACTCAAGGACAAAATGACAGAAGAAATCAAAAGCAATCCTACTTTACGTAAATTTAAAGAACAGTTGCTGCTTGACATCACGACCGAAGGTTTGAGAGTGCAGATAGTGGATGAGAAAAATCGCCCAATGTTTAAATCAGGCAGTGCAAAGTTAAGACCATATGCCAAACTAATTCTAAAAGAAATTGGTGCCATGATGAATGATGTGCCGAATAAGATAAGCCTGTCAGGCCACACCGATGCTTCTGGCTATTCATCGGGAAATCGAGGTTATAGCAACTGGGAGTTATCTGCTGATCGTGCCAATGCTTCGCGTAGACAACTAGTCAAAGGCGGCATGAATGAAGACAAGCTACTTAAAGTGGTTGGTTTAGCTTCTTCATCTCTTTTAGACAAAGAAAATCCGTTCAGCCCGATCAATCGGCGTATCAGCATGATTATTATGAATAAAGAGGCTGAAGAGCGTGCCTTGCGAGATTATGAAGCAGTAGAAATTGACAGCTCAGCCAAAAAACCTGCGCTTGAATTTATTGATCTACCCGAACAGCCCGGTGGATTTGAAGAACCTGAGAGTAGTGCTGAAGAGCACTGATACTAGATAAAGGCCAATTTAAATTAATGGGTCTTTGTATTTGTATTTTGATAATTAAAAAAACACAAGGTCGGATAAATTGACAGTTATGGAAAAAGTACAAATCAGTGAGTTGCGCAAACTCCTCACAGCTGTGTCTGAACATGGAAGTAATCATATCAAAGACGTAAAAGCGGACTTAGATCAAGCCACTTTTCTATTGAATGAGGCTGCTGAGAAGTTAGGTGAAAGCTTTATCAGCTTAGACGAACATTTTAAAAGGCAGCAAGTTGCTTTGGCAAATATTACTGAATCAGCACATGATGAAACTGAATTTGCTGAGTTGCAAGCGGGTATCTCTACGCATATTCAACAAGTTGTGACGAATATGCAATTTCAAGACATGACCAATCAAATTATTGAGCGTAGTTTGCGTCGCTTGAATGGTTTGAATGACTTGCTGGATGAGCTGAGCAATCATGGAGATGGGGAAAATGTCTGTATGTTGCCGGATGAGCAACAAGAGATTTCGGCTTACATCAAAAGTTTAAATGAAAGCATACACGAAGGTAGTGATGCAATTAATGGCGGTTTAAATCACCGATCTGTTAATCAAAAAAACATGTCTACCGGCAGTGTAGATTTATTTTAATTGGGTACATCGACATTTATTAAAGAGAGTTTGAAATGGCAAAAACAATTTTAACAGTAGATGATTCTGGGTCTCTTCGTCAAATGGTTACATTTAGTTTGAAGGCAGCGGGTTACGAGGTTGTGCAAGCAGTTGATGGTCAAGATGGCCTGAATAAAGCACGCGAAAAAACAGTGGACTTAGTGTTATCTGACCAAAACATGCCGATTATGGATGGTTTAACCATGATTAAAAATCTGCGTGAATTAGGCTCATACAAAAAAATCCCGATCTTAATGCTCACGACTGAATCAAGCGATGAAATGAAAGCCAAAGGTCGAGCGGCAGGGGCCAACGGTTGGTTAGTCAAACCATTTGACCCTAAGCGTTTGATTGAAGTTGTACAAAAAGTGATTGGTTAAGCAAAGAAAAATTGAAAGATAAAAACGCAACATTATTGTTGATGAATGGAGTAAAACATGTCAGTTGATATGAGTCAGTTTTATGAGGTCTTCTTTGAAGAAGCGGAAGAGTTATTGGCTGAGGCCGAACAGTTGCTGTTGGGCGTTGATATTGATGATCCAGATGACGAAGAGCTGAATGCGATCTTCCGTGCAGCCCACTCGATCAAAGGTGGGGCAGCGACATTTGGTTTCATGGACATGACAGAAATTACCCATGTACTAGAAAACTTACTGGATAAGATTCGCAATCACGAATTAGCACTTACCGCAGACCATGTTGACGCCTTTTTAGCTGCTAAAGATGTCTTGAAAATGGAACTGGAAGGGCACAGGGATGATGAAGAAGTTGATGAAGAGCAAGTAGAGGAAGTACAAGCGCGCCTTAAAGCTTTATCTGAAGCGGCTGAAGGTGGCGGCGCGCCAGCAGCGGCAGCGCCTAAAGTCGAAGAACAACCAGCGGAAACTGCCGAAGTGAAGGCAGAAGAAGCGACGCCAGAACAAGCGGCTGCGGAAGTCGCTGTGCCAGAAGGCTCGACCAAATTCATCATCACATTACCTGATGATCTTAATGAAAAAGACATTGAGAATGTAGAGGAAGAGATATCACTACTCGGTGAGGTTACCCCAGTCAAATTAACCGATAAACAATATCAAATGATATTGGTCTCCGATGATTCAAGTGAAGATGATATCAGAACAGTCTGCTCATTTATTCTTGAGCCAGAGGACATGAAGATTGAAAAAGCGGGTGCACAAGCACCGGTTGAGGCCGCTGCACCAGCTGCAGTGAGCGAACCAGAAACTGCCGCTATATCCGAAAAACCAGCACAACAAGCTGAGGCGCAAGTAGAAACAAAAACAGACGATGCAGAAGCCATTGAAAAATTTGATAAAAAATCAATGGTACAAGAAGAAGTCGGTTATGGCTTATTTAATGAAGAAGGTGGCGATACTGTCGAGGAAGGCTATGGCTTTTTTAATGGGATTGAGCTACATAACCCTGCTGAGCTAGTGGGCGATAACACTGAAGTGTCAGAAGAAGCCAAAGCAGCAGCTGAAAAAGAAGAAAAAGAAAAAGAGAAAGCGAAAGCAGATAAACCAAAAGCCAAAGCTAAAGGTAAAGGCAAAGACAAGGCCAGTGAATCAACCTCAATTCGCGTTGGTGTCGAAAAAGTAGACCAACTGATCAACCTTGTGGGTGAGCTTGTGATTACACAAGCCATGATTGAGCAGCGTGTGAATGAAATGGACCCTGTACACCATGAATCACTGATTAATAGTGTGGGGCAATTGACAAGAAATACGCGTGACTTGCAAGAGTCTGTGATGTCGATTCGTATGATGCCGATGGACTTCGTGTTCTCACGTTTCCCGCGTATGGTGCGTGACTTGGCTTCTAAGTTGAATAAAAAAGTTAACTTTGAAACACAAGGTGCCACGACTGAGCTAGATAAAGGCTTGATCGAACGTATTACTGACCCACTCACACATTTGGTCAGAAACAGTATTGATCACGGTATTGAGTCACCAGATAAACGACGTGCCGCAGGCAAAGATCCAGAGGGTACTCTAACACTATCAGCGGCGCACAAAGGTGGCAGCATTGTCATTGAAGTGACGGATGATGGCGGTGGACTTAACCGTGAAAGAATCATGGAAAAAGCACAAAGTAATGGTATTCCAGTGAGTGACTCCATGTCAGATAATGAGGTACACAACCTAATATTTGCACCTGGCTTCTCTACTGCAGAAACTGTGACGGATGTGTCTGGTCGCGGTGTGGGTATGGATGTGGTCAAAAGAAACATTACTGAAATGGGAGGTAATGTTGAGATTCGGTCGGCTTTGGGTTTTGGTACGACAATATCGATTGCGCTACCACTGACATTGGCCATTCTTGATGGTATGTCAGTGTCATTAGGTAATAGCTTGTATGTGATTCCGTTGAACTTGATTGTGGAGACGCTTCAACCGCGAGCTGAAGACATCAAAACAGTCACGGGCGAAGGTCGCATGGTACATGTGCGCGGCGAATATTTACAGATTATCGCCTTACACCAAGTCTTTAATCACCCGACAGAGATTGAAGACCCGACCAAAGGGGTCTTGGTACTCATCGAATCAGATGGCAAAAAATCAGCCTTGTTTGTTGATCGCTTAGTCGGTCAACAGCAAGTGGTGATTAAGAGTCTAGAAACCAATTATCGAAAAGTCTCAGGTGTATCAGGTGCAACCATCATGGGTGATGGCTCAGTTGCACTGATCTTGGATGTCCCTGCGCTGCTTCAAATGGGCCAGAGCAATAATTATCTCACTGGTGCATCCAGCTTTTCGAGTAACACTAAACAAATAAGTCAGGAGTTAACGCAATGATGTCAAACGCTGAAGAAGGTGTAAACGCCAGTAATGCTACCGCACCCAACCCTGCTGCGGGCGAGTATTTAACCTTTGTATTAGGTCAAGAAGAGTACGGGCTGGAAATTTTAAAAGTACAGGAAATCCGTGGTTACGACACCGTCACACAAATTGCCAATACGCCTGAATTTATCAAAGGTGTCATCAATTTGCGCGGCAAGATCGTGCCAATTGTAGATCTGCGCATTAAATTTAAATTGGGAAAAGTTGAATACAACGAATTTACTGTTGTGATTATTCTTAACCTTGGCGGTCGCGTCGTCGGCATTGTCGTCGATGGTGTCTCTGATGTTATGGCATTGCAGGATGAGCAGATTAAAGAAGTCCCAACACTAGTGACTAGCATCGATACTAAATACATCATGGGCTTAGCAACAGTTGAAGAACAAATGCTGATTTTAGTCGACATAGAACAATTAATGACTAGCCCCGAGATGGAGCTGGTAGATGCTGTGGTGCATTAAGCCGGATAATGTTGTGAATAACTTTAAGAATTAATGAATTGCCTAGAACACGCAAGGGAGAATACAGATGTTGTCAAATATGATTAATAGTATTACCAATAATTCAGAAGCTTACAAATCACTGTTAGGCGAGGTCGAAGAATTTAGGGCGATAAAAAAAGAAATCGATAAGGCTCGGTGTGTCATCGAGTTTGACCCTGATGGCAAGATTACTCACATCAATGAAAATGCAGTCAAAGCGCTGGGCTATCAAGCGAGCGAACTAGTCGACGAACATCACCGTATATTAATGGATGCTGATGAAGCTGCGAGTTCCGGATACAATCAATTTTGGCATGCCCTTAGTCTTGGTAAGTCACAGACTGGCGAATTCAAATTACTTAATTCAGATGGCAATGAAGCCTGGTTCCAAGGTTATTATGCGCCGGTGATCAGTGATGATGGACAGTTGAAAAAAGTGGTGAGTTATCTCACTGATGTCACGGCTAAAAATAGTAATTTGAAAGACAATCAAAATGAGCACGACGCACTGAATGACAGTTTTGGCATTATTGTTTGTGACCTCGAGCAAAATATCACTGAATGTAACGACCTAGTATTAGATACGTTGGGTTATAGCCATGAAGAAGTTGTCGGAGAAAATATTAATATTCTTCGTCATAAAGATGATTATGAGGATCCATCCTACCTTGCGGTATGGGAGGATGTGCGCAAGGGTATTCCAGCCAAAAAACAAATGCGCCGCGTTGCAAAAAATGGTGAGGAGTTTTGGTTTCAAGGGACTTATACCCCGATTAAATCGCCTACAGGTGCGATTAACCGTGTAGAAATTTTTTCAATCGATATTACTCAAGAAGTCAATAAAACACTCGATTACAAAGGTCAATTAGAGTCCATTAGTAAAATTCAAGGTGTAATAGAGTTTGACCTCACTGGCAATATTTTAGACTGCAATGATAACTTTGCAGCAGTCACGGGTTATAGCAAAGATCAGATTGTTGGTAATCACCATCGTATGTTTGCCGAAAAAGAGTACGCAGAAAGTCAAGACTACAAAAACTTTTGGTTGAGTCTTGGGCAAGGGCAGTCAAATGAGGGTGTGTATAAGCGTGTTGGCAAAGATGGTAATGAAATCTGGTTGCAAGCGACCTACAATCCAATTTTTGACATTAATGGCAAGCCCTATAAAGTTGTCAAGTATGCAACAGACATTACAGAATTTAAGATCAAAGATGCTGATAATGCAGGTCAATTAGAGGCCTTGAATAAAGTACTTGGTGTCATTGAGTTTGACACCAAAGGCAACATTACAAAAGTGAATGACAATTTTGTCGCGGTGACTGGTTATACACGAGAAGAGATAGTCGGTAGTCACCATCGTATGTTTGTTGAGGAAGAAACCAAAAACAGCGCAGAATACACAGCCTTTTGGGAAAAGCTGGCTAGTGGTGAAGCGGATACAGGCCAATATAAACGTATTGGTAAAGACGGTGGTGTGATTTGGTTAGAAGCCTCTTACAACCCTATTTTTGATCTCAATGGCAAGCCACATAAAGTGGTTAAATTTGCCACTGACATTACTTCTCAGCATGAAATTAGTGCTGGTTTAAAAGCGGCTGTTGATGAATCAAAAACAGTCATTGACGAAGCCAAAGCCGGTGATATATCGCACCGGATAAGCATGAACGGCAAGGTAGGTGACATTGCCACACTTTGCAGTGGAATCAATGACTTACTTGACAATATGTCGACGATGCTGACACAGATCAGCAGT
>CAZCBF010000084.1:0-8723 GCA_964496895.1 uncultured Methylophilaceae bacterium | reverse complement strand
CCTCAAGATAGCGTGTCTACCAATTCCACCACGACGGCAAGGTTTAAATTGAGCTAGTGTTTATTTTGGAATATCGTCTGTTGTTGGTTCAGAAGATTTTGCAGGTGCTCCGTCCTCTGAGTTCACAATAGGTGTGTCAGTAGTAATCACGCTACCAGTTTCACGGTGACTGGCCATGTAACCAAGTAACAAACTAGTACAAAAGAAAACAGTAATAAAAACCGCTGTTAGCCTACTTAAAAGGTTAGATGACCCTGAAACCCCAAACAAACTCCCAGATGCGTTACCGCCAAAAGAAGCGCCAGCTTCAGCACCTTTACCATGCTGCATCATCACCAAACCGATAACGGCTGCGGCTGCAAGCGTGTGAATAATTAAAATAATATCATCCATGAAAAAAATTCCTTTACATGAGGCGCTTATTGTTTTGAAGAGGCTGCGACTATACCATGAAATTGCTTGGCATTCAGCGCACAGCGACCAATAAGACCTCCATCAATATTCTGCTCAACAAATAATTGTAACGCATTTTCTGGATTTAAGCTGCCTCCATATACGATTTTCATCGATACTGCAGCGTCAGCATCCAAATCTGCAATTTTGCTACGAATAAAAGTATGCATTTGTTGAGCTTGGTCTGGCGTCGCAGCCAAACCTGTGCCAATCGCCCAGATAGGCTCGTAGGCAACAATCGTTTCAGCAAAAATTTGCGCCCCATAGATATTAATAATTTCTGATAGCTGCTCTTCGACGACTCGCTCCATTACACCTGCTTCACGCTCTATGAGAGTTTCGCCGACACACAAAATTGGCACCAAATCATGTGTTTTAGCTTGATAGAATTTGTGCGCGATATTTTCGTCTGATTCACAGTAAGCAGTAGCTCTTTCAGAATGCCCAAGGATGACATACTGCGCACCAAAGTCGCGCAACATTCGGGCGCTGACTTCTCCAGTAAAAGCGCCTTCTGTTTCTTTGCTCATGTTTTGCGCACCCCATGCAAAAGAAGTCCCTTCAAACACATCTTGTGCTTGCGCGAGATAAGGATAAGGCACACAGACAACTATTTTGACATCATGAATATCAGCATTAGTCTCAACATAGGACTGAAATAAAGCCGCATTATGCTGTAAATCGCCGTGCATTTTTAGGTTAGCAATACATATATTGCTTGCGCTTGAATCTTGCATAGAACGGTATTGTAAAGGAAAAAATGAATGTTAGTGATTAGTTACAAGGCGAGTAATAACTGCCCATCACTATGCGGCCCATCACAATCTGTTAAGCGACCATCTGCCATGGTATATAGCATGGCTCTGTCACCACCAGCCTCTTTTGCAGCCGCTAGTGCGAAGTTAAGCGCTTCAACAAAACGCGGCTCTTCTTCATTGGATTGAGGGCTGATAAATGCCAAACCAATACTGACAGTCAATGCTGAAGAGGTCGCAGAAAGTGCATGAGGCACCTTCAATGCATGCACAGCTTTACGCAATTCTTGGGCGATCAGCTGGCTACCAGCCTCAGAAGTATAGGGCAGTATTAATGCAAAAGAATCCTTGTTATAACGCGTCACAATATCGGTGTCGCGACATAGCAATGATGAAAAGATATCTGATATTTTAACTAATACCTCTTGCGCTTTATTCGCACCATATTGACGTTCAAAGTTATCAAAGTGGTCCACTTCAATAATAGTAGCAACTAAGTTAGCCCGTGCGCGCATAATTCGCTTAAATTCTTGATGAAAATCGTGGTCGAACTTTTCACGATTGGGTAAGCGCGTCAGTTGGTCAACGTTTTCTAGTGCTTCAATTGTTTGCGATTGTGCTTTTATTTGTGCATGCCTCACTTGTGAATGCGTCATGTCAGTTACTTGCACCATAGCAAGCTGCTGACCATTAGCATCATGCATGCCAGTCACCTGTACCATCTGATTCATGACATTTATTTGTTTGAGCTGATGGTTAATACTAGGATAAAGAGGTAATAATGAACGATTGAGTGCTGCAGAGATCATGCCGCTTAAATTTTCCTCGATCACTTGCTGCACTAATTCAAACAATCTGCTGTCAGCCAGATCAGGAAAAGCTATTTTAAATGATTGTCCTTGTATCGTCTCACTTAGAATATTACTGTGATATTCGAGCCAGCGATTCCAATAAACAATGCGATACTGCTTATCAATGATCATTACACCAGTTTGCAGATAATCCAGGTAGTACCACTGCGACAATGTAGCGTTTGCGTGCATTACATCACCCACTCGAAGGCCTCACTTTCTAGATAGAGTTCTAGCCTATGAACCATCGACTCTAAAGACTTGTTCGTTAGTGATATAACAACAAACCCGTTCATTGTTTTGTTTCCAACAATCATTTCTAAAGAAATGAGCACTTTAATCGGCAATACTGGCGTGTCTAGCATCACCGTCTCACAATCACCAAAATGATGAACAGGCTGATAACTCTCTAGAGATAAGTCCAGCATATTGACCATTGCACTCATGCATGCATTCAAGGAAACACTGGCGATTTCAGAATACGTATCTGCATCATACCCATAGGCAAAATCACTGACATAACTCTCATGATCCAACGCGCGCATTAGCTTCATGGCTTGGATATTAGAAAAAACCATCAGTGCCACGGCATCGAAGTCTCCACCAATAGTTTGCGAAACAGAAACCCAACTTTCGCCATTGGTCCTTTTGACCATATCAACGGCCTGACCTGTATTAATGTTAGATATATGAATACCAGAAGCCGACAGCATAACCTCTTTTTCAAGTATTTTACCGATACTTACAGCAGCCCGCCCCAAGCCTATATTTAAAATTTCTTCAAAGGCTTGTTGCTGTTTGTTATTCCATGTTTTCACCAAGAAGTTTCCTGTAATTATTGTTATTGTTAACTTGACTATCTACACGAGGTACGGAGTGATTCAGCACTGTTGAACAGTTGTTAACTTGCATAATTTATCAATTATTATAGCGAAAATATCGCGTCTGGGTCACCTAAGTTGCTAAAAATTCAGCTTTTTTTATGAATCTTTAACTTCTTCGGCAGATATATATCTCACTAATAATTGTAATTTTTCTTGCGACCGAAAACGGTTTGTTTGCAATTGATAAACAATGTTTACGCAACTATGATTTAACTCCGTTTCATTAAAGTAAATGGCATCAAAGAGTTGTTGCGACTTTTGCAAGGTAAGCTTTAAATGTTTTTCCCCGACTATTTTTTTCTCTATCACATCAAACCTGTCATAAAATAGCGGCTCAGGGAAGCCTTGACCCCAAACTTGCTTTTCTAAACTTTCTGCTACAGAAAATGACATTTGATCCAGCGCTAACGCCCCATCAACCTCGATCACAGATTCTAGTGCTGATTTTGTAAGCAAGCTACGTACCACATCTTCAAAAGCACGTGAGAATTGTTCAAAGCCTTGTTTTTCAATACTCAAGCCTGCAGCCATGGCATGGCCGCCAAACTTCTGAATCAATGATGGGTGTTTTTTGGTGACTTGGTCTAGCGCATCTCGCAAATGCAAGCCTTTGATGGAGCGCCCAGATCCTTTGAGCGCGCCATCTCCGGCATCAGCAAAAACAATCACCGGCCGATGAAAATGCTCTTTAACACGCGAAGCTAAAATACCGATCACCCCTTGGTGCCAGTCTGCTTCATATAAACTTATCGAGTATTGCAAATCAACTTGAATGTTTTGCATGGCTTCTGTTGCATCGAACTGCATTTGAGCTTCAATTTCACGTCGCTGTACATTCAATGCTTGAAGTTCTGAGGCCATCTCCATGGCCTCATCTAGGTCTTCTGACAATAAACATTGGATGCCCAATGTCATGTCATCCAGTCTGCCAGCAGCATTTAATCTAGGGCCAACGTAAAAGCCCATATCTGGTGCGGCAGCATATTGATAATCACGGCCACTCACTTTTAATAATGCTAATATGCCTTTAGAGCAGGCACCAGCGCGAATACGCCTTAAACCTTGCTCTACCAAAATACGGTTATTGGCATCCAATTTTACTAAGTCTGCAACAGTACCTAATGCCACTAAATCTAACAGTGTCGACAGGTTGGGCTCATCTTCTTTATTGGCATATGCACCTCGGCCCCGCATCTCAATTCGCAAAGCCATCAATGCATAAAACATAACACCCACCCCCGCCAAGTGCTTACTCGGAAAGTTACACCCAACTTGATTGGGGTTAACAATACAAGCTGCGTTAGGTGTTTCGTCCCCAGGCAAATGGTGATCTGTGATCAATACAGACATGCCCAATTGATTTGCGGCCTCTACACCAGCCACACTGGCAATACCATTATCAACGGTGAGCAAAATATCTGGCAACTGCTGATGCGCCAACGCAACAATCTCTGGCGTCAATCCATACCCATATTCAAACCGATTAGGTACAATAAAATCAATGTCTGCACCAAACATGCGCAAACCTTTCACAGCAACCGCACTTGCGGTTGCGCCATCGACATCATAATCCCCCACTACAAGTATTTTTTTCCGATCTCGTATCGCATCTGCCAATAATTGCGCTAGCACGCGATTATTACTTAGTGCATCTGGTGGTAATAAATCTTTTAGTTGACTACTAAAGCCCGCAGCTTGGCTAACGCCACGTGCGGCAAATAATTGACACATTAAAGCTGAGCTGGAAAATTCCGCTACTTTTGCTTCATCCGCCTGGTTTCTTTCACGAGTAATAATCTTGGTCATTAGTGTTGTATTAAGATATTAAAATATTGCTTGCTTGCGACGCCAAAAGAGCCATACATCATGTTGCTTTAAGGTAAAGCGCTTGACTTGACTTTTGATTCCAAACTGCAGCTTGAGTTGTTTGATTTTGCCTTGTTTAAGTAAATCTACCAAAGTGTTCAGCCAAGGCAATAGTGCATCATCATGCTTTAATCCAATGCGAACTGCACCTGATAGTAAAGATAGCGTTTGTTCAATCGTTGATGCGTTAACCTCAGCAGGCAAGCCTAACCATTTTGCGCCACTTATTTGGGCTAAACCTTTATAAAGTGCTTGCTCGCTCACTACCCAATCGACAGTCTCAGTAACATCGACTGGCTTGACCGGCATTTCTACCCCATCCAACCAGACACTATTCACAGGCAACTCCCCAGCTGACTCTCTGCGGATATTTTCCTCATCCTCAAATAGCAACATCTGTATTTCATTGAGCTTTTGCTGCCAAAAAGGCGTTGATGTTCCATGAGGTGAAAATCGACCAATATCATGTCCAGCAACCTGCGCAAGCGGATAGGTTTGCATTGCACTTTGCATGGGGTTGCCAGTAAAGTTCAGATACCACTGCCCAGACCGTCCAAGAAAAAAAACAATTCCATCACGCTCAAAGTGCTTATTCAACCTGGCGATATAACATTGTGCAGCCTGCTGACTAAGCTTTATCGGGACATCTGGGTGCATAAGAAAAGAGTCACGCTGCAATATCAAATAAGCAGGGCTAGCGTATAAACAAGCACCAGAACCTATCTCAACACCGTCAACTTGTGCTGCTATGGCTGCAGGTGTATTGTTTTGCTTAGATTTGGCATTAGAGAAAAGGCCAAACTGGGAAAAGACCACTTGCATTAATGATGCCTCGATTGTTTCACCAGCCGCTTTGGCTAAGAGGACTTCTATCTCGGCAGCTTCTTGCTGTATGGTCTGTAAAGGTATTTCTATATCAAGCGTACAATACATGGCTGTATTGTACGCATATTAGTGAATAGATTGCTAGCATTGCCAACCTAGCGCTATTTGCAATACCTAATGTCATCAATAGTAGTGATGTCTCACTCGCCTTTTACTCGGCGAGTCTCGCCAAGCAAACTCTGAGACAGATGTACCGGTATTCAATCCTGATCGAATATTGTTTGAATTGACAGGCGTTACTCGCACATCCAGAATTACAAATTTACCAGGATGTTGATCCGTTAGCATCGAGTATTGACGGCCTTGATATTGATAGTCAACCAAGTAGCCCGTTTTTTGCTGCTGCCAATCATCTACGCTATAGCATACATCGACTGGCACACGGCGCGTAGTCGATACAGCGGCTTGATTGCGGTTGATACGATCACCTGTAATTGCCCCGATACCAGCACCAATCGCTGCTGCTGCCACTCTGCCGTTGCCTTTACCAATCTGACTACCTAACAAGCCACCAGCTATGCCACCAATAACCGTACCAGCCATCGATCGACGTGGCGAAGCAACCTCATTACGATACTCTGTACGGCATTCTTGACGCGCATGATTGACACTTTGATATTGTGGTGTCACCTTAATGACTCGGCCTTTTGCCTCATAGCGGTCAGCCGCCTGCACCTGATGACTCCACATCATTGCGCCAGCGATAATGAGACAATAGGGTAACCACGGTGTCAATGAACGATTCAATTTAACTTGCTGCATTAGAATACTCCTATCTATAGTTAATACACAGTCTAGCTGCATACCCTACTAAACGTGTGGCACCTTACTCTGACGACCATAGGTGGTGGATATATCGTCACATTAATGATTATCATGATATAAACAGCAACAGCTTCCTTTGTGACCAACGTTACTGTCACGGTTACTCAGCTAACCTATTCTTGTCACACGTTGACCTAGAATACGTTGGAGAATAGTAATGAAAGCATTTAAAACAATAGCGATGAGCATACTAGCTGCCATTGCCTTTACAAGTACGGTTCATGCTGGTGAGTTTGATAATTATTGCACTTATGGCTTGAGTAAGCATGGCCTTCATAAGACGGACTGTTCAATTAATGAATTGTTTGATGATAAAACCTATTGCTTCAGCAGCGCAGGTGCAAAAGAAGCCTTTATGTTTGATCAAGCCAGTATGGCTAAAGAAGCAGGGAGCTTTTACGAAACCAAAAAAGCTGAATTAAACGAAGATGGTAGGATTAAAACCACACAAGAAGAAGCAATGGCTATCATCAAAAGTGAAAACTGTGATCTGAGCAACCTCGAACTGGGTTACCTTAAGTTTGATGGGATGGACCTAAAGCACTGCAATATGCAAAACACTAGCTTTTTTGGCGCATACTTAAGAGGTGCGGATTTACAAGGTGTTAATTTAAAAGATAGTTACCTCAACCTAGCTAGATTGGAAAATGCCAACCTGAGTGAAGCTAACTTAACCAATGCAACGATCTTTCAAGCAATTTTCGACAAAACCAATTTTAGTGGTGCAAACCTGACGAATGCCAGAATGATCGGGACATTGGGTCCTGTCAATATGAGTAATGCAACCATTAAAAAAGGCCGCTATGGCCTAGATATCGGAAATCAACCGATGGGCGCTATGCGTTTTGACGCTGTTGGAGGCAAGTTTGAAAACAGTGATTTTGAAGGCGCTGATATCAACCGCTCAAACCTACAGTTCGCTGATTTGCGCAATGCGAATCTTAGAAACACAGATTTATTCAGAGCAGACCTTAGCAAAGCTGATTTAACAGGCGCAGATATTACTGGGGCAAACCTCAAAGAAAGTGTGCTAGATGGCACGATTATGAAAGATGTTAAAGGTATTAGTGCTATTGATGGTTATGACATTGCAAAAGGTAAATGCAAATTTTGTGTGATTCCCGCTCAAGTTAAGCAAAGTAATAGTGCTCAAATTGACAATGAACAATGTCGCATGAGCCAACTAAAGCAAAGAAATCAAAATATTTAAAAAAAGTCTAAAGTTTTATAAAAACTAAACGATAAACAATATAACTACTTACATTTTGTCCAGCAATGTAGGTAGTTTGAACCTCCCCCCTGACCTACCATCATAGATGGTAGGTCTTTTTTGCTCAGAAAATTCATTAATTTAGATCTTCTTACTTGGAAATTAGTCAAAAGTAGCATAGCATTGTGCTTGTTACCTTACAAAACGATACTAATTACAAGTGAGAACACATGCAGTCCGTCGAAGAGAAACTAGATTGGTTAGTACAATTCCCAGAATTACTACCAATGGAAGAAGAAGCCAAGGAAATACTGGCAAATAAAGCGCGTATCGTAGAGGCACCAGTGGGCACTATTGGTTACCACGAGGGTGCTAACTGTGAGTATTACGTTATGCGACTATCAGGAAGATCGCGTGTATATAAAATCTCAACAGGTGGAAGAGAGATATTGCTCTATCGCGTACATGGTGGAGAAACTTGTGTGATCACCACCACATGCTTACTAGGCAATAGTGACTATCCAGCCTCTACTGTAGTCGAAGAAAATATCAAAGATGTCTTAATCCCATCAAAAACCTTCCATCACCTCATGAGCATTTCAAAAGTATTTAGAGAATACGTCATGAAAAACTATGGCGCATTGATCACAGATCTCATTGTTTTATTAGATGAAGTAGCCTTTCAAACCATCGATGCAAGGCTAGCAAAAATTCTATTTGATGCGCCTGAGGAAAATATCACCTCGACCCACCAACAACTTGCAGATGAATTAGGCACCGCAAGAGAAGTGATCAGCAGGCAATTAAAACGTTTTGAGCAGAAAGGCATCGTTAGTCTTGGCCGCAGTAAAATTGAGATAATCGACAAGAATGCACTTGTGCAAATATTCACGCAATAAATTTAACGATCTTCACATACGACTACTGCAAGCTACAAATAAAAAAGCTCAACCAATTGGTTGAGCTTTTTTATATATAGATAGCTTGGCGGTGA
>CAZCBF010000083.1:0-8788 GCA_964496895.1 uncultured Methylophilaceae bacterium | reverse complement strand
TGCCAACTGCAGAAGCTTGGAACGCGGCTTTAAAGTCATCAAAGCTGCCCCATTTAGCATTGATCGCATCAGCTAATGCGCCTGTAGGTGCTGCACCGCCAGCTGGAGACATTGAGTTCCAGAAGAAAGTGTGGTTCCAGATTTGTGCAGAGTTGTTGTAGATACCACCTTCTGATTTTTTGATGATGTCTTCAAGCGCAGCATCTGCAAACTCAGTGCCTTCGATTAATTTATTTAAGTTAGTCACATAAGCATTGTGGTGTTTGCCATAATGAAACTCTAATGTCTCTTCTGAGATATGTGGAGCCAATGCATCTTTAGCATAAGGTAACGCTGGTAATGTGTGTGCCATTTGTCTTCCTTTTTTTAGTGAGTTAATAGAAATAGATATCTTGTTATACGTGCATTATAAGGGCTAAAGCGTTCATTTTGACGAATCAGTTGGTTTTTTTGCACGAGGATGCGCCGCATCATAAGACTTGGCGAGGTGTTGGAAGTCTAGATGCGTATAGACTTGCGTGGTACTAATATTGGCATGTCCCAACATCTCTTGTACTGCTCGTAAATCTCCACTGCTTTGTAGTACATGTGAAGCGAAACTATGTCGTAATAAATGTGGGTATAGATTAGTATCAAGCCCTTTTTTTTGTGCCCATACTTTTAAGCGACTTTGGACGGCTCTGGCTGATAGTCGCGTGCCTTTTTTGGTTAAAAATAAATAAGCAGGATCGTCGCGTGTGAGTTTGAGTGTGGCGCGATGGTTAAACCAAACTAAGATGGCTTTGATCGCTTGCTGTCCAACGGGCACGACTCTAGTTTTTTCACCTTTGCCGATGACTTCGACGGTACCATCATGCAGGTCTAGCTTATCCAAAGTGATATTTATTAATTCACTTAGGCGCAAGCCAGAAGAGTATAAGAGCTCCATGATGGCGCGGTCTCTAACACTGAAAAAATCATCGCCTTCAATCGTTACAATATTTACTGCTTGATCGGTTGTTAGGGTTTTAGGCAAAGGTTTGCTGCGTTTTGGCGCTTTGATTCCGTGTACCGGGTTGAGCGTTAATCCATGGTATTGGCATAGCCAGCTAAAAAAGTGACGCCATGCCGAAACTGACCGCGCGATGGACTGGGCACTTAAGCCTTTGCTATTGAGTGTCGCGATACACAGGCGGATGTGAAAGTCTTTAATATCCATGAAGCTGAGGTTTGCTTCTTGTGTTTGCTCAATTAAACTGTTGAGTTGATTAAGGTCGCGCAAGTAGTTTTTTTGCGTATGTGGGCTTAAACCACGTTCAAACTGTAGATAATCACTAAAAGCTGTGAGGTAAATTTGATTATCCATCATGCTCGATTGGCTACCATGCATCTAGCTCAATGTTACCAGTGAAGACTGTTTGTGCTGGGCCAGTAAGTAAAACGGGTTCGTCATCTCCATCCCAACTAATCATTAATGTACCGCCGCGTGTGTGAACCGTCACAGGTGAAGCTAGCAATTGTTGCTGAATACCTGCGACGACTGCAGCACAGGCACCTGTACCGCAAGCCAGTGTTTCCCCACTGCCGCGCTCATAGACTCTAAGTTTAATAGCATGCGCATCGATGACTTGCATAAAACCCACATTAACACTTTCTGGGAAGGCATCATGCGATTGGATTGCTGGCCCAACGGAGGTAACAGCTGCAGTGTCAGTATTTTCTACTGTGAGGACTGCATGTGGGTTGCCCATAGAGAGCGCGCAGAGGGTATAGGACTCTGTGCTCACAGCAAGAGTATATTCACTAGCACGTTGGTCAATAGCCATTGGAATTTGCGAAGGTTGAAAACGCGGCGCACCCATATCCACAGTGACTTGACCATCTGATTCTAATTTAGGGGTGATGATGCCACTGGCCGTTTCTACACGCATGGTGTGTTGATCAGTTAGACCCTGCTCATACACGAATTTAGCAAAACAGCGCGCGCCATTACCGCATTGGGCAACCTCACCGCCATCCGCGTTGAAGATGCGATATTTGAAATCAGCTCTAGTCGAAGGTTCCACTACTAACAGTTGGTCAAAACCAATGCCAGTATAGCGATTTGCCAAGTGACTAATTTGCTCAGTACTCAGCGAAAAAGGTATTTTTGTCGCGTCGATAATGACAAAATCATTACTCGCACCATGCATTTTTGTGAAGGGTAAATTCATATGCATATTGTAGCTCGAAACAATTAATTATAATTAGTTACTTAGTATTCATTAAATTAAAGTCAAAAACTTGGTAATATAGTCGATTAATATTAGCTGTGTAAGCTTTAGCCTTTAGCATGACAGCATATTATTCTTAAAATTACATTTCAAGGCGCCAAAATGAATGAATATCTTTTTACTTCGGAGTCAGTCTCTGAAGGCCACCCTGATAAATTAGCAGATCAGGTTTCAGACAGTATTTTAGACGCGATTTTAGCGCAAGACCCTACAGCACGAGTTGCAGCGGAAACACTCGCCAACACAGGTTTGGTTGTACTTGCGGGCGAAATTACGACAACTGCAAATGTCGATTATATTAAAGTCGCGCGTGAAACGATTAAAAACATTGGGTATGACAATACCGATTATGGTATTGATTATAAAGGTTGCGCGGTATTAGTCGCTTATGACAAGCAGTCTCCCGATATTGCCCAAGGTGTGGATAACGCACATGACGACCCATTAGAAACGGGTGCTGGTGATCAAGGTTTGATGTTTGGTTATGCGGTCAATGAAACACCGCAACTCATGCCAGCACCAATCTGGATTAGTCACCGTATTATGGAGCGCCAAGCACAATTGCGCAAAAGTGGCCAGTTAGCTTGGTTGCGCCCTGATGCTAAAGCTCAAGTCACTTTACAATATGTTGATGGCAAACCAACTAAGATCGATACAGTATTAGTGTCTACACAACACGATGCAGACATTAGCTTGGAAGACATTCGCGAGTCAACCATTGAAGAAATCATCAAACCAGTATTACCTGCAGAATTAATCAATGGCGATATTAAATACTTGATCAATCCAACTGGTCGTTTTGTGATCGGTGGCCCGCAAGGTGATTCAGGTTTAACAGGTCGTAAGATTATTGTCGATACTTACGGCGGTGCAGCTCCTCATGGTGGCGGTGCTTTCTCTGGTAAAGATCCAACAAAAGTTGATCGCTCAGCTGCGTATGCAGGCCGTTATGTGGCTAAAAACATTGTTGCAGCTGGTTTAGCCGAGAAATGTTTGGTGCAAGTGAGCTACGCGATTGGTGTGGCGCAACCCACTTCAATCATGATCGATACTTATGGTACGGGTAAAATCAGTGATGAAAAAATCACTGAGTTAGTGCGCGAACATTTTGATTTACGCCCTAAAGGCATTGTTAAAATGCTAGATCTATTACGCCCAATCTATACAAAAACAGCAGCCTATGGTCACTTTGGCCGTGATGAGGCTGAGTTTACTTGGGAAGCAACGGATAAGGCGGCGGCATTGAAAGCTGCAGCAGGCATTTAATTAGTTGTAAATGATTATAATTTTACATTTAAGAATACTCTGAGAGGGCTTTTTAGCCCTCTTTTTTTTGTAAGAAGACAAGGCGCCATTGCTTAAAATTGTTAAGGTAATGCTGAAAAATATTTCTACCGATAAAATTACCCTAGGCATGTACATCCATGCACTTGGAGGCTCATGGATGGATCATCCTTTTTGGAAGAAAAGGTTTTTACTAAAAGATACTAAAGATTTAGTTAAGCTACGTAATAGTCCTGTTAAAGAAGTGACTATTGATACTGCTAAAGGTAAAGATGTACTCGTTAATGAAGCGGTGCAAGCTGAGGTGACAATTGATGAGGTGCTGGATGATGAAGTATTGGAAGATGATGTAGCCGTTATTGAAAAAACACAAGAAGCCAACAACATAGTAAGCGAAAAAACAGCGGTGGCTATAAAAGAAGCTGTTCAAAAACCTGCAAAAAAAATTACCGTGGCAGAAGAGATTGACCATGCACAATCGATCTTGAGTGACTCAAAAGCAGCAGTGACTCAAATGTTTGATGATGTGCGCTTAGGTAAGGTGGTTAATAAAGAAGCCGCAATGCCCCTGGTTAACGACATTTCAGATTCGATCGACCGAAATAAAGCGGCATTGCTGAGTCTCGCACGCCTCAAAACCCAAGATGACTATTCGTATATGCACAGTGTTGCAGTCTGTGCCTTGATGACAGCCTTGGCCAGAGCGCTTAACTTGAGTGATGATGAAGTGCAGCAAGCAGGGTTAGCTGGCTTATTACATGATATTGGTAAAGCAACTGTGCCGTTAGAGATTTTAAATAAGCCAGGCGCTTTGACCGATGAAGAGTTCGATCTCATTAAACAGCATCCAGGCAAAGGTCACGAATTATTGATCGAAGCAGGTATCGAAGAAAAAATTGCATTAGATGTTTGTTTGAACCACCATGAAAAAGTCAGTGGAAATGGTTACCCAAACCGATTAGCAGGTGACGAGATCAGCATTTATGCAAAAATGGGCGCGATTTGTGATGTGTATGATGCCGTCACTTCAGATCGACCTTATAAAAAAGGCTGGTCGCCAGCAGAGTCAATAAAGAAAATGGCACAGTGGAAAGGTCATTTTGATAGCAATATTTTTCAAGCATTTGTGAAGAGTGTTGGTATTTATCCTGTCGGTTCAATGGTTAAGCTTTCATCTGAACGTTTGGCGGTTGTCATTGACCAATCAGAAGAGACTTTGCTGAAACCAGTGGTTAAGGTGTTTTACGGTGCACAATCAAAAGCGCCAATACCGACAGAACTCATAGACTTATCAAGCCCCCATGTATACGAAAAAATTGTCAGTTTAGAAGAGCCATCGGACTGGGGAATTGAGAATTTTAATAAAATTTGGCTGGGGTCAAGTCACTGATTTACTTGAATATACTTAAAATATCGATATAATATCAATCGTTCTGAGGAACGCTGCGAGAGTATTCCCATACTCCTAGGCTCAGAAAAGTAGTAACGGCGTTCACTTTTTATTATTGTGCGAGCAAGGAATACAAAGGTGAATAAGCCCACTTTCAGATTTAATTCCCTGCTCAGTTTCATTTATTTAAAGGATTACTATGAATACTGTAGCTGAAAACATCCAAGATTACGTGATTGCTGATATCGGTTTAGCAGATTTTGGCCGTAAAGAAATTGCCATTGCCGAAACTGAAATGCCTGGCCTAATGGCGATTCGTGAAGAATACTCGAAAAGCCAACCACTAAAAGGTGCGCGCATTACTGGCTCACTTCACATGACGATTCAAACAGCGGTGCTGATTGAAACGCTTAAAGATTTAGGTGCTGAAGTCCGTTGGGCCTCTTGCAATATCTTCTCAACACAAGATCACGCTGCTGCTGCGATTGCTGCGGGTGGTACTGCTGTTTTTGCGGTTAAAGGCGAAACACTAGAAGAGTACTGGGACTACACACACCGTATCTTTGAGTGGCCAGACCAAAGTGGTAAAAAAGTTTACTCAAACATGATTTTGGATGATGGCTGTGATGCAACGATGTTATTACACATCGGTAAAAATGCGGAATCAGACATCTCTGTATTAGACAACCCTGGTTCAGAAGAAGAAATTTGTCTTTTTAATTCAATTAAAGCAAAACTTAAAATTGATCCTACATGGTACTCAACACGTTTGGCTGAGGTTAAAGGTGTTACTGAGGAAACCACAACCGGTGTAAATCGTTTATATCAAATGTTTGAAGACGGTAAATTAGCGTTCCCAGCGATTAACGTAAACGATTCTGTGACTAAATCTAAATTCGACAACCTATACGGTTGCCGTGAGTCACTGGTTGACGGTATCAAGCGTGCAACAGACGTAATGGTTGCAGGTAAAGTGGCTGTTGTGGCTGGTTACGGTGATGTTGGTAAAGGTTCTGCACAAGCATTGCGCGCACTATCTGCACAAGTATGGGTAACTGAAATTGACCCTATCTGTGCACTACAAGCAGCGATGGAAGGCTACCGTGTAGTCACAATGGATTACGCTTGTGAACATGGCGATATCTTTGTGACAACCACTGGTAACTACAATGTGATTCAACATGACCACATGGCTAAAATGAAAAACGAAGCCATTGTGTGTAATATTGGTCACTTCGATAACGAAATCGATGTTGCATCACTAGAACAATACGAGTGGGAAGAAGTAAAACCACAAGTCGATCACGTGATTTTCCCAGATGGTAAGCGTATTACGCTATTGGCTAAAGGCCGCTTAGTGAATCTTGGCTGTGGTACTGGTCATCCGAGCTATGTCATGAGCTCTAGTTTTGCAAACCAAACGATTGCACAAATCGAATTGTTTACTAAAACGGCAGACTATCCAATCGGTGTGTATACACTAGCGAAACACTTGGATGAAAAAGTGGCTAGATTACAACTTAAAACACTGAATGCTGAGCTGACTGAGTTAACACCAGAGCAAGCAGAGTATATTGGTGTTGAAGTGCAGGGCCCTTATAAGCCAGAGCACTACCGCTACTAATCTGAGCACTTCTAACGAAAGTTTTTTTGCTCAAATCCTGCGTTGAAAACGTACTCAGATGCTCATGTACTGAAAGTACACTCCGCTGTTGCGTGCGTTTTCGCCTGGACTTTGAACAAAAATCTTTTTCGTGAAAAGCACTCATTTTGACTTGGCAGTGATTTAGATTTAATGAGATTGCTGCCTATTTTTCTTAGGAAACCTTATGTCAAAAACAACTTATAGTTTTGAGTTTTTTCCGCCAAAAACGGATCAAGGTATGCAAAACCTAGCTGCTGCTAGGGATGAATTGGCTGAATACTTACCTGAGTTTTACTCAGTGACTTTTGGCGCAGGTGGTTCAACACGTGATCGCACGATGGATACCGTGTTGGCGATTAAAGACGCTGGACATAACGCTGCGCCGCACATCTCTTGTATTTCATCGACTAAAGATGAGATTCGTGAATTGATTCACGAATACCAAGCAAAAGGTATTAACCGCATGGTGGCTTTGCGTGGTGACATGCCTTCAGGTTTGGTGAGTGGCGGTGATTTTAAATATGCCAACGAGCTCGTTGAGTTTATTCGTGCAGAAACAGGTGATCATTTTCATCTAGAAGTTGCCGCCTACCCAGAGTTTCACCCTGAGGCAAGTTCACCGCAAGATGATTTAACTCACTTAAAAAATAAGGTTGATGCGGGCGCAAACTCGATCATCACGCAGTATTTTTACAATACTGATGCTTATGTTTACTTTTTAGAGCAGTGTGAAAAGAAAGGCATTAACGTGCCAGTCGTACCGGGCATTATGCCTATTTATAACTTCACACAGCTATCACGCTTTTCAAAAGTGTGTGGTGCGGACATTCCACGTTGGTTAGCCAAACGTCTTGAAGCGTACGGTGATGATGTTGATTCACTACAAGCCTTTGGTACGGATGTGGTTAGCCAAATCTGTGCAACGTTAAAAGCGCAAGGTGTCAGTAATATGCACTTTTACACTTTGAATCGTGCACCAGTGATTAAGCAAATTATTGAAAATATTGCTTAAGTTGCATTTAAGTAATTGAAAAGGCCTGCTGAATAGCAGGCCTTTTTTCTTCTTAGCGCTTGATAACCCTTAGAGCGATACTTCTAACACAACAGGGGTGTGGTCACTTGGCCTTTCCAAAGCACGCGGCGCAGTATCAATCACACAGTTTTTCGCAATTGCTTTGAGTGCATCCGTAATCAATATATGGTCAATACGCAAACCTTGCTTACGTCTAAAGCCACCAGAGCGATAATCCCACCAGCTGTATTGTTCTGCTTTGTCATTAAACAATCTAAAACTATCGTGTAAGCCGAGGGCTTTAATGTGTTCAAAGGCATCACGTTCAGGTTCACTCACCAGCACTTTACCTGCCCAGCCTTTCGGGTCGTAACAATCACGGTCATCAGGAGCGATATTGTAGTCACCCAACACTGCTAGCTTGTCATGGGTTTGTAGTTCAGTTTTGAGCCAATCGTAAAAGGCTGCCAACCAGCGTAGTTTGTACTTGTATTTTTCAGAGACAGTTTCATGGCCGTTAACCACATAAGCACTAATCACACGCACACCATTAATGGTGGCAGCGATAATGCGTTTTTGTTCATCTTCGAAGTGTGGGATATCAAATTGTACATCTTCAATAATGTGAGGCGTGATAATCGCGACACCGTTATAGGTTTTTTGCCCATTGTGAATCGCATGGTAACCAGCTTCTTCTAATGCTTCGTATGGAAACTTACCTTCTTCTTGTTTGGTTTCTTGTAAACAGAGCGCATCCATTGGGTTTTGCGCTAACCAATCTAAGACATGGGGTAGGCGTACGTTGAGAGAGTTAACATTCCACGTGGCAAGTTTCACGGAGTCATTTCACTTTGATATAAAGTGGTGATTTTAGCATGTTGCGGCATTAAAAAAGCGCTTGCCACTTTATGTGGAACAAGCGCTTTATATAATGGTTTGGCTATTTAACTTGTCATGCCATTGTGTCTGAGCAATGCATCCATGCTTGGTTCTCGGCCTCTAAAGGCAACGAAAGATTCCATAGCAGTACGGCTACCGCCTTGCTCTAGCACTTCTGCTTTAAAGCGAGTGCCTGCTTCTTCTGACAGCACGCCTAATTCTTCAAAAAGGCTATAGGCATCCGCACTTAAGACTTCTGCCCATTTGTAGCTGTAATAGCCAGCAGCATAACCACCTGAGAAAATATGGCTAAAGCTGTTTTGGAA
>CAZCBF010000082.1:0-8896 GCA_964496895.1 uncultured Methylophilaceae bacterium | reverse complement strand
CAATTCTCGCAATGGCGCTATTGATATTGCTATTGTTGATGATGGCTTTTTCAACCAACGCGTTCAAGGTGACATCCTGATATAAAGTCCACCATTGATCGGGGATTTCTTTGAGTGTCGATGATGCGGTGACTGTTGCTTTATCACCATAGCTCTCTGGCAAGGCTACTGAAGGTCTTTCATAGGCGGTGTCTATATTGGCGCAAGCTGACAATGTAGTGGTAGCGACGACTAGGGCTACTTTTTGTAGTATACGTTTCATTTGGCAGCTCCAGTTTGGTTTTCGATTGCGTCAGCTTTGCCATGGTTTCTGACATGTTGACCAGTGAGCCAAGTAAAAAAGAGCGGCACAAAAATAGTCGCAATGAAAGTGGCCATCAGCATTCCGCCAAAAACGCCTGTCCCCATCGATTGCCTTGCAGCAGCCCCTGCGCCAGTGGCGACAACAAGTGGCACGATCCCAAGCACAAAAGCCATCGATGTCATCACAATCGGACGAAAGCGTAAGCGCGCTGCCTCAAGCGCTGCTTGGTTGGCAGGCATGCCTTCTTCCATTTTTTGGCTTGCAAATTCAACGATCAAAATAGCATTTTTGGCGGCTAATCCGATCAGTGTAATCAAGCCTATCTGAAAGTAGACATCGTTAGGCATGCCTCTGGTGAGCACAGCCAATAGTGCGCCAGTGAGGGCAAAAGGGACAGACATAATAACTGCCAAAGGTAACGCCCAGGTTTCAAATTGCGCAGCTAAAATTAAAAACACCATAATAATGGCAAAGCCAAAAGCGATCATCGCGGCATTGCCTTGTCTTTTCTCTTGGTAGGCTTGTCCTGTCCAAGCGATTTTATAGCCATCGGGTAGGTTGGTTTTGGCAATGCGCTCGACGATTTCAATAGCATCGCCCGAGCTGATGCCAGGGGCGCCACTGCCGTAGATTTTTGCCGATAATAGGCCGTTATAACGTTCTAATTGCTCGGCGCCGATTAAACTGTGTACCGTGCTAAGTGCGGAAAGCGGGATCATATTGCCATTAGGGTTGGTCGCGGTAGGCTGACTACGCACGTAGACTTTGCCTAAATCTTGCGGTTTCATTCTGTATTGTGGTTCGGCTTGCAACTGTACCCGATAAGTACGTCCATTTTTGTTAAAGTCGTTCACATAATATTGGCCCATCGTGCTTTGTAACGTGGCATAGATCTCAGCAATATTCACATTGAGTGAGATGGCTTTGGCTTCATCGACTTCTATTTTTAACTGTGGCACCGTAGGGCGAAAAAACGTATTCAAGCCGACCAGTGTTGGTTCTGCACGCATGGCCTCCATTAAATTATTCATCACTTTAGCGAGTTTGATAGGGTCCGAATCACGTTGGCTTTGTACAAAGACTTCAAATCCGCCAGCTGAGCCTAGCCCACGTATCGCCGGTGGATTGACTGCAAAAGCCAAGCCGTCTGGTTGTTGCATGCCAATACCCGTGACTTTGCCCACCATCTGGTCGGCACTGGTCGTGCGCGCGTTCCAGTCGTCTAGTCTGACAAACATAGTAGCGGCATTGGTTTTGTTGGCGCCTGTAAATAGCTCAAAGCCATTAATGGCAAATTCGGAGACTGTGGCTGGGTCTTGGTCAACCGCTACACGAATCTGCTCAGTTGTTTTAGTGGTACGGCTCAGCGTGGCATTATTAGGCATGACCACTGCGGTAATGATATAGCCTTGGTCTTCTGGCGGCACTAGGCTTGCAGGGACTGTTTTGAAGAGCATCACCATTGCAATAACAAATCCGCTAAAGGCAATCGCACCGATGATTTTATGCGCGAGCGTAAAGCGCACAATCTTTGAATAAAATCGCGTTAGCCAGCCAAAACTCTTATTAAACTTTTGAAAGAACCAGCCTTGCTCACCATGTGATTGTTTTAAGATCAGCGCACACAATGCAGGTGTAAGTGTCAGTGCGACGACGCCAGAAATCACCACAGCAATGGCAACAGTAATGGCAAATTGACGATAGAGCTGCCCAGCGATGCCGCCTTGAAAAGCCACAGGGACAAACACCGCACACAGTACCAGCACAATGGCAATCACTGCGCTGGAGACTTGGCCAATGGATTTTATGGCTGCGTGTAGTGGTGCTAAGCCTTCTTCTTGTATGAGTCGTTCTGTATTTTCGAGAACGACAATGGCATCATCGACCACAATCCCAATGGCTAGAATCATGGCAAATAACGTTAATAAATTGATTGAAAAACCAAATAAATAAAGCCCCGCAAAAGTACCAATCAGTGAGATGGGCACGGCAATAATAGGGATAAGCGTGGCACGCCAGCTTTGCAAAAACAAAAACACGACCAATACAACCAAAAGGAGCGCCTCGCCAAAGGTGTGAAACACTTCGTCTATGGTAGAAGAGACAAAATCACTCGTGTCATAAGGAATCGCATAGGACATGCCTTCGGGAAAACCTTCTTGCAGTGCATCAAATTTTGCCTTAATCGCACTGGCAGTATCGAGCGCATTGGCTCCACTTTGTAAGAAAACCAAAATAGCCACCCCCGTTTGCCCACGCAAGGCTGAAGAAGTGTTATAGCTTTGTGCACCTAATTCTAGGCGTGCAACATCTTTAAGATGCAAAATACCATTTGGGCCGTTTGCACGGATAATGATATTACCGAACTGGGCTGGCTCTAGAAGACGTCCTTTCGCGGTGACCGTGTAGACTAATTGTTGTGAGGCTGGAGCAGGATCAGCACCGATTTTTCCAGCGGCATATTGATTGTTTTGGGTGTTGATGGCATTGGCAATATCGGTGGTGCTCACACCGAGTTGTGCCATACGGTCAGGCCGCAGCCACACGCGCATGGCATAGTCTTGCCCACCAACAATTCGCGCACCACCAACACCTTTGATGCGTTTGATTTCATCTAATATGTTTAAAGTCGCATAATTGCTCAGATACAAGCGGTCATGGTCTTTGTTGCTCGAAATGAGCATAGAGGCCATCAAGATATCGTTAGACTTCTTCTGGACAATTAAGCCGTTACGGCGCACTTCGGCCGGTAGTCGTGGCGTTGCAATATTGACGCGATTGCTTACATTAAAAGTTGCTTGATCAATATCAGTACCAATATCAAAAGTGGCGGTGATGACCAGCGTTCCGCTTGAGTCAGCGCTAGAGTTGAAGTACAACAAATGGTCAACACCACTGAGTTGTTCTTCAATAGGCGCTGCGACAGTTTTAGATAAAGTGTCTGCACTAGCACCTGGGTAATTCGCAGTGATTTGCACAGTGGGCGGGGCAATTTCTGGGTATTGTGCGATTGGGAGCTGAAACGCAGCTGCCAAGCCAGAAAGGACAATAATGATTGATAACACTGAGGCAAAAATCGGCCGAGTAATGAAGAACTTGGTCATGATTATTGGCCTTTAGTATTGTCTTTATTAGTCGGTTCAGCGCTTACCGCTTTAGTCTCAGCGGTATCTTTTGGCATGACTTTGGCGCCTGGGCGGACTTTAATCAAATTGTCGATAATGACTTGGTCACCTTGCTGTAGACCTGCTAACACTATCCAGTTTTCTCCGCTCCATTCACCGACTTTAACGGGTCTTACATTGGCGACCATACTGTCGTCATCACCCGGTGTCGCTACAAATACAAACTTACCTTGCTCTCCAGTGAGTACAGCGGTTTGCGGCACAAGAAAAACGCCCTCATGGCTGCCAGTTGTGACGCGAATACGCACAAACTGCCCTGGAATGAGTCGTTTGTCTGCATTTTTAAATTCAGCGCGTAATTGTTGTGTGCCAAGTGTTGGATCAATATTGCTGGCTGAAAAGTTTAATTTTCCAGACTCAGGATAGCGACTACCGTCAGGTAAAAGCAGCTCAATTTTTTGAGCACTTTTGTCGGTTAGCATGCCGCCGAGTTCTATGAGCTCTGAATCAGATAAACTAAAGCGCACCCAAATCGGCGAGGTTTGTGTAATCGTTGTGAGTAAGCTCGTATTGGCATTGACAAGCGCACCTTCAGAAAATAAAAAACGACCTGCCATCCCGCCTTCTGGTGCTTTCACCGTTGCGTAAGAAAGGTTTAATTCCGCTTCATGTAGTATGGCTTCATACTGCAGTGCGGTCGCATCAGCCATGGCATTTTCAGAGCTGGCATTGTCATATTCGCGTTGGCTAATTGACTTTGTTGCGAGTAGCATTTTTAATCGATCAGACTCACGTTTGGTTTGTGCAACATGTGCTTGCTGCTGCGCATATTGCGCGCGTGCTTGTTTGACTTTCATCTCAAAAGGCACAGGGTCAATTAAAAACATGGCTTGGCCGGCCTTAATTTCTGCGCCTTCAGCAAATAACCGTTTTAAGACGATTCCGCCTACGCGAGGGCGAATCTCGATTTCTTTTGCACCTTGCGTTTGCGCAACGGCTTCTGCTTGTATCGGTACATCGGTTGGTTGTACAGTTAAAACACTTACAGGCATTGGAGGCATCGCCATTTGTGGTGGTGGCGTTTGTTGACTATGATCGTTGCAGGCGCTGAGTAATATTGACATGCTGACTGTGAGTAGAATTTGTTTTGTATTACTCTGGATAAGTTTAATCATTTCAGCCTCTTGCTTGGTGAATTTTTAAATGTTTTTAAAAAAACATACACTATTGAATGTAAATTATATACATACAACAGTGTATGTAAATGGTTTATGCGCTAAAATATGATCGAATTAATAAAAACATCACACACTTTTCATGGTGCGCAAAACAAAAGAAGACGCAGAAATCACACGGCAACGTATTATTGACGCTGCCCGTGAGTTATTTGTTAGGCATGGTGTTAGCAATACTAGCCTAGATAAAATTGCGAAACACGCGCAGGTAACGCGTGGGGCTGTGTATTGGCATTTTGCAAACAAAACTGAGCTTTTTCATGCGATGAAGCAGCAAGTTTTTTTACCACTGATTGATCGGATAGATAACACATTATTATCGAGTGATCATGAACCAAACCCGCTTAAGCGGATTGAAAATTTTTTGCTGGGCACGCTAAATGTCTTATCGAGTGACCATGCCACTCAGCAGACCTATGAAGTCTTAATGACCAAGTGTGAATATGTCGATGACTTTGCTGAAGTACTACAGCAGATCCTCAAAAACTGTGATGAAGTTGTAAGTAATATGGAGCAAGTCTACCAAGATGCGCAGGCGCAAGCCCTTGTTAATCCCAACCATTCCGCAGCAGCACTCGCGATGGATACGCATTTATTTTTTTCTGGCTTGTTACATATGTGGGTAAAAGACACTGATGGCAGTCGATTTAGAATGCAAGCTGCAGCGCTCGTTAAAACACATATCGAGCAGCGTCAAAGATAAATTGGCCCTGTTGAATCATAATTCTTAAAAAAACACACAAAATATCCCGCAAAGCGCATTTATTGATTTTCACACACAGCAATTGCGTATAAAATAGGCAGCTTTCCCTCAAATAAAGTCATGCGCACTTAATCGTCTGAATAGGCCTTTTAGGTGAGTAGATGTTAGCTATGCAAATTGGACCTCATCAATTAAAAAACAACTTGGTTGTCGCGCCGATGGCAGGTGTGACTGATCGTCCGTTTAGACAATTGTGCAAAAAAATGGGCGCAGGGTTAGCGGTGTCAGAAATGGTGACGTCTAATTCGCTGCTGTATGGCAGTGCTAAGACACGCTTACGCGCTAATCACGAAGGTGAAGTAGATCCAATCTCAGTACAGATTGCTGGTGCTGACCCAGCAATGATGGCTGAAGCTGCGCAATATAATGTGGATAACGGTGCGCAGATTATTGACATCAACATGGGCTGCCCTGCCAAAAAAGTGTGCAATGTCATGGCAGGCTCTGCTTTATTAAAAGATGAGCCATTAGTCTCACAAATATTAAAAGCGGTTGTCGGTGCTGTTGATGTACCCGTCACGCTAAAAATTCGCACAGGCTGGGATAAAGACAATCGCAATGCCGTGGCTGTGGCCAAAATGGCCGAAGATATCGGAGTGCAAGCATTGGCTATGCATGGCCGTACCCGTGCTTGCCTATATAAAGGTGATGCCGAGTATGACACGATTGCGGCGGTAAAAGATGCGATCAATATCCCATTGATTGCCAATGGTGATATTACTAGCCCTGAAAAAGCCAAACATGTGCTCGACTATACAAAGGCAGATGCGGTGATGATTGGCCGTGCGGCACAAGGGCGACCATGGATTTTTAGAGAGATCGAACATTACTTAGCCACTGGTGAGCACATGCCCGCACCAGAGGTGCAAGAAATCCGCGAAGTCATGATCGAGCATGTACATGATCTTTATGGTTTTTATGGTGATATCAAAGGCATGCGTATCGCGCGTAAGCACATTGCTTGGTACACCAAAGGTTTAAAGAATTCTGCGGGCTTTCGTCACTATATGAACACCTTAGAGACAATCGAAGCGCAACAAGCTGCGATTCATGAGTTTTTTGATCAGCTGGAAGCGGACCACCAGCGTTTGCAATACTTGACTGAAGATCGTCAAACAGAATCAGGCGCATTTTCGCGTAAGGTGGCTTAATCGTATGCGTGGTGATCTCTCAAATAGTGTAAAAGACGCTTTAAATCAATATTTTACAGATCTTGAAGGCCAGCCACCTCATGCGGTTTATGACATGGTTTTAGCCTGTGTAGAGCAACCTTTAATCGAATATATTCTTGATTACACTGAAGGTAATCAAAGCAAAGCGGCAGAGATTCTCGGGATCAACCGCAACACGTTACGCAAGAAAATTCAGCAATACAATCTTGACTGATTGCGCTAGCGTCATCTTCCAATACCATTTCTTTTTATTGAATACATTATGGCAACCATTAAACGAGCACTGATTAGCGTTTCTGATAAAACAGGTGTTGTGGCACTCGCCCAAACACTACAAGCGCTGAATATTGAAATTTTATCTACTGGCGGTACTGCCAAACTCTTACAAACAGAAGGCATCAATGTCGTAGAGGTCGGAGATTACACTGGCTTTCCTGAGATGTTGGATGGTCGTGTGAAAACACTGCACCCTAAAGTGCACGGGGGCATTTTAGGCCGTCGTGATGTGCCTGCCCATGTGGAGGCTATGCAAGCGCAAAACATTCCCAATATCGACATGGTCGTGGTGAATCTGTATCCGTTTGAAGCAACCGTAGCAAAACCAGATTGCACCTTAGAAGAAGCCATTGAAAACATCGATATTGGCGGCCCGACGATGGTGCGTTCTGCGGCTAAAAACTGGAAAGATGTGGCTGTGCTCACAGATGCTAAGCAATACGAGGGCATTATGACTGAATTGCAAAGCACGGATGGTGCGCTCAGTCAGGCTACACAGTTTGAGTTATCTGTGGCGGCATTTAACCGCATTAGTAATTACGATGCTGCGATTAGCGATTACTTATCTAGTTTTGATAATGATGGTGCGCGTCAAGAATATCCAGATCAAATGAACAATCGCTTTGTCAAAGTGCAAGACTTGCGCTATGGCGAAAACCCACATCAAACGGCCGCGTTTTACCGTGATCTAAACCCTGCTCCAGGTTCATTGGTCACTGCTGGGCAGATTCAAGGTAAAGAGCTCAGCTATAACAATATTGCCGATGCAGATGCTGCATGGGAGGCTGTAAAAGCGTTTGATTTTAATGCGCCGGCTTGTGTGATTGTTAAACATGCTAATCCGTGTGGTGTTGCACTTGGTGCGAATGCCCTCGAGGCCTACCAAAAAGCCTTTAAGACCGATACGACCAGTGCTTTTGGCGGTATTATCGCGATTAATACCATCATCGATGGTCAAGCGGCAGAAGCCATTAGCCAGCAGTTTTTAGAAGTGTTAATTGCGCCAGATTATACGGAAGAAGCCCTAGCGGTATTTGCCAATAAGAAAAACGTGCGGGTGTTAAAAATCGCATTGCCACAAGGCGGTGACCTAGCGTGGGAAAAAGGCTTAAATTCACATGATTCTAAACGCGTAGGTTCTGGTTTACTGGTTCAAACCGCTGACAATCATGAGATGCAAATGGCTGACCTGAAAATTGTCACCAAAAAGCAGCCGACACCTACACAAATGGCTGACTTGTTATTTGCATGGAATGTGGCGAAGTTTGTAAAATCTAATGCGATTGTCTTCTGTGGTGATGGGATGACACTAGGTGTTGGTGCAGGGCAGATGAGCCGTGTTGACAGCACTAAAATCGCAGCGATTAAAGCGCAAGAGGCTGGCTTGAGTTTGCAAGGTTCGGTGGTGGCTTCTGATGCTTTCTTCCCATTCCGCGATGGGGTGGATGTATTGGCTGATGCAGGCGCTAGCTGTGTGATTCATCCAGGCGGCAGTATGCGTGATGAAGAAGTGATCGCTGCGGCTGACGAGCGTGGTTTGGCGATGGTGTTAACGGGTGTTAGACACTTCAGACACTAACGATCAAAAATAAGACCAAAGATATTAACTAATCAGGATTGAGTGAATACGTAATCACGTGATTCGCCCGAAAAAATAAAACTATGAAAGTGATGGTAATTGGTGGAGGCGGACGCGAACACGCGTTGGCATGGAAAATCGCACAAAGCCCATTGGTAAGCACAATATTTGTCGCCCCTGGCAATGCAGGGACTGCCTTAGAAAAACGCATGCAAAATGTGCCAATCAGCGACCTTGATGAATTGATCACCTTTGCTAAAGACAACGCGGTAGAGATTACCGTTGTTGGCCCAGAAGCACCGTTAAGTAAAGGTGTGGTAGATAAGTTTCAAGCAGCAGGCTTAAAAATCTTTGGCCCGACACAAGCTTCAGCGCAGTTAGAATCATCTAAAGACTTTTCTAAAGCGTTTATGATCAAGCATGGCGTACCAACCGCTGCTTA
>CAZCBF010000081.1:0-9093 GCA_964496895.1 uncultured Methylophilaceae bacterium | reverse complement strand
AGTATTCAGCGCCTTTGATGAGCACTTCATTGTGATGGCTTAATTTAACTTCTAAGTGTGCCAATGGTTTGCCAACACTGCCAATACGTCGATTAGAAGGCGTGTTTAAAGCCACAACCGAGTGGCATTCGGATAGACCATAGCCTTCATAGGCGGGTAAGCCTAATGCTTGTGCGCGTTTAAGGTTTTCTGGTGCCACTGATGCGCCGCCAACCGCTAAAAATCTCAGTGCAGATAATTGATTGGCAGCAGTGGGTAGCGCACTTAACAATGCCGACAAAATACCAGGCATGATGATGGCCGTGTTGGCTTGTGTTTTATAAAGCGTTTGAATCAATTGCTGGCTATCAAAAGCACTGCCTGAAAAGCCTGTATACGCACTGGGTAATAAATAGGTAGTGCCGCCCGCAATGAGGTTGGCATATAAGCCAGCCACATTTTCTAATAAGGTGGCTAAAGGAAGTACGGCCAAATGTTTGTTGCTGGCGTCTAATTGTGTCGAATCAGCGACAGCATTGGCCACTGCCAGCATATTTTTTTCTGATAAACAAACACCTTTTGGATCACCTGTGGTGCCAGAGGTGTAGGTGACTTTTACTGTGTGCGTAGGGAGTGTTTTCTTGGCAGCGTTGATCGTAAAAACACTTAATATACGGCCAGCGATTGTGACTGTGACTGCGGCAATAATGAGCGTGCCGAGTTGGTCACGATAGTGTGTCGCCTGATCAGTAATCAAATACAGCACTCCTGCGTCTAATAAGGCATGTTTTGTTTGTGTCGCTGAAAAAAATGTGGGGATCGGTACTGTTGGTGTCTTGGCTTGTAGGGTCGCTAAATCTAGCAAAGCCCAAGCCACATTGTTTTCTAGCGCGATTGCAATCGGTGCCGAGAGTGCTTTTAGAGGTATCTGCGCATTCACTTCATCGATACCGCTCAGTAATTGCGAATAGGTTAAGGTTTGTTCCAAATCCTGAATCGCAATTTGCGATGGCATTTTACTCGCATGTTGAGCAATCGTTTTGATTAACGTTGACATGTAGTCGCTCCTAGATCGATGACATCATTGGCGATGCCACGTATCGCAACGACTTGAGGAGGCTTGTCATAATAACTACCCCAATTGGACTGTTCAGCCAGTGGTAATGTGGATTTTTTTGCCGCGTGTAATGGATAAACATCGCGACCCGCTTTGACTAAGCCATTTTGTAAACTATGGTGTGCCGTTGCAACACACCATTGCGTGCCAATAGCTAATGCATGTTGAATAACATGTGCGATGAGTACGCCTGCGTTTCTAGGGTTAGCCACTGCAAAATTACCAATGCTGGTGATTGCTTCACGTGCTAGCACAATACCTAAGTTTTTTGCGAAGAGCGTTTCAACTGGATCAGTAAAATATTGCTCTAAAAATAGTGTGTTGGCGCCTGCTTTTTCTAAACCAAACGCCCCCATCAGAACCCCATCTTGATCACGTAGCGCAACGAGGTCTGGCATAAACACAGTGATGTTTGCCCCATATGACTGTTTAAAGACTGCCGCAATAAAGCTTTCTACTTCACTGCGAGAAATATCGCCTGGTTCAACGGTATGGGCCACAATGTCTTTTGCTTGATAGCGTTTACTCTGCCGTACTGCTCTTAAATAATGTGCTGCGGGTGCGTGGTACAGCGCGTTGGTCTGTGTGTTGTCTAACATCATGCATACTTTCGAAGTTGAAATGATTGTGCTTTATAAGATGCAATCCACAGGCCATAAGATTTATTCAATAAAATCAATGGGATAAATATATTTAGATGATTGGTTTCTGCAATTTTTGCGCAGACGTATTGGTTTTTAGTAAAAAGCCTGCAAATTTTGCAGGCTGATTAATCAGGGTGTTTGATAAAGTTGGTCTTCGTATAACCATTCTGCCAGTAAGGAGTGGCCGAGCGCAAGCGCGACTCTTTGTTGCGCATCAGGCGGTGTTTCCAGTGTGTGCAGCTGTTGTTTATTGAAGTCATAGTGGGCAAAAGCCGCAGGCTTTTGGGGCCGCAAAACGGTCAGCTCACTGCCTTCTAACCAACCAAAATTATCGTTGTATTGCATCATCGCCCGACCAGGCAAATTATCAGGCTCTTGGCTGATGTCTCTGCCTAACATGGGAGAGACCGTATCCAAGCCTGCAAGCGAGAGTAGTGTTGGGGCAAGGTCAATCTGGCTAGCGATGGTGCGGATTAATCTTGGATGAATATCAGCACCTAAAATAAGGGCGGGAATATGAAAGTAATTGACGGGAATCAGGTCTTTTCCGCGCACACGAACATCGTGGTCGGCAACCACTAGAAAGAGAGTATCTTGATAATAATCGCTGTGTTTAGCTTGGTCAAAAAAACGACCTAAGGCAAAGTCCGCATACTTCACCGCATTGTTTTCGGTGGCCTTGTTTTTGTCATACAAGGCGATTCGATCATCTGGAAATTCAAAGGGGGCATGGTTTGATGAGCTAAAGGCTAATGTGAAAAATGGTTTTCCCTTATCATGTAACTTCTGTATTTCTTGGTGGGTACGCGTTAGTAGGTCTTCATCAGACACGCCCCAGCTACCGACGTAATTCGGTTTTTCCCAGTCTTTTCTTTCAATGACTTGCTTGAAACCATTGCCCAGAAAGAAGCCACGCATATTGTCAAAATGCGCTTCGCCACCATAAATAAACTGCGTATGGTAGCCTTTTTTTTGTAGCAAGCTCGCAATGGTTGTAAAGTTACTTTGAGCCAGACTGCGTTTGACGACACTTTGTGCGGGTGTTGGTGGAAATCCTGCAATGACTGCTTCAATCCCCCTCACTGACCTTGTTCCTGTTGCATACAGCGAATTAAACCACCAGCCTTCTGTTTTGAGTTGTTCTAAGTTTGGTGTGAGTGGTTTTCCGCCCAAGGATGCTACGAATCTAGCCCCTAGGCTCTCTTCTAGAATAATGACAATATTTAAGGGTTTGCTTCGCTGCTCACTGGCTTTTTGTTGGATGAGGGTCGGGTGGTTTGGGTCATTTAAAAGTGGGCGCGTATCATGTAGTTTTTGTCTTTCTTGGGTAAATGCAGATAGCATTTTCGCCTTGTCTATATCACCGTAGATATGACTGTTATGTTGGTCTTGCTTTAGGTTGTATACCGCATAAGCGACGGCGTAGCTGCTGTTTAACACGAGTGTGTTTACAATGGTATTGTCTGTAATCGCAAACATTGCTGGGTTTGCTGGTCTGTGACCAAAGCTTGATCGAACACTCACAATCATCAGTAAGAGCACTAAAGGGTAGGCCAGATAAAACCTTTTACGCGGTAAGGCAGAGAGATTGGTTTGCCATGCATTGGCTAATCGCGTAATCAAAAATGCAGCGAAAGCTGTGGTGATGAGTACAAACAGTATCTCGACTTTGAAGCCCTTAAGCAGCATTGATGAGATTTCTTTAGGGTATTTAAGATATTCAACGAGTAGATAATTCGGCCGTGTGCCATATTCCAAGATAAAACTCGGTGTGATCAATTCTAATAATGTGATTAAAACAGTGCTTAATATGAGCCAAGCATAAGTTAGTTTTTGCCACAGATTCCAAGCGCGCACTAGCGCAAACAAAGGGAGTAGTAACAATGGGATAATGGCCACTAAGCCAATTAAAATAAAATCAACGCGTAGGCCTTGTAAAAGCGTGATCCAGATCGTGTGTGGATCAAACTGTTCGGACTGCCAGACGATTAGCCCTAGACGACTGAGCATCAGGATAGGGAGTGCGATCAAGTATATCGCGGCTAAATAAGCATAGGGACCAGAGGCATTTAGCGCTTTACCAAGGATTGTGCGTGTCGCTTGTTTTGCTTGGGAATTCTGTAATAGGTTTTGATGTTTTTGCATCTTGCAGTATTCGTATTAAAACAAATGAATATGCAAAACAAAGACCTCGGTTATTCAGTCGAAAAATCAGGCACTTGACGCTAGTTTTTTACAAAACACTGCAAAAATTGTTAATCGACACTGCAAATTTTGCAGTAAATTGGCTTATGGGCAGTGTAAGTTTGGCGGGGCTTGTGTATGAATTTGGTTTTTTGTGATCCAGCCAACAGTGATGACTCTATCGTCAACCTCACAGGCATCTACATAGCCAATCGCGCCTTTTGTATTGCTGACATATCGAATCACGGCTTCTTGTGAGTTGACGACATAAGGCGGCAAGATGCCGTTAAAGTATTGATTGTTCCAGTAGCTGGTTTGTGCGCGTGGCGCCTTGCCAATAATGCGTTGGGAAAAATCATTTCTTAATGGGTGGGTTGAGTTTAAGTTTACCGGTTTAATGGGAACGCCTTTGGGCCAATAGCGTTGCTTACGTAGGTAAATAAGCTTTAATTTGCTAGGACTAATACTAGTTAATGTTGGCGTTTTGCCAGTGATAATCGCAATAGGGCGTGCTGGCACGGCAGCCGCGATTAAGTTGGCAGGTAGGCAGAAAATGCAGATGATGGTTAAGGTTAGGCGAAATCTACGCATTAGAAGAACAATGCGAATGAAGTTAAAAAGCCACGTGGTGCATCTGGGTAGGCATCACTGCCGCCGGTAAACGCTAGCTTTAAAAGCTGTCTAGGTTTGATACGCCAAGTCGCACCAACTAACCAACGGTTATTGGCACCATCATCTGGCCGGTCTAACGTCTCTAGCCTTGTGACCCAATACCAATTGGCTAACCCGACGTTGTTGAGTGGTACTGCTGTTTGTACAAAAGCACCGCTACCCCCATCAGATCGACTATCAGTAAATCGTTGAAACCCTTCGGCGCTAATCTCTATGTTGTTGATATTAGTATGAAAATTAAGGCCGACCATGGTGTATTTTTGATTCAGCCCCTTTTCTTTGAATGATAAAAGAGAGGCACTGATTTCTGTGAAGGAGCGTTGGTAGCTTAATTTTGCACCAAAGACATTTTTAAACTTTAGGTCTTGGTCACTGACTTTTTTCTCTGCTGTGATCTCGGTAAATAGCGTGTATTCAATGATGGCTTCGCGGGTGGGTATTGCACCAAATAACATTGCGCCCGTAGTGCTGACAGGAAATAACCAATTGGTGGCGAGCGGGCGTGTGCTTGTCCAAACCAGCGGAGGTGCGTGTAGTAAATTCCATCGGCTGGTAGGGTTTAAAAAACGGCCAAATCGCAGGTTGGTGTGTTCAGCTAAATTGTAATCAAGATACAGGCGCTCGATATCGATGGCAGCACCCGTGTTGTTGAAATCTTCATCTTCGTTCCAAGAGAGCGGTTCTTCGATCTCAATTTCACTAAATAACTGCCAGCGACTATCATGGTTGGTACTGAGCCATAGGCTAACTTCATTTAAACTAGCACTGTTAGCAGCATCGCGGTCAATCGTAATGCCAGCACTAGCATAGCCAGCGACATTGATTTTTGATAACCAATTAGGGGCTTCATTCGCTTGCGCAATATTGCCGTGTAAACAAAGGCTGAGCAAACTGAAGTTTAAGATAAGTAGTTTTGTCATGTTGGCAGTATTATATCCATCAATTTTAATCGTAGTGGCCTTTGATTTGCTTATTGTCAGCAAGCAATCGTTTATAAAATAATATGTTAACTAGACTCACCATTAAGCAACTTTTAGTCCTCGCTTTTATTATTGCAGGTTTGCTCCCTGCAATATTGGTGAGTGCGCTGAGCTTTTATCAATCGCGTCAGGTGATCAAACAAGAAATCCAGCGTGATTTAAAAATCAGTAGTGCAGCATTGGCCAATGACCTGACACGCATGCTGAACGAGCGTATGCGTAATGTGCAGTCCTGGAGTCAGCTTGCCGTAATGCAAGAGCTTAAGATTGGTGATGTTGATAAGCGCTTGTCTGTTTTTTTAAGTGGGTTGTCTGCGAGTTATGGTGAGATTTACCGCGCCATGTATGTACAGGACACACTCGGTACTGTGGTTGCTTCTGCTGATGCTAGATATTTAGGTCAGCAACTGCCTTCGCGACCCACATGGTTTAAAGCGGCACAAGATTCGAAGCAGCTGGTTATTTCCAAATTAAATGTAGGTGTATTACCGATCTCTAGTCAGATCGTTGATGAAACGACGGGTTTTGCATTAGGCACTTTGGTCGTTGAATTTAACTGGCAGCTGGTAAACAAGCTATTGGGGCATGCCACCGATGCCTCTACCGCGGCCGCCTTGTTTAATCAACAGTATGAGTATTTGGCCACCACGCCTAATTGGCAAAAAATTGAGTCAGCGCATGGTGTTAAGGCGGTGAGTCAATTACCAAGTGAAGGCAGCTTACCTGATTGGTACATTCGGATAGACAAGCTACATGAGGTAGCCATTGCACCGGTTCATCAATTGGGATATGTTTTTCTTGGGTTGCTGTTATTGCTGATGCTATTGGCAGTTTTATTAGTGCGCCCCATCGCTAGTGCAATCACAGAGCCGATCAATAAACTAACGGCTTTTGTACGCAGTTTTACGGGTAAGGCACATACCGTACCGCCGCAATCTGGTCCACCTGAAGTGAGGGAGCTGGGTCAGGCTTTTGAAACCATGATGCTGGATTTAGAAAAGTCGCAAGCTGATTTAACCCGAGGTGCTAAATTGGCCGTGGTGGGGGAGATGGCCGCTGCGATGAGCCATGAAGTGCGTACACCTTTAGGCATTCTGCGTTCATCAGCAGACGTGTTAAAACGTGAAGCAGGTTTGTCAGCCGAAGGTAAAGAGGTGGTTAGTTTTATTGGCGCAGAAACTGAACGTTTAAATAAATTAGTGAGCACACTAATTGATGCCGCAAGGCCAAGGCCACCGAGTTTTGTTTCTACCAATTTGGGTGATTTGATTAAACACAATTTAGGTATCTTAAAAAGTCAGGCTGATAAAAAACAAATTGGATTACTCTATGAAGCTAACCAAGAAGACATACTGGCCAGTATTGATGCAGACCAAATGACACAAGCCATCATGAACTTGGTGATGAATGCGATACAGGTTTTGCCTGAAGAAGGGAAAGTCATCGTGAAGCTCTCACAGAATGACACGCATACTTTGATTCAAGTGATGGATGATGGCCAGGGGATTGATGCTGCTTTGCAAAAAGAAATTTTTGAGCCATTTTTTACCAATCGCGCAGGTGGTGTTGGTCTGGGTCTTGCGATTGTGAGGCAAATTACAGAAGCACACCAAGGCCACATTAGTTATCAAACCAGCCCTTTTGGTGGGGCACAATTCAACCTAAACATCCCAAGGCAACTCGATGAATAATAACAACTTAAAACGCATTTTAGCAGTTGATGATGAACCCAATATGCGCCGATTATTAGAGATTAGCTTGCGCCAAGCGGGTTATGAGCCACTGTCTGCAGAGCATGGTAGGGCGGCACTCGCGGTATTAAAAAAAGAACAGATCGACTTGATTGTAAGCGATTTGCATATGCCAGGCATGAATGGTTTAGCACTGCTCAAATATTTGCGAGAAGAGGGTGACACCACGCCATTCATCATCGTGACCGCACAAGGTGAGATTGAAACTGCCGTGGAGGCGATGAAGCATGGTGCGGCTGATTATATATTGCGTCCGTTTGATCTGGAAGTGTTAGAAGTTGCAATAGCCAAAGCATTAGAAGTGCAACGCATGACGATAGAGAACACTTATCTCAAAGCTGAAACTAAAATACAAGTCGATGGCATGATTGGTGAAAGTGAAGCCATGCAACAGCTTAAACAAATGATCGCCCAAGTTGGGCCTGAAAAAGCGACTGTTTTGATTCAAGGGAGTACTGGTACGGGTAAGGAGCTAGTCGCGAGCGCCATTCACCAAGCTTCTGACCGTCAAGATGGTTTGTTTGTCGCGGTCAATTGTGCAGCCATTCCAGAGCAAATGTTGGAATCAGAACTCTTTGGTTATGAAAAAGGGGCGTTTACAGGCGCTGTTAAAACACGTGTCGGTAAGTTTGAATTAGCCGACAAAGGTACTTTGTTTTTAGACGAAATCACCGAAATGCCTATGGCCTTGCAGGCTAAATTGCTACGCGCACTGCAAGAGGGTGTGATAGAAAAATTAGGCAGTAATAAACAAATTAAATTGGATAACCGTATCGTGGCTGCGACTAATCGCGATCCAATGGAAGCGGTGAAAGAAGGCAAGTTAAGGGAGGATTTATACTACCGATTGAATGTCTTTCAACTCAATGTGCCTGCGCTCAAAGAGCGTCGTGCTGATATTAAGTTGCTCTGTGAATTTTTCCTCAATCAACGCGGTGCGACTCTCAGTGAAGAAGCATTGATTCAATTGGAACACTATGGCTGGCCTGGCAATGTGCGTGAGTTAGAAAACGTGATGGAGCGTGCGGCGATTCTTGCAGGCAGTGGCGAAATTGAAGCGAAACACCTACCACGCGAAATGACAGCAGGCGTGAGCGATGCAACGGTTGCGGTCGGCATAGAGAATACCCACTCGATACCGGAGTTAACCAAACAATTAGAAATTAAATTGATTAATAAAGCAATCGCCGCCTGTAAGGGTAACAAAGCCAAAGCGGCTAAGTTGTTAGAAATTAGTGAACGATCTCTGTGGTATAAATTAGATCAATATGATTTGAAGTAAAGGTGCCTTTTGGTCGAATGGCTATTCAATCGCTTAATCACTACTAATCGTAGGACCATATCAGCTATGAAGCGCTATTTCTTATTTAGATGGGCATCGCCAAAAAAGATGGTGCGAATGCGATCACTACCCAACACGCGCATCAGTTCGGTTAAGGTGCAGTAGATAAGAAATAAAACAAATAACCAAATTTGTGTCACGAAAAAATGCGGCCAAACCACTTCATCGACTAAGTGTTGATGCGCAATACTGAAGTTTCCATACTGCTTCAAAAAGTGAATCAAGTGCTCAATGTAGCGAATGATAAAAGAAGCAATTAGCTAAAGCGTAGATTTCCAGATAATGTTATAAATGATTGGCTTGTGCGGAAAGCGGTTTATAAATGGCATCAGGTCAGTCAGAATAATCACTTTGCCTACGATGAGCGCGCTGAGGGTTGCTGTCACGAATGTTGATGCTTCGATACCGTATTCTTGAAGCGTAA
>CAZCBF010000080.1:0-9172 GCA_964496895.1 uncultured Methylophilaceae bacterium | reverse complement strand
GGCACAGAAGCGGTATTCACTGACCCTGATGCTGCATGGGCTGACCCATATGGCCGTTTATTCATCGGTACTGATGGCGGCCAACCAGATGGCTTGCAAGATCAGCTAGTGGTCTTTGATACAACGGCAGAAAAACCAGAGCCTAAGCGTTTATTAGTGGGTGTAACTAGCGATGAAATTACTGGTTTCACAATCACTCCAGACTACCGCACGGCTTTCATCAACATCCAGCATCCTGGTAACGGCAACCCAGAGGCAACCAGCTTCCCAGCTGAGTCTGATGGCGTGACTTTACCACGTGACTGTACGTTGGTTATCCGTCGTAAAGATGGTGGCATCATTGGCTCTTAATCATTAAGACCAGCAGTAAAAAGGGCTCCTCTGGAGCCCTTTTTTTACTTCTTAATTTGAGCGCTTAATCTCTCTACAAATCTTGAGCCCAAGCATTGCCATAAGCTTGACCATTACGTGACAATATCAACATTTGATACATGCTCGTCACCCACATATAAACCGAAGCTAGACTATAGCCAATACCACCAATAATCGTCAGCCATGCAAAACCGGGGCTTAACTTGGTGAGCCACCAAGACAAAATATCAACGATCAGAAAAGCAAATGGAAAGAAAATCGCAATCACTTTCACACGCCTAGGTACATTAACAGCAAAGCTGAAAATCAGCCCGATGAAAAAGAAAATAAAGCTAATCCCAAACAAATGTATATGTGACACACGCGTGAGACTTTGAAACGACGCGCCATGGCTCGTCGCTGCGACTTTTTGTACTTCTTCAAAGTTTTTAAAGTTAGGAATACCCGGCATGGCGCTATGACACATCACACAGTGCTGCTTAAACACACCTTCGTACTTAGCCTCCCACTCTTTTTTAGTGGCACCACGATGTACCCAGCCAATAATATCTTGACGTACCTCTTCTGGCGCATTGGCTTTCATTGAACCATTAAGCTTACTCTCTAGCTTGCTATGGGTTCTATCGCCGTAATAACTATAGACCACATCGTTCACTGACAAACCGACTTTGCCATCGGCCATACCATGCGTCATCATAATTTGGGCGCCTGCCATCAGCAAGCCTACACCAACAACCAACAAATAACCGACAAACAAACCTTTGAGAGGCAGCGGTAAATTGGGTAAATTCAGCCAATTAAGGCTAGTGCGATCGAGTGTACTCATAACTTCCCTTTAATAGTTTTTAAAACGATTTTATTATTAGTAACTGATGTCTTTATTGATCTAGATTAACATTGATTTCGTTTAAATAAAATCTGCCGCTTAATTTAAGCGATACAAACCTTGTTTCCAAACAAGTACTGTTATAATTTGCACAATCGATCAAACCCTTATCAAAATATGCGCCTAGTATTACAAGCACCCCACATTCAAAACGCACACCTAATGCATCTGCACAGTGTTATTGCCAACCACCGACAGTTTACCCAAACCGCACAGCATAGCTACTACCTCAATGTTGACTTTGATAGCATTCCTGACAATATCAACCAATTCTGCCATGAGCAAAAAATTGATGTCTCGCTAGTGCCCAACAAGCACAGCCTGCACCACATCAAGCTCTGTGTGATGGACATGGATTCCACACTGATCACGATCGAATGTATTGATGAGATTGCTGATATGCAAGGGTTAAAACCACAAATCTCAGCGATTACCGAACGTACGATGCAGGGCGAGCTAGACTTTGCCGAAAGTTTGCGAGAGCGCGTTGGCTTATTAAAAGGCTTGAAAGAAACCGATCTGATGCGGGTACTGGAAGAAAGGCTGACACTCAGCCCAGGCGCACAAGCTTGGATTGATCAATGTAAAGCCAATGATGTGGTCACGATGCTGGTTTCTGGTGGTTTTAACTTCTTTGCAGACCGTGTGCAAGAAATGCTCGGCTTAAACTTTGCAGTTGCGAATACGCTGGAAATTATTGATGGCAAACTAACAGGGCGCGTACTGGGCGATATTATCGATGCTCAACGCAAAGCTGATGAGTTAATCGCGCTACGTGATCGTCTGGGTCTAAGCCCTCTGCAAACAATGGCCATAGGCGATGGCGCGAATGATCTCAAGATGATGGATGTCGCAGAAGTGGGCATTGCTTACCACGCCAAACCTATCGTCCAAGCGCAAGCGACCTATGCCATTAATGCCGTTGGGCTGGATGGTGCGATTGGGTTAATGTCGCTTTAATCCACCGGTGATTTCACGCATTAACAATTCTGCGTTAAATAAGCGATCTCATCTGCGGTAAAACCTGCCGCTTCACGGGCAGGAATATTAAAGGGCGGGCGCATTCTAGGCGCATCATGTTTAAGGGCTATCGCTTCAAAAGACGTCAGTGGGTCTAGCGCACGTGCTTCGCATAACCAGTTAAACCAGTGATTACCAATCGCAACATGGCCAATTTCGTCGCGCAAGATAATATCCAGTATCTCCCCCGCGCGTTGGTCGCCTGCTTGTACTAATTTATTCTTAATACTTGGCGTTGCATCAAGGCCTCGCGCTTCCAGCACTCTTGGCACGAGTGCCATTCTATCCAGCACATCGGCTTTGGTTCTTTCGGTCATCTCCCATAAACCATTGTGCCCGGGTAAATCACCATAAGCATAACCCAAACTTTCTAGGTGCTCATTCAACAAGCTGAAATGATACGACTCCTCATCGGCAACGCTTAGCCAATCAGTATAAAACTGCTCTGGCATCGCGCTAAAGCGCCAAACCGCGTCTAAGGATAAATTAATGGCATTGAACTCAATATGTGCAAGCGCATGAATCAAGGCCGCACGGCCTTCTAAAGTGCGCATAGATCGGTTTTTAAGTACTTTGGGGTGCACTAGCTCAGGCTTTTCTGGACGACCAGGTATCGATAACGCAAGTGCTGCTGCCGATAACGATTCTTCAGTATCTAAGCTAACATCGCCATCACGCCAAGACTGTGCGAGCTGACGGACTGCGGTCGATTTTTTGAATGGGTTGTCTTGCGCCAGCAAGCATAAACAGGCATGGCGCAGTGATTGTTCGATCAATTGGTGATTTACTCAGGCTTATCCAAGGCGATAAAGTCTAGCACACCCGCTTTCATGTCTGGCACCATTAAATAGCGCTCATCTTTGGTAATCGCAATATCAGCCGCCGCTTGATAACCGCCTTTCAATAAACTAACTTCCGACTTGCGATTCATGCGAAACACTTTGCCATTTTTCCAGTCACTCACATACAAATCACCACTAGAATGATGAACCACACCGTCGCCGCCGCCAAAACCTTCGGCATCCTCAATCACTTCACCAGTCTCAGTATCAAGTCCATACAAAACACCAGAAGTAAAGTCGACAATAGTTAGGTAACGACTCGTATCATCGGCTAGCAATCCATTCGGCGCCATAATCAGATCACTACTCGCGCCATCGGCTAACTTGGTCACCACGCCTTGGCCGTTGATTTTATAAATCACGCCACCTTTGCCAGTGCCCATAATGTCCCCACTATCAGACACGTATAAATTACCTTTTGGGTCAGCCTCTAAATCATTTAAAAACTGCGGCGCTTGAGGAAACGCTTCGGCAGCTACAAAGACTGATTTTTCTTTGGTCGCTAGATCATACTTAACGATTTGAGTTTTATCTGCCACATATAAGCACTGGTCAATGATGACTAAACCCTTTGGGTCATCCAAACCATCGACGAAGAGACTGGCTTGATTGTTTTCAATCACGCTGATCTGACCATCACCGTCTGTACCAAACGCATTGATCTCTGAGACATAGATCTTGCCATCTTTGGCCTGTACTACTGATTCGGGTGTTTTGAGTCCTGTGATTGCTTTTAGCATCATTTTTGAATCGGTTTCAGCCACTTGGCTGTCTGCTGGCGTCTGCCCACAAGCGACACACAATAGTGCAATTAAACTTAAAATAGTAGATTTCATATTAACCCAAGATAATTAACAAATAGGCGCTTAGCGGATATAGTTCGGCTTTGTTTGCGCACCGATAATTTGGCAGGGTAATTTTACGTCACTATTCAGCTGCTTGTCTTGTGATAATTTGATCACACTGAGCAAGTCGTCCATTGCCGCAACATACGCGGCTTTCATATGCCCCTGCAAGCCTACATCAACAGATTGAAAACCATCTTGCTCGCCATTACCTTCAAAAGTCCCGAGCAATGTACCATCGCCTGCATACACTGTTGCCTTGATCGTGCTGTAATAGCGCCTGATTTGCGGGTTATAAAAAATAGTTGGCGAAAGTGCAATCACTTGTTGCGCGACTTGCCCAGCTTCACACAATTGCACTTTTCCAGCTTGCTTTTTCAGCGCACTCATTGCGACTGACTCCACAGTAGGGCCTTGGCTAAACCAATAGTTATAGTAAGGGTGCAGCAAGCGTTCTTGGTGCTGATAAAACACAGGATCGATGTACACAACAGTTTGTGATGTGTTCGCATTGGCTGGGGTAGAGAGTGCTAGCGCAATAAGGCTAAATGTAATAAAGCCAGATGCAATCAGAAACAGCGCACTAAGGCTTTGGGTAAGTCGGTTAAAATAACGCATTTCAAACTCCTTCAAAAATAAAGGTCATTGATGAGAATCAACTACAAATACGTCAGCGACCATCAAACAGTTACTTTTTAGTCATACGATAGATCACACCCATCTTATCATCTGACACATAAATCGCTCGGTCGTTCCCTACCACAACATCCACTGGACGACCCCATGCATGGATGCCTTCAAGCCATCCCGTCACAAAAGCTTCAGAGCCAACGGGTTGATGTTGTGCATTAAACCGAAGACGCCTTAGCGCATAACCAGAGGGTTGTTGACGATTCCAAGAACCATGCTGTGCCACTATCGCATCCGATTTAAATGCAGCGGGTACTTTCGCTTGATGTAAAAAGGCAAAACCCATAGGGGTGGAATGTGAAGTAAACGTTGCTTGGGGTGGGGTTGTCGATTGGCAGAAGCCCTCCTTGCCAACAAAGTTAGGGTCTTGAAACTGATCACCCCAACAATACGGCCAACCATAATGCTTACCGCGCTCAATTTGATTAAAGTGCTCTGGTGGCAAATTATCATCAACCCTGCCGCCTTTCGTTTGTGAGCGATTGTCCGCGCCATTATTGGTGGCAAACATCGCCTTACTCACAGGGTGCCAAGCAAATCCTTGTGAATTGCGTAAACCATGTGCCCAAATGGCTGACTGAGCATGACGCCCCAGTGTGACCAGTGCACCAGCTGGCTTACCTTCCAGCGTATAACGCACAATGGTTGCACGGGTAGCATCTTGCTCAACACACACATTGCAACTAGAGCCGATGTTCAGATAAAAATGCGCATCAGGCCCCACATGCAAGGTTTTGAGTTTATGCCCGCCTGTTGGTAGGTTTTCGATAATTGGTGTGGCACCTGAGGCAGGCCAGGTGGTTTGATTGAGTTTGATCACACCATCTTGATTAGCAATGTATAAGTGCGATCCAACAAAGACCAAACCATGTGGCTTATTTAAACCCTGATCATAGACGGTGACAACTTCATCGGCGATGCCATCTTGATCAACATCTGGCAACATCACGACTTTGTTTTGTCTAGTGAGCGATAAATAAAGGTTACCGTCTGGACCAACAGTCATAAGGCGGGCACTGGCTAAATTTTGCCCCTCTAGATGCCCCGCAAACAAGCTAATATGAAAGTCTGGATGTACCTTTAGTGCAGCCAGCTTTTCATTGATACGCGCCGCATTCAGCGCTTGACCAGCCGCGTTACCCAGAAACACTAGTCCAACGGCTGTACTGATTAAGGCAACAATAAACTTCAAGACTTGCACCTGCGTATTTATTTCATTTAAGTACTGCTACATTGATATCGAACTAAGAGAGCACATCCGTCCAGATATGTTTCGCCCAGTAGTTTGCATCACGCGCTTCAAACGCTGCAGGTTCGGGTGATAAGCTTGTACCGCCTTTTTTCACCATAATGCCTTTTTCAGGGTCATAACGGAACATTGCCGCCACGTGAATTGCTTCTTTGTCATTAACAAAGCTATAGCAAGTGTTGGAATAAATTGGGTCTGGATTAACAGGGTTACCCATCATCAATTGAACCACCGCATTGGCGCAGACTTTGGCAGTATTGGTCGCCATCTGGCCAGACTTCGGTGTACCCGCTGAAATCGCATCGCCCAACACGTGTACATCTTTCGCAACAGCTGATTCATAAGTGAGAAAGTCCACTTCACACCAGCGGTTATCGATATTATTCAGTTGTGCCATCTGTGCGATTTTACCTGCACGCTGTGGTGGAATCACATTCAGGACATCAGCTTTAACTTCATCAAAATCAGTCACCACGGTCTTAGTTTTTACATCCACTGAAACCAGTGCCTGATCAGTACGATAGTCGATAATATCGCCATATTGCTCAGTAAAGACTTTTTCAAATAAGCCGCGCTTTGAGACGATATTGGCATTGGTATCTAAGACGATTAATTTAGACTTTGGCTTGTGCTCTTTGAGATAACAAGCGATTTGTGAAGCACGCTCATAAGGGCCAGGTGGGCAGCGGTAAGGCGTTGGTGGAATATGCATCGCAACCACACCACCATCATGCATGGCTTCTAATTGCTTACGCAAATTCACCGTTTGCCAGCCAGCTTTCCAAGCGTGAGGAATTTGTTTTTGTACTTCGATATCGGCCAACGCTGGCATATTGTCATACATAAAATCAATACCAGGTGCCACGATCAAACGGTCATAGCTTAAATCACCATGCTGCATGGTGACTGTCTTTTTATCGATATCAATCGCAGTCACCATATCTTTAACCCACTCAATACCATAGGTCTTTTTCAGTGTGTCATAGCTAAAGGTCAAGTCATCTATGGTTTTGTTACCGCCCAAAACCAAATTACTCAGCGGACAAGAAATAAAATTATCGTTTGGCTCAACGACCACAACCTCAATCGCACCTTCACTCCATTTACGGATGTATTTAGCCACTGTAGAGCCTGCAAAACCACCACCAACCACCACCACACGACCTTTAGTCGCCTGATCACTGTTTGTGCAGCCTGGTAAAGTCTGCGCAACAAGACTGGCTGCCACACCAGTCGATGCCAGTTTTATAAAATTTCTTCTATCCATGATACGTCTCCCCCCTCTCCTTTGATGCTTAATCACACCTGACAAAAGAGACATATTGCATGCCTCTTTAGAAACATTCTACCGCTTGGCAGCCATCATCCTTGATGCCCATGCCTTCTAAAATCTCAACCATTTTGTCATTGCCAGTTTCTCTGACCACACGCACGATAGACACGTTGCCTTTCGTTTTCATGTGAATATCAGCGCCTTTTTCTGCCAAAAACACCACCAGCTCTTCATTACCAATATAGGCTGCATGCATAAATGCTGTCCACTTGGTTGCTGGGTGGCGATAATCAAGATCAACCCCTGGTTGTACCGCAAGATATTTCACAATTTCAGTCTGGTTTTTGCCCGCAGCCATCAACAGTGGTGGCCATGCAAACAACTCATGACCATCATTAATATCAATCCCTTTGTCGAGATATTTTTTGACAATAGCTAAATCACCATCTGCAATGGCATTGGTAAGCTCCATGTTCTCTTCATCTGTCGGGTCATAATATTCTTTTGCGCTAGCTTGCAAAGAAACGCTTAGTGCTAAAATGGCTAGTAATACTTTAAAAAAACTCATGCTAAATTTTCTCCAGAACTTATATTTATGTGGTCATTACTTTAGCACTGTCAAAGTGCATTATCCCTAAGTAAAACCATTAAGAATGTGACGCATGTCACGTTTGAATTACATTTGGCAACAAATTGACAAATTAGTTTAATTTAGATTAACTCAATCAGGAAATTGCGTTGGAATAGATGAAAAATAAGTTAGGCATACACAACCGTTACTGCCAAGAGGGCAATGACTATGATGCAGCCCAAACCTATTTCCAAAAGAGAATATTGTCGTACAAAAGACTGGTGCTGTTGCTGCAAGAGCCAGTGAGTCATCCGCCCTTCAGGTGAAAACCTTAAGGCAAAACCGATGAGCAATCGATAAACACAAACCAAAAAAATTAATAGCGCGGGTATCACTAAAAAGGCAAAGACAAACCAACCCCAGCTATGCTTAAAAAATCAACCATACCATCAGCCACACAGCTTTGTGATTAACAATCACTGCCTACAATAAAAATACCATTGTCGCTAACGAATTGCCGCCCTAGCGTTTCTAAACAAGCGTAACCAAGCAGCATCTTCTGCGTCCCCGCATTGTGTCCATATATTTTGTACCTGTCGAACCACGCGTTCAGGATGCGGCATCATGATACTAAAGCGACCATCTTCACTAGTGAGTCCCGTAATGCCCTGTGGCGATCCATTGGGGTTCAGTGGGTATTGCTCAGTGGCTTGACCGGCATTGTCGATATAGCGCGTGGTGACTAATTGCTTGTCTAGTACAGCATCAGCCGCTTGCGCATGCTTAAACTCGGTAAAACCCTCACCATGGGCAACTGCGATTGGCAGTTTGCTGCCCTCCATGCCTTTGAAGAAGACCGACGGTGATTCAAGCACTTCAACCATGGCGAGACGTGCTTCAAACTGCTCTGATTGATTTTTGACAAAATGTGGCCAGTGTCTCGCGCCTGGAATAAGGTCACGCAAGTTACTCATCATTTGGCAACCATTACACACGCCCAAAGCAATACTATCTTGACGGTTAAAGAACGCTGAAAACTCATCAAACGCACGCGGGTTAAACAAGATCGACTTCGCCCATCCTTCACCCGCTCCCAGCACATCGCCGTATGAGAAACCACCACATGCAACCAAACCGGCAAAATCTTTCAGTGAAACACGACCTGCTAAAATATCGCTCATATGCACATCGGTACTGGCAAAGCCTGCGCGATCAAACGCTGCGGCCATTTCGACATGTCCATTGACACCTTGCTCACGCAACACTGCCATTTTTGGCTTGGCACCAGTGTTTAAATAAGGTGCGGTGATGTCTTGCGCAGGATCAAAACTCAATTCACTAAACATACCTCGATCTTGCGTATCTAGCAGGCGGTCATACTCTTCTTTTGCACAAGCTGGGTTATCACGCAGCGATTGCATTTG
>CAZCBF010000079.1:0-9185 GCA_964496895.1 uncultured Methylophilaceae bacterium | reverse complement strand
CACCAGCGGAGTTAGACAAAAAGCCATTCGCAGTGTTATCTCTTATTGTAAATACACTATCCGTGTCATTAAAATCAAGAAATGCAAAAACCCCACCTGATGTCAACGTTTCAAAAGACAAAGTATGTATTGCTGCATTGGCATTGACCATGCTAAAACTGAACACAAGTCCTACAAAAATGCTATTTAACCTTGCCATTTCACTTCTACTTATTATTTTTGTGTCGCAACAATTGAAAATTAATTAACAATCATTAACATAACTTATCTCTCATTTAGGCAAATAGCAACAGCTATTTTCAGTTTAATTTGCAATCAAAATAGGCAATTCCTTATATTCAATAAGAGATTTATGTAATTGGTAAGAATTTACATACAAAAAAAGCGCCCCTTAGGACGCTTTTTTTACAAACAGAATATCAATTTATTTCAAACCCAGCACATCGCGCATATCAAATAGCCCTTTTGACTTATCCTCAAGGTATTTTGCAGCGCGTAAAGCGCCTAATGCAAAAGTTGCGCGGCTGCTGGCCTTATGCGTTAACTCTACACGTTCACCTTCACCCGCTAAAATCACCGTATGGTCACCGACCACATCACCGCCGCGTAAAGTGGCAAAGCCGATCTTGCCACCTTCGCGCACGCCAGTATTGCCTTCGCGCGCGTAAATTGCCACATCGTTTAGATCTTCACCAATACCCGCAGCAGCAGCTTCGCCTAAGCGTAAAGCCGTGCCTGAGGGGGCATCAACTTTATGCTTATGGTGCATTTCCACCACTTCTATATCAAAGTCATCTTTCAATACTTGTGCGGCTTGTCCTACCAAATTAATGAGCAAAGTCACACCCACACTCATATTAGGCGCAAACACCACACCCACTTTCTCGCTCACCGCAGTGATATTGGCTTTTTCTGCATCAGAAAAACCAGTCGTACCAATCACTAATTTCACATTCGCCGCTTGGCAAGCACTTAGGTAAACACTGGTGGCTTCTGGGCGAGTAAAATCAATCAGCACATCTGCACCATCGATGGCTTGCGCAACATTATCGGTTACGGTCACACCAGATTGCTGGCCGAGCAAAGCCCCTGCATCTTGGCCTAACATGGTGCTGGTTTTACTGTCTATCGCACCATGCAGGCTTAGGGCCTCATCTGCAAATACACAAGATAACAGTGCCTGACCCATTCGGCCTGAACATCCTGCAATCACTACTTTTACTGGTTTTGTCATGATTACTCTTTTTTCTAAATAGTCTTGTTATCGTTTTTCTGTCGGTATTTCAATCATTTCAACGCCATTGAGGTTTTCGATGCCATCCTCTGATTGCTCTGCCTCATCTTCGTCATCACCCCAGAATTTCAGACGGCTAAAAAAACCTTTTTTCTTTTTCTCAGCTTCAGCTTTTTCTAGCTCTTCTTCACTTAAGTCAATCGGTTGCTCGCTTGGTTTAGGCACTTCAAGGTCATCTAGATCGTCTTTGTCCTTCCAAAATTTCCAGCCATCAAAAAAGCCTTTTTCTTTTTTCTGGATCTTAGGCTGAACGACACGCGTACCTTTGAGTGCAGCATCATTTTCTGCCACAGCACCTGCTGTACCCTCTGGCACCACATCGCCATAAACCTTGCCTAACACTTCGTTATTAAAGGTTAAATAAATACGTCTTTGCGCCGTCACTTTGCCAGACTCACGCATCTGATAAAAATAGTCCCAGCGATTACCGTGAAAACTATCCTGAATTAATGGTGTGCCCATAATATAGCGCACTTGAGATTTCGTCATACCTGGCTTGAGCTGAAGCAGCATCTTGGAAGTAACGACATTTCCCTGCTGAATTTCCAATTTATATGGCTTAGCACTTGGGATTGCAGTGCCACACGCGACTAAAAACAAAGCCATGACTAGGATTAAAAACTTGTGCATAATGTAACTTTAAATAGAAAGAACCCGTAATATACCACGTTGCGTGTTCCAAAAAAAACCCGGAGAAAGTATGCCAGATCAAAAAGAATTAAAAAGCGTTGGTTTAAAAGCGACGCTACCTCGACTTAAGATCTTAGAGCTATTTGAGAACAGTGATGATCGACATCTTTCTGCGGAAGACATCTATAAAACCATGATCACCACTGGTGAAGATGTTGGGCTTGCCACGGTTTATCGTGTGTTAACCCAATTTGAAGATGCTGGCTTATTAATCCGACACCATTTTGAAAGCGGCAAAGCTGTGTTTGAACTCAACAACGGCAGCCATCATGACCATATTGTTTGCTTAAAATGCGGTCATGTAGAAGAGTTCTGTAATGATGAGATCGAAGCCCTACAACATCAAGTCGCCGAAGAACGCGGCTTTAAAATTAGCGATCACTCACTGTACATTTATGCAGACTGTACAAAAGTGCCCTGCGATCACGATAGCGATAAGTAAGAACAAGGCTTAAACAAGTCACCTAACGCTTCCGCCAATGGAAATAGTCACTATTTTAGTCGACGTGCAAAACGTTTACTACACCAGCAAATCAGCCTTTCAGCGTCACTTTGACTACAACGCATTTTGGGCAACAGCCACCAAAAATAGGCAAGTGCACCGCGCTTTTGCCTATGCGATTGACCGAGGCGATGAAAAGCAGCGCCAATTTCAACACATCCTCAAAGGCATCGGCTTTACAGTCAAACTCAAACCGTTTATCAAACGCATCGATGGCACGGCAAAAGGTGACTGGGATGTTGGCATTACCATTGATGCCATTACCCATGCAGAGCCAAGTGATACGATAATATTGGTTTCTGGCGATGGCGACTTCAGTATCCTCGCCGAACATTTACGCCATCAATACCAATGCAAAGTAGAAGTCTATGGTGTGCAATCGCTGACCGCGAATGCACTGATCAACGCTGCTGATACCTTTCACCCAATCAATCACGACCTATTATTAACTTAAATGGTTACTAGTAGGTTGAGCAAGTGACAAAGTGGTCTTGACTCGCAAGGATGACATTGACCAAATCACATTACGCCAAATAAAGCACGGCTTGGCTAGCTACAATAACGTTACTGTTGAAATCTCAAAAATTAAAGCAATGAATTACACGATTTTTTAATCTTTTAGACTATTTCCCTTTTCTTAACTCTTATTTACAATACCCCGTGGCAATTTACTAACACTAATAAAAAGTCTACTGGAGCATTCCGTGAATATATTTAAACAGTTCCTCTCAGCTGTTACGATAACAGCATCGGTTCTATCCTTTACACAGACAGCCACAGCCGCTGTGGTCCATCTGCCCGAGGGTGATACGACGGCACTAACAGGCGCATTAAACGTAGACGTCGATGGTGTCTTATACGATGTGACGTTTAGCACAGAAATCAACGACTTTATCGCGAATGGTGGTCATAGTTTTATTTTAAGCGATGCGCACACCCGCGATTTCTCCCAAGCACTGTTAGACCAGGTCTTCGTCAATAACTACGATTACCTCGATGGAAACACAGCCCCATCAGCATGGGCGACTGGTTGTAGCAATACCTATGGCTGTACGGCCGGTGTCATCGGCCCAGGACATATCGATTACCCCTTCGACCCGAGTGAACCAAGATACCATCACTGGTCTGGCGCTAGAATCGGACATTTTTATGTATCGCCCAAAGGGATTGTTGAGGGCGCAGGAGGCGCCACGACCATCAATGGTACTCATGGTGCTAATTCTGACAATTTCACTTACGCGCAATTTGTACAACAAGCACAAGCACAAGCCAATGCTACCGCTGCGGTTCCAGAACCTTCTAGCTATGCCATGCTTATCTTAGGCTTAGTTTTATTAACTGGCGTTAGCCGCCGCAATCGCGCTTTGAATTATGAATAATCTAATGCCGTTACTACAGCTGGCTTTGTTTATCGTTACCCTTGGATTAGGCAGCCAAGCCAATGCGATTGTTTACGAGTTTGATACCAACGACTATCTTAGGGGCACCTACATCAAAGATGAAGTGACGGATGTGTTGTCCGGTTTTGATCTTTACCTTACAAACCCCAACCATCACAATGTTCATACGCACGCAACCGATGGTACGCCCGTCTCAACACTTTTCTCCCCTGGTTATGTAATTTGGAATCACACGGACAGCACAGGTGCTACAGAGTCTATTGGTTTAATTTACGTATTCACGGATATAAGCGATGGCAAAGATACTTTTTCCTTTAATTGGATGGATCAGTTCCGAGGAGGACGGACACTTGGTACTAATACGATTGTTGACAGCGGAGTACTGACTGCCTCGGTACAGCAATCGGCTGTTTCCTCTGTGCCTGAGCCCACCACCTATGCGATGTTAACCTTAGGGCTCGTAATGTTAGTGGGTGTTGGCCGCCGTGAGCGTTCTTAGCTGTGTTCTTAATACATATGGCGGGTAACTAAACCCTGCTCACACCCTCTTAACCACTGTTTGCGATGACCATCCAAACACTGGTCATTTAAGGTCGCTTTGGCGGCCTTTTTTGATGTTGAGTCATTCTTTTGCTACATCATATTACTTGACTAAAGACAGTACAATTCAACGCTGAACTGTCGTATGGCATTATTTACCCATCGCTGGTAGTTTGTTTGTTAGGTTTATCGTTTGATTGAATAGGTCGCTCATGCCGCGACTGGCCGTAACCGCAAGGGTCATCACCATTTCACTAACCGCTAAAGCGCTAAGTGCAATGTGAAACTCGCTTCGCTCAGACATGCATCCACCGAAATCTCCCAACAATTCTGCGTTGCTCAGCGTGATAAAAGGGGCTTTAAATATGCGAGGTATTTAGTTTTAGCCACGGAACAACCAAATTCAATTTGAATTCCCCATTTAACACGCCGAGCAGCGCAAAATAAATGGGGGCTTTCGGTGATCGTCTGTTTGAGCGTAGCGAGTTTAGATCGCCGCCCATTTATTTGAGCAGCACAGGGAATTCCGAAGGAACGGGTTTGCTGGGGTGTCGTTTTGTTTGGTTTCTTTATTTTGAACAAGCAAAATAAAGAGACTGCCAGCCGCGGCACGAGCGGCCTATGACATCAAACCAATATCCTACAAATTTCAGAAATGAGCTATCACTATCCCACTTAATGCCCCAACATTTCCTTAGCATGATTCAAGGTCGCATCCGTCATTTCAACCCCACCAATCATGCGCGCAACTTCTTCAATACGTGCCGCCTGATCCAGCGGCTTAATATGACTTAAGGTCACGCCATCAGCTTGCGTTTTGCTGACTTGCAAATGCTGTTGCGCCTGTGCAGCGACTTGCGCCAAATGCGTAATCACTAGCACCTGACGTTGTTGCCCCAATTGCTTGAGTAGCTGCCCAACCACTTCTGCCACAGCGCCGCCAATCCCCACATCAACCTCATCAAAAATCATGCACGGCACACTACCCTTAGTGGCTGTGACCACATGCAAAGCCAAACTAATGCGTGATAGCTCACCACCAGAAGCTACTTTGTTGAGCGGACGGGGTGTAACACCTGCATGGCCTGCGACTAAGAAGTCGACCACTTCACCACCATAGCGACTAGGCTCTATTGAACTTAGTTGCACTGCAAACTGGCCACCCGCCAGTGAAAGGCGCTGCATTTCAGCTGTAATCTCTTGGCCTAACTGTTTGGCGGCTGCTGATCGTTTGTCAGTGAGTTTTTTTGCAATGGTCTGATAAGCCTCAAAAGCCGCAGCCTCTGCCGCTTGCAATGCACCATCAGCGCTAAAGGCTTCTAGCGTGGTGATTCTGGCCTGACTTTCGGTCATCATTGCTGGCAATGTCTCAGGCTGTGTGCGGTATTTACGCGTAAACTGATGCACTTGTTGAATGTGGGCTTCTGTTTCTTCTAGCTTGGCTGGGTCTAAATCAGAATCTTGTAAATAGCGGTTTAAATCGCGCGTGGCGTCTTCGAGCTGAATCACCGCCGTGTCAACATTTTGCACCACTTCTTTGAGTGATGGATCAATCTCTTGCAACGCGACCAACTTAGCCAACACCTGTACCAGCATGCCATTGGCACCACGCTCTTCGGAAGCCAAAATGTCTAAACTAGATTCAACGCCGGCGATCAAACCAGCGCCGTTGGCTAAGCGGTTGTGATCTTGTTGCAACTGCTCCCAGGACTCCAGTGTAAAGTCTAGCTGTGTGAGCTCTTGCACTTTGTCTCGCAACTCTGCTAGCTCATCTTCATAAGCACTAGCATTTTTTTCAGCATCGATTTTTTTAAGATGCAGTTGGTGCCACTCAATATAGTGAGTAGCGACTTCTTTTCTTAATACTGCCAACCCTGCATAGGCATCAAGAATATCTCTTTGCACTTGCGCCTGCATTAAAGAATGGTGTGCATTTTGGCTATAGATGTCGATCAGATATGCGCCAACACTTTTGAGCTGCGCCACAGTGGAAGCTACACCATTGATAAACGCACGGCTACGGCCATCGGCATAAATCACACGCCTTAAGATAAGACTCGCTTCTGCATCGAGTGCATTTTCTTCAAACCAGTCCTGTACCGCTTGATTGTCTTCTACATCAAAGGTGGTGATTATCTCGGCTTTGTCACAGCCTGCACGCGTGACACCACCATCATTTCTCGCACCCAGCGTCAGCGACAAAGCATCGATGAGGATGGATTTACCTGCGCCTGTCTCACCAGTGAGTGTGGTGTAGCCGTCAGCAAACTCTAAGTCTAGTCGCTCGACAATGACAAAATCACGAATCGTTAATGCTTGTAACATAGTGTTTATTTATTTTTTTCTTAAATTGTTTGGCGCGATTAGCCCCAATTGAGCTTGGTGCGCAACATATCAAAATAACAATAGTTCTCTGGATGCAACAAAGTCACTGCCTGTGCTGCACGTTTTAGCAGAATCTTATCGCCCAATTCCAAATCAATAAACGACTGACCATCTAATGCCAATCTGCCAATGTCCACTTGTTTAATCGTAATCTCGATATTACTGCTACTGTGAACGGTAATCGGCCGATTGCTTAACGTATGCGGGCAAATCGGCACTAAAGTGATGGCATGTAAATTGGGATGTAAAATCGGGCCACCTGCTGAGAGTGCATAAGCCGTTGTGCCAGTAGGCGTACTAACAATCAAGCCATCACTGCGCTGCTGATACACTAACATCTGGTCAATTTTGACTTCTAAATCAATCAAACGCTCATTACTTTTGATTACCGCATCATTCATCGCAAGGTCAGACAGTATAGTCTCGCCATTGCGCACTAAATCAGCAGACAATAAAAGTCGCGGCTCTGGAATATAGTTACCCGCTAAGATCTGATCCAAATTATCGGGCATCTCTTCGGCGACAAGGTCGGTTAAAAAACCAAAACGGCCGCGATTCACACCAACCATCGGCACACCAATAGGCGCTAAACTGCGTGCCATACTCAGCATAGTACCATCGCCACCCATGACAACAACGAGATCAAGACTGCTATCCATTTTGGCTAAATTCAATGTTTGATAGGTCAACAAGCGCACATCTACCGCACTGTTTTCTTCAACAAATACGGTGTAATTATTGGCACGTAAATGGTCAGCCAGCCTGACTAAGTCGTCTTGCATTTCATTCAAGGCGACGGGATTCATATATTTCCCGACTAGCAGAATCGTCTTAAACGAAAGTGATTTAATGTTATCTTGCATCCCGAAATTAAAGCACAGTTGGCAAATGCTTCCAAGAAAATGGCTGAATTAATCTCTGTTTTCTTCACCCTTTAGTGTATTAATGTTTAAAATGAACAGATGAAGAATACTCCTGACGACAAACCAGTGGTCAATGAGCGCGCTCAAATTTTATTAAAAACACTGGTAGAGACTTATATTGCCGAAGGCCAACCAGTTGGCTCTACAACGCTATTGGCACAGTCTGGCTTAGAAGTGAGCCCCGCGACCATCCGTAACGTGATGAGCGATCTTGAAAAATCAGGGTTTATTGCCAGCCCGCACACCTCTGCTGGACGCGTGCCGACGCAAAAAGGGTATCGCATGTTTGTCGATAGCCTGCTAACGGTAAAAGATGTTGATCAGTTTTCGATTGCGCAGCTGAAAAGCGGGCTATCCTCGCCCAGTCAAAAAGAGCTCATTAATCAGGCCGCTGATATGTTATCGCAACTCACCGCTTTTGCTGGTGTGGTGATGACACCCAAACGTGAGCGCATCGGTTTAAAACATTTAGAATTTTTACCCCTCTCTGAAAAGCGTATTTTAGTGATTATTGTGTCTGATGATGGCAATGTGCAAAACCGCATTATCTTACTGGATAAGCCTGTTGAGGCTAATCAATTGACCCATGCCAGCAATTATTTTAATGAACATTTTGCGGGCTTAACCTATGATGAAGCGCATACGCAACTGCACGCCGAGCTAAAAAAAATGCAAGGTGAGATCAACACCTTGATGAAAGCGGCATTGGATCAAAACGATAACGCGCAAGAAGAAAATGTGGTGATTGCAGGAGAACGCAACCTGCTCAAAGTCGATGAACTCTCGACGAATGTCGGCAGTCTACGTAAAGTGTTTGAGGTATTTGAACAGCGCAGTGCGCTAGTGCAGCTACTCGACAAGAGTCAAAAGGCAGAAGGCATCCAAATTTTTATCGGCGAAGAAAGTGGTTATTTACCCTTAGACGAATGCAGCATGGTGACTGCACCGTATGCCGCAGATGGTGCTGTGGTTGGTACTTTAGGCGTGATTGGCCCAACACGGATGGCATACGAACGCGTGATCCCGATTGTGGACATCACCTCAAAACTCTTATCAAACGCATTATCAAATCAGACGAAATAAAATCAGCATGGCCTACTACAACGAAGAACCCAAACTCACACACAAACAACCACAAAAGGTTGGTATTTTATTGGCTAACCTTGGCACACCTGATGCGCCCACTGCAAAAGCCTTAAAGCCTTATTTACAACAGTTTTTACATGATTGGCGAGTGATAGAGATTCCACGCTTTATTTGGTGTTGGATTTTGCATTGCATTATCTTGGTATTTCGCCCTAAAAAATCTGCCGAAAAATATGCCTCAGTGTGGCTTGATGAAGGGTCTCCATTGATGGTCTACGCCAGCAAACAGCGCGCATTGCTAGAGGACAAACTCAACACCAGTGTAGAGACACTTTTCAAGGTTGAATTAGGGATGTCTTAAAAAG
>CAZCBF010000078.1:0-9422 GCA_964496895.1 uncultured Methylophilaceae bacterium | reverse complement strand
TCGGCTGAAATACCAAAGATATCGCCACTTGGTGTGACCCATGCACGTGGGTAAGAACCTCGTAAATAATCAGGGCCAAAGGCTTCACGACTGTTCGCACCAAACAAGCTACGCCAGCTACCATTCTCATACACCTCAGGCGTCATAGAAGGTAAGCCTTCTATAATCGCCTGATCAGGGTTTAAGCGCATATCCTCTGCATAAGGCGCCATACCGCCTAAAATAATCGGGCGACTATCTGGCAACGTTAGCATGGTGGCATACCAGCGTTTTTGTGCCATTTGCGCAGAATCTGTGACGAGCGTGTTGTTATTAAAATCTAAAATTGAGCTTTCTTTACCTGCATCACTGGTTTCAAGTTCACCATTACCCCCAGAAATCAACAACGTTCCATCATTTAAATAGACTGCAGCGGTACAAAAGGTATCGAGATTATTTTGATAATGCGTGGTCTGATGGCTGCCAGTTCCAAAACCCAGACTGGGGTCCCAAATATCAAAATGACGGCCCTGTTGTATCAAGCCATTGAGGGTAGTGCCATAAGACACAACGCGATAATCTGGCAGTATAGTGAGATGTAAACCGTTCATCGGCCAGTCAAACACTGGCGACCACATGCCTTTAGTTAGCGCATCTGCTGGAATCGTCAGATTCTCTAACATTGGGTCTGGTTTTTCTGCGATGACAACCCAACTATTAGGCGTTACGATTTCTGCCTCAGCAATTGATGCTGTAGCAAGCAATAAGGTACAAAACAAAAAAACAATAATATTAGCGCACTGGCGCAGAAAACTCATAGGACGTACTAAACTCAAATATAAACAATCTCTTGCTTATTTACGGCTGAATTTAGAAGTTATTGAGCCTGGTCACCTCTTTAGCTTGCTAGATTCAAATCTGTTTTCGGTAAGATTTTATCCATTTAAGTGTTGGTGATCGACTGATAATAACTGTCCAACGAATCGGCTACTTGATAACATTGTGCGAGTAATGCTTCATCTGGCTGTTTAAGATCAGGCACCATCACGACCTTTAAACCCGCTTGAATCGCGGCAGTAGTGCCAGTGACACTGTCTTCAAAAGCAATACAATCGCTGGCTTGTAAGCCGAGTTTTTCCATAGCGAGCAAATAGATGTCAGGCGCAGGCTTACCATTGCTCACTTCCTGTCCACTGGTGAAAAATTCAAAATAACTTAGGATGCCTATGGCTTCAAGCCTGTGCGTGATGTGCGACAAGGGTGAAGAAGACGCGACACTGAGCCTCACGCCCAATTGCTGGTAATGATCTAACAAGAGGCTGACGCCTGGCTTAATCGGAAAAGCATAATTTTGCTCGGCCAAACGTGTATCCAAGCCTTGCATCACTTGCTCAAATGCAGCTTCACTGCCGAGTTGGTCGATAAATAGCCGTGTAGAGTCAGGCCCTGCACGGCCGATCAACTGAACAAACTGTTCGCGAGTATAGTCAATACCAATATCAGCAGCCGCAGCAATTAAGGCATGCATGATGACACGCTCAGAGTCTATTAATAAACCATCCATATCAAAAATTGCGGCTTTTATCATCTTTAGGCTTCTTTAAAAAAGGTATGCACTCTAGCACAATGCTGCAAACCAAAGGAGACAACCGCCCATTAGCGCTGATTGCTCAAATTAACTTACAAAGTTTATTAAGTTTTTTAAAACGAACCATAGCTTTTAAGCTAAAATAATTCAATTACTAAGTAGATACACATGCAGTCCCTTCGCGATTTAATCTCATCGATCAGAACAGCCCGTTTGACAGACTTTGATGCCTGGCACGGGCGTATAGTCGTCTGGATCGCAGCTGCAACAGCCGGGCTTGTTGTTGTCTTATTTGCCATGGCAACAGAGCATGCAATGGACTTTTTCTTTAGCCTGCAATCTGAATATGGGTGGCTACCAATCATCATTACGCCCCTCACTGGAATGGGCATTGTTTGGCTAACACGAAAATGGTTCCATGGCACGGCAGGCAGTGGTATCCCACAAACGATCGCAACGCTAAACATGAGTAAAAGCTATAGTCGCTACCCCGGCTTGATCACACTTAAAGTTGCCTTTGGTAAAGTCGTACTTGGTATTGCAGGACTAGCTGGTGGCTTTTCATCGGGTCGTGAAGGGCCTTCCGTACAAGTTGCAGCGAGTATCATGCATGCGTTTAGGCATTTCTTACCCAAAAACTTTAATGTTGACCCCAAACACTTGATTTTAGCTGGTGGTGCGGCAGGCATTTCTGCGGCATTTAATACGCCGCTCGCGGGTATCGTATTTGCGATTGAAGAGCTGGGCAGACGATTTGAACAAAAAACCAATGGTGTAATCATTTCTGCCATTGTTCTGTCTGGTCTGGTATCCATCTCCTTGCAAGGGAATTACATCTATTTTGACTTTTTATCTGTCAGTAATATTACCAGTGATATCTTTTACCCCGTAATTACTTGCGGCCTGCTATGTGGCACCTTTGGTGGTATTTTTTCCAGAGTACTCATTTCTTCTGCGAATAGCTTTAAGGGGAAAGTTGGTGAGCTGCGTAAGATACACCCTGTTTATTGGGCAGGTATTTGTGGATTAATCGTCGCATTGCTCGGATTTGCTACCGATGGTGCGGTGCATGGCTCTGGCTACCAATATGCCAAATCAATTCTTGAAGGCTCTACTGAGCAGTCATTTTTATATACCCCGTTAAAATTCCTCGCAACAATCTTTACTTATTTAAGTGGGATACCAGGTGGTATTTTTGCGCCATCTTTATCTATTGGCGCCGGCATTGCAAATGACCTCATGCCTCTGTTTCCAAACTTTCAGGTCGCGGCGATTTGTGCTTTGTGTATGGCAGGCTTTTTAGCAGGTGTGACGCAAGCACCACTCACCTCATTTATCATTGTGATGGAAATGGTCGATGGTCACGAAATGGTATTAAGCCTCATGGCCGTCACGATGATCGCCTCGATTATCTCGCGCGTATTTTGCAAACCACTCTATGCAACGCTTGCAGAACAACAAGCCCAACAGTACCAAGCCAGCCATAAGGAAACTTGACACCCAAACTGTTCTGGGTGTAGTGGGTAAATAAAACCGCAGTTGGTGTTGCTAGGGTTGAGAAAACTTAGTGCGGATGATAGTAAAGAATTGTTTGGTCAAAAGACTATTTAGACTTCCTCAAGCGCCGCTAGGCGAGCGTTAAAAATTGCCTCTTTAATCTGCTTAGGATCTTCACATTGCTTCGCGACTGCACCAGCATCAATACCCTGCGCCTTCAAAAGCGCTGACTTTAGTATCTGGGCTTCATGATAAGGTGCATTTTCAAAATTTTTGCGTCCTCGTAAATCACACTCACAAGCTAATATAAAAGCCTCAAAACGTTCAGTTTGCCTAAACGCATCTAAATCATAGAGTAGTTTTAAACGACTACTCTTACGCATCTTTTCTACTTGATGCATTTTGCCATGATACTGCGCGACTATTTTGGCTAACGATACGCTCTGGTTAGGTACTTTAAACCGGTTAGCCACTTGCGGTAGCAGCTCGACACTTCTCATTTCATGTCCAGTATGACTGGGTAAAACGTCTGCAGGCGTCGTGCCTTTACCAAAATCATGACACAGTGAAGCAAAACGTACCGGCAGATCATAACCCTGCTGAGCGGCATAATCCAAGACCATCATCATATGCACACCAGTGTCGATTTCTGGATGATATTTAGCCGTTTGTGGTATACCCCAAAGACAATCCAGCTCAGGCAATATCACCTTAAGTGCGCCACAATTACGTAACATGCGAAACATACGCGAAGGCTTTTTCGCCATTAGCCCTCTTGATAACTCTTGCCACACACGCTCTGGCACTAAAGCATCCACCTCACCGGCGCGCACCATCTGTTTCATAAGTTGCATCGTTTCATCGGCAACACTAAATCCTGGCATGCGAGCAGAAAAACGGGCTAATCGTAAAATTCTGACGGGGTCTTCTACAAAGGCAGGGCTGACATGGCGAAAAACTTTTGCCTCGATATCCTGCAACCCGTCATAAGGATCGATAAGCTTGCCTTCACTTGATTTTGCAATGGCATTAATCGTCAAATCGCGTCTAGCTAAATCTTCTTCTAAGGTCACCTCTGGTGAGGCATGCACGGCAAAGCCTTTATAACCCTTGCCTGTTTTGCGCTCGGTACGTGCTAATGCGTATTCTTCATGGGTTTCTGGGTGCAAAAACACAGGGAAATCTTTACCTACAGCCTGATAACCCGCCGCTAGCATCTCTTCTGCTGTGGCACCCACCACGACAAAATCACGGTCTTTTACGGGCAACCCTAATATTTCGTCACGTACAGCGCCACCGACAATATAACTTTTCATCGCTGCTGAGCTCTTTGCATAGTGGCTAAGAGACCTTTCTTGCGGCGTATTGTCTAAAACGGTGATAAGCGCCACGCTGTGTGTCATCGACTAGCTGCGCTTCAATTTCTGTTTCAAGCGCAGTGGGCGTGATACCAAAGATTTGAGGAAAAGGTTGCAGGCTCACATTGTCAACGGCCATAGATTTTATATTGTCACGCGACATTAACTTGACCGGCAACAACTCCATCATAAACGCTTGGACATTTGAAAGTGTATCGCCAAGACCAATGATGCAGCGCTTTATGTTTAACGTGCTCAGAATTAATTGGACAAGCGCTTTTAAGGAATACACCTTAGGCCCAGCTAAGGCGTAAGTTTGTCCTATGGTGTCAAGCTTGGCTAAACTAAGCACCACACAATCGGCCACATCTTCTACCCAAACAGGCTGAAACTTAGCTTCTGCTTTGGGCAGTAGCATCACAGGCAACCACTTAGCTAAGCCGGCGAACAGGTTGATAAACTGATCACCTCGACCAAAAATCACTGAAGGTCTAAAGATGGTTAATGCTAAGCTAGGTTGCGCTTGTAAAGCCTTTTCACCCGCCGCTTTACTCTTTAAGTATTCACTCGGGGCATCAGCACTGGCACCAAGACTGCTCATCTGAATAACACGTGTAATATTTAAACGATGACAAAGCTTCGCAATTCTTGCAGGTAGTTGATGATGTAAGCGGTCAAAGCTCATACGCTTGGACTGATGTAAAATACCAATCAAATTAATCACTGCATCACTACCTTGCAACGCTTGACGAAGTGCGTCATCATCAAAAATGTCGCACGAAACGACGCTTACATTTGGCAATAAAATAAGGTGCTTGGCACGGGTTGTTCGGCGCGTCAATACATTGACCTTGTATCCTGCCTTATTGAGTGCAGTAACCACGGCACTACCGACAAAACCCGAACCACCTAACACACTGACTTGTTTAATTTGCATAACGGAAACCTTTGGCTATTGGTGCTTTGCAGGGATTATACCAATTCTTTGTTGAATAGTTTGATTAGGAACCCCTGCTCTTGTTTCATAAAAATGTGCGTTCGCCATGACACGCTGTACATAGTTTCTTGTTTCATCAAACGGTATCGTTTCAATATAAATCGCGGCTTCTAACGGACGCTTAGCCATCCATTTTAACGCGCGACTTGGCCCCGCGTTATAGCCAGCAGTGGCGAGTACAGCATTACCACCCAGTAAATCTAAGGTATAACGCATATAATAAGTGCCCAACGCAATATTAGTCGCTGGCTCATACAGCTTTTTCTTTTGATAGCGCATGCCTTTTTTTCTCGCTACCCAACGCGCAGTCTTTGGCATTAATTGCATTAAACCTGCCGCACCCACTCTAGATTTAGCATAATCAATAAAGCGGCTCTCTTGTCTGACCAATCCTAACACCCATGATTCATCTAATGCTTCATTCGCCGCCGCACGGTGAAAGGCTTGGGCATGAGGCTTGGGGTATCTAAGGTTGAAATCATGATTAAGCTTGGTTCTATCTGCAGTGTTAATCGAAATATCATGCCAACCAATTTGTTGTGCATACCTTGCAGCTGCTAGAAAAGTTTGATCAGAGTAATTTCTGATCGCATGGTACCAAGTTTTGCGTGCTGGTGTTTGCACACCTGCACGATGTAGTGCAACAGCCCGTTGAATATTAACTTCATGCTTTACGGTTTCAATGAGCTTCTGGTCGACATTTACTGCTGTTTTTTGGTAATAACCTTCTTTGTTAAAGCCCACTTCTTCTGCGGCTAGCCAACCATAGTAGTGTCGCTCTTGGCCTAGCGTGCTGAGTACAGTATTAGCAAGCTTTTGATATTTTTCTTGACCCGCATGGCGCGCATGCATGGCTCGCGCACTCCAATAGCGCCACCTCGCTTTTTTTTGTTGAACCTGTGGCATTTGTTGATAAACATTAAGTAAAGTTTGCCAGTTTTCTACCCTTAATGCCGCTCTAGCACGCCATGCATGACGTGCTAAGTAAAAATCGTTTGTTTGTAGGTACTCAGGCAAATCTTGATGCTGATAGGTATTTTGATAATACTGTAAAGCGTGTTGGTCTAAATTCCTTGCCGCTCGATAAGCAATCACTTCCCAAGCGATCAAACGATTCTGTTTTGAAAACTCATGCTCAACACTACGTAGTAGTTTTGCTGCTTTATTTGTATTGTTTCGTGCAACGCGATCAATCGCATAGAGATTAATGATTGCACCTAAAGGCTTTTGAAAACTAACTGTTTTTTTAGTGATAAAGCGCTGTGGCGATTTACGCGCGCGATCAAATAGCCGTGTGACTTTACTGTTTACCTTGGGTAACTTTACTGCGAGGTTTTTTGCTAATGTCGTGTGTCCATTTAATGCGGCCATGCGAATACGTGTATACAAATGTTCACGCTTGATGATGCCTTTAGCCCTCATCAGATCAAACAAACCATTACACGCACTAGGTCTACGCTTTGGATAATGCCATAGTTTCAATACAGCAGCGGTATTGATATTACCGTTCTCTATTGCCTGCGCTTCCCAATAACGACACTGCACGCGAGTATCCTTGCCTTGATAACTTGTATAGTAGTCTAAAAACTGCCCCCATTGGCCTAGCCTACCTAATTTATTCAGGTATTCTGCTTGCAACGGTGTATAAAAAGCATAGTCTTCTGCTCGTTGTAATAATGACCGTATCTTCTGCGCTGATGTTGTATTGGCAGTACGCTTGATATGCCAATATTCTGCATATGGGGCTAAATCATCGTCGTTTGATTTCAACTGATTGACGTATTTTGCAAGGCGCTGATTGGCCTTCTTTTCATAAGCCGTATAAGCTTGCTTAATGAGTGGCGTCTTAGCATATGCCACTGTAGGCAATAACGCGCTTAATACGCTCAAAAATAGCAGTATGATAAAAAATAATCGGTGCTTAATGCTCATTTTTCATGGCCTACGTGATGCGTAAGCTGTTATGGCTTCAATTAAAAGAATAATTGATCTATCACGACAACCATGCCGATTACAACGCCGAGATACATGGTTATTTTGAGCAATCGGAAGAAGTAATGAAGGTATTTTTTCTCACCAAATATGAGGTAGCAACCCAATAAAATAGCACTGATAATCAGTAGAAAAACCAGTAAGAGTCTGATTATCAACATAGATAAGTGGACCTTGGTTTGATCGGCATGAACACAGTTAAAGGTCGATCATGGGGCTGATTGGGGAGGGTTCAACAAACATCTGATTGGCAAACACCGTTGGCCCGCTGTCTTTTTCTTCAAATGTTTGGTAAGACCAACAATCTGATTCCATCAATGCTCTTAACAATTGATTATTGAGCGCATGGCCTGATTTATAGGCAGATAGTGCCCCGAGAATTGGGTATCCTGTCATATATAAGTCACCAATCGCATCGAGTACTTTGTGTTTTACAAACTCATCTTGGTCGCGTAAACCATCTTCATTTAACACACGGTACTCATCCAAAACGATGGCATTATCCAAGCTCCCACCTCTGGCTAAGCCATTAGCACGTAGGTATTCGACCTCATGCCGAAAACCAAATGTTCTTGCTCGACTGATCTGTTCAATATAATTGGACATGGAAAAGTCCAAAATCACTCGACTGCCAGATTCATCAAAGACAGGATGATCAAAGTCTATTGTGAAGTCTACTTTAAATCCCTCATACGGTTCAAAGCGAGCCCACTTATCACCATCTTTGACTTCAATCGCTTGATCAATCCGAATAAATTTTCTAGTTGCTGATTGCACCTTAACCCCAGCCTCTTGAATAAGGTAGACAAATGGGCTGGCACTACCATCCATAATTGGAATTTCTGGTGCATTAATTTCTATGAGAACATTATCTATGCCAGTACCCGCTAACGCTGACATGATATGTTCGACTGTCGAGACACGCACACCATCTTGCTCCAATGCAGAGCAAAGACGCGTATCTTTGACTGAGTTAGCAGTTGCCTGAATACTATTTGGCACAGGCAAGTCGACACGCTGAAACACAATGCCAGCATCGATATTGGCTGGTTTTAATGTAATCGTAACTTTTCTACCATTATGCAAACCAACACCCGTTGCACTTATGGTTTTATTAATGGTTTTTTGTTTGATCATAGCCTTGCTTTAAATACCTAGTACCGAGCCTGGTAACCATTATACGTGATCTCAGTGATTATACGCACACCTACACAGCGCAGGTGTGCGTTGGCATATTAGCAAAATGAAATTCAGGCTAATTAATTGCTCGAATGTTTACGCAAAAAAGTTGGAATATCAAACTTGTCCACCCCATTCTTTTCCATCTCATCAACCACAACACGCTTGGTATTTGCCGCAAAAACATCAAGATTTTCATCTTTGCTATTTTCATCTGTTTCTGTCGGTGCAACTACAGGCTTCTCGTCTTTAACCACTTTTAGTTCAGGCTGTGCAGCTTCTGCGGGTTGACTATTTAGTCCAGTCGCGACCAATGTGACACGTAGCATATCGCCAACATCCTCATCAAACACACTACCGACGATCACGGTCGCATCCGGCGCAGCAAAGCCTTTAACTGTATTCATGACGTTATAGTACTCTTCCATTGTTAACTCATCTGTAGACGTAATATTAACCAAAATACCTCTAACATTCGTTAAGTTAACTTCTTCTAACAATGGATTTGCAGCAGCTTGTTCCGCTGCAATACGCGCACGATCAGGGCCATCGGCTTTACCAGTACCCATCATTGCCATACCCATCTCACTCATGACCGTTCTAACATCGGCAAAGTCAACATTAATCAGACCATCGACATTAATAAACTCCGCAATGCCAGAGACTGCATCATGTAATACATCATTCGCCGCACCTAGCGCTGCTTTAAACGGTACGTTTTTACCCAATACTTGAATCAGTTTTTCATTTGGGATAATAATGAGTGAATCTACATATTTTTGTAGCTCTGCCAAGCCCTCTTCTGCCACTCTTTCGCGTTTACCTTCAAAGG
>CAZCBF010000077.1:0-9442 GCA_964496895.1 uncultured Methylophilaceae bacterium | reverse complement strand
CTGATTTTAAACCGTACTGAAAAATTATTACAAAAACAACAAACTGCTCTAGATTACAAATTAAAGGCCATCAAAAAAACATCTACGGTGATTCTGACAATCCCGATTTTACTCTCGATCTTGCTATTAGTTTTTTCAAGAATTTACCTTAAAAGAGCCATTGTCCGGCCCATTAACCAAGTACTCGACGCCACTGCACAAATTCGTCAAGGCAATTTATCTGTCACAGAGACTGATGAAGGTGTCACAGAACTAGTCGCAGTTTCTAAAGCAGTCAAAAATATGGCAGATGAGCTCGCCATCATACAAGAAACATTGATTCAAAAAGAAAAAGAAGCTGCACAAGGTCAATTGGTACCGATGCTTGCACACAATATACGCAACCCACTGGCTAGTATTCGTGCGACCGCACAGGTGATCGATGACCCTGAACTTGACTCTGATACGCGTGAATCATTAGAAGGCATTATTTTGACAGTTGATCGGCTAGAACGCTGGACTGGCGCGCTGCTGTCTTACTTACTACCTCTTAAACCCCAGTTACAAACCACTAAAATTCTCCATATTATTCAAGGTGCATGTGGCCCGATCATGCCAAAACTCAAAGAAAAAAATATGCAGTTACAGCTGCCTGAGCCTGATACGCCTGATGAGATTAAGACAGATGGTGGTTTGTTAGAACAGGTGCTCTATAATTTTATTGCTAATGCCGTAGATGCATCACCTCCAAATGAGATGATTGAAGTTAAACTATCAGAAACCCATAAGCAATACTTACTCCAAATTATTGATCATGGCCCCGGCTTACCATTCAAACCCGACTCAAAAGCTAAAAACTCTCCTTCTACCAAGCAGTATGGCACTGGTCTAGGGATCCCATTTGGTTTTAAGGTTTGCGAAGCATTAGATTATCAACTGAACTTTTCAGACCGACAGCCCACTGGCACCTGCATTACAATCACGATCACGAAATAAATATTGATTAAGCTAAGTACACATAGATGTTTAAAAACCACTTATAATCTTAAACTAAATGACAAGACTTCTGTCTGAGCCATCACTTTAATAACACTAAGGACTTTTCATGTCAGAGACTGTTGCTTTGGACGCAATCGTACCTAACTTTTCAGTACCAGCGACAAACGAGCTTAAATTCAACTTAACGGATTATCGTGGTAAAAATCTGATTATTTATTTCTACCCTAAAGACTCCACACCTGGTTGTACAACACAAGGCATTGCTTTTCGTGATCATTACCAATCTTTCAAAGACGCTAATACTGAGATTTTTGGCGTTTCTCGTGATAGTCTAAAGTCACATGAAAACTTCAAGGCAAAGTTTGAATTCCCATTTGAACTACTTTCAGACGAAGAAGAAACTGCCTGCCAGATTTTTGATGTCATCAAAATGAAAAACATGTACGGTAAACAGGTACGTGGTATTGAAAGAAGTACTTTTTTGATTAACAACGAAGGCGTGTTAGTCAAAGAGTGGCGCAAGGTACGTGTCAAAGACCATATAGAAGCAGTATTAGCATTTACACAGTCTTACGAAGCATAATTTATGTATTATTTGCAATGTGCTGGAAAGTTATCAAATTAAAATGAGCTCAGATAATGGCAATAAACTATTTGTATTAGATACAAATGTTCTGATTCATGACCCTTCTTCCTTGTTCCGTTTTGAGGAGCATGATGTTTACCTTCCGATGGTCATTTTGGAAGAGCTAGATAATAATAAAAAAGGACTATCTGAGGTTGCGCGCAACGCCAGGCAAGCCAGTCGCTTTATTGAAGAGATTATAGGTATTGAAAATAAAGATCTCGCGCTTGGTTGCCCACTTTGTCTAAACGACAACCCACAAGTGTCAGGCGCTTTGTTCTTGCAAACAGAACATTTTAATGTTGATTTGCCACACCTTGCTGGTTCTAAGGCTGATAACCAGATTTTATCTGTTGTACATCATCTACAGTTTTCTGAGCAAAAGCGTAAAGTCATACTGGTCAGTAAAGACATTAACATTCGCATTAAAGCACGCGCACTAGGGATTCATACTCAGGATTATTTTAATGATAAAGTACTAGAAGATTCAGATCTTCTATACTCTGGACAAACAGCATTGCCTGAAGATTTCTGGGAGTCGCATAGTAAAGCAATGGACTCATGGCAGGAATCTGGCAAACTGTATTACCGTGTCACAGGTCCTTTGTGCAGCACCTTCACAATCAATGGTTTTGTCTTCTATGAGTTTGACAAACCTTTTCACGCAAAGGTTGTTTCTATCGAATCTGACAGTGCTGTCTTAGAGGTGGTTAACGACTACTCTCTCGAAAAAAATAACATCTGGGGTATTCAGGCACGCAACCGTGAACAAAATTTTGCACTCAATTTGCTTTTAGATCCTGATGTTGATTTTATAACGCTACTCGGGCAAGCCGGTACTGGTAAGACACTCTTAACGCTTGCTGCTGCACTGACGCAAGTGCTCGATCAAAAGCGTTATTCAGAAATCATCATGACACGTGTCACCGTTTCTGTTGGTGAAGACATTGGGTTTTTACCCGGCACTGAAGAAGAGAAAATGGGCCCCTGGATGGGCGCCTTAGATGACAACCTTGATGTTTTACATAAAGGTGATGAGAGCGCTGGCCAATGGGGACGCGCCGCAACACAAGATTTAATTCGCAGCCGCATCAAGGTAAAATCGCTTAACTTTATGCGTGGTCGAACTTTTTTAAATAAGTTTTTAATCATCGATGAAGCACAAAACCTCACACCGAAACAAATGAAGACGCTCATCACCCGGGCAGGCCCAAAGACAAAAGTGGTCTGCTTAGGCAATATTGCACAAATAGACACACCCTATCTCACCGAAGGTAGCTCAGGTCTTAGCTATGTTGTTGATAGGTTTAAAGGTTGGCAGCATAGCGGCCACATCACACTTGTCCGTGGCGAGCGCTCTCGACTAGCCGATTACACTGCAGAAGTGTTGTAATGCTAGCCAGAGGCTTAACTCCACTGCTGTTTGCGCAGTTTATCTCTGCACTTGCTGATAACACATTACTGTTTACTGCCATCGCATTATTAGAGTCTGCCAGCGCACCTGATTGGCACAAACCGCTGTTACTAGACTTCTTCGTTATTTCATACATCGTTCTTGCCCCGTTTGTTGGTGCATTTGCGGATGCCATTCCAAAGTCAACAGTGATGCTCATGTCAAATGGCATTAAATTCATCGGTTGCATGTGCATGATTTTAAATATGCAACCATTGTTTGCTTATGGCATTGTCGGGATTGGTGCAGCCATTTACTCGCCTGCCAAGTATGGCATCTTGACTGAAATGCTGTCAAAATCTCAACTAGTGAGCGCTAATAGCTGGATAGAAGGCTCAACCGTGCTCGCGATCATTTTGGGCGCAATTATCGGTGGTTTACTATCAGACACCCCTGATCTTGCATTAATCATCATTGGTGCGATGTATTTGATTGCTACAGTCTTTAATTTATTCATCCCCAAATTACCAAGCCCTCATAAACTAAGGCAAATCAAACCATACCTATTACTCAAGGACTTTTATATCGCCTTTACCAAGCTTTGGAAAGATAAAGAAGGCGGGCAGATTTCACTTTCTGTGACGACATTATTTTGGGGGGCTGGCGCGACATTACGAATAGTAGTCATTGCATGGGCAGGCATTGCACTCGCATTTAACCTCGAACATGCAACACAATTAACGGCAATGGTTGCCTTTGGTGTAATCTTTGGCTCTATTATCGCGGCACACTACGTTTCTATTGAAAATGCCATCAAAATACTGCCTATTGGTATTTTAATGGGCGTCCTTGTGATGAGTATGATGTTTATCAGCCACTGGATATTGGCTGCAACTGCATTGTTTATCATTGGGCTATTGAGCGGCATTTTCATTGTGCCACTCAATGCATTACTACAACACCGCGGGCATTTGCTCACAGGGCCTGGCCACTCTATTGCAGTACAAAATTTCAATGAAAACCTGAGTATCTTATTACTCAGTGGTGCCTATGCTTTGATGGTTAAAGCAGATGTTGCCATGAATAGTATCGTATTTTTCTTTGGGCTCTTTGTGATTGTCACGATGGGCTCTATTAATCAAATCTATAGAAAACAAATCGCCAAGGCCTCTCAAATGTAAGTTTGAATGCCACGCTATTGACATTAATAAAACCGTCCAAGGACGGTTTTATTAATCTGCGCTAATTTTACCTAATGCAATTTAACGTGACTCTCTGTTCTTCTAGTAAATAGGCGCCCTATGGTTTGTAATGCCACTGTAAAGAAACCGTGTAATGCCATCTGATGCATTTTATACAACGAACGATACATTAGACTTGCAAATTTTCCCTCAATAAACATAGAACCACTACTTACAGAACCCATTAAGCTACCAACCGTTGAATATTTACCCAAGTTTACCAATGAGCCGTAATCATGATAGCTGTACTCAGGTAAATTATTCTTACCTGCAACACGTAGCTTCACTGACTTATATAGCATGCTGGCTTGTTGGTGTGCTGCTTGTGCGCGAGGTGGCACATTATCACTGTTTTCCGCCCCTCTAGGGCAAGCTGCACAGTCTCCAAATGCAAAAACATTCTCATCAACTGTCGTTTGTAATGTTCTATGTACAACTAGCTGATTAATACGATTGGTTTCTAAGCCATCTAACTCCTTGAGAAATTCTGGTGCTCTAATACCAGCGGACCAAACAACCAGTTTAGAGGGAAAGAACTTTCCACTATGCGTGTAAACGCCGCCCTCTGTTACCTCTGTTACGCGTTCGTTCACGAACACTTTGACATTAATCTTAGCCAGCTCACCTTCTACAGTATGCGAAAGCCTTTCAGGCAGCGCCGGCAAAACTCTATTTCCAGCTTCAATCACTGAAATCTTAATATCTTTATCAGGATCTAAAGTATCCAAACCATAGGCAGCCAGCTCTCTCGTTGTATTATGCAGCTCGGCTGATAATTCAACACCCGTAGCGCCAGCACCGACAATAACGACTTCTAACTGGCCTGGTTGAACTGGATCTTTTTGCGTATGTGCACGTAGCAAAGCATTATGCAACTTTCTATGGAATCGCTCGGCTTGATCTTGTGTATCTAGCGCAATGGAGTGCTCTAGAGCACCTTTCACACCAAAATCATTTGTGGTACTCCCAATTGAAATGATCAGCGTGTCATATTTAAACGTTCGTCTTGGAATAACCTCATAACCATCTTCGTCATAATGTGGCGCAGTAGTGATTTCTTTCTTTGCTCTATCAATGCCATCCATACTACCGAGGCGAAACCTAAAATGATGCCAATGTGCTTGTGCAAGGTAATTTAATTCGTGTGTATCTGGATTCATACTCCCTGCGGCAATCTCATGTAGCAATGGTTTCCAAACGTGCGTTTTTGTTTTATCAATCAGCGTAATTTGGGCTTTTTTCTTTTTACCTAATTTGTCTCCCAATCGCGTAGCAAGCTCCAACCCACCGGCCCCGCCACCAACGATGACAACATGGTGCAAGTCATTTTCATTTGTTTTTGCTTGGTTATTTTCCACAACTTTCCTATATCAATCTCTTTATTATTCTATTACGACCATGGTGTGTGTTGCTTTATACAACCACACACCATATTTTAAATATTGGCAGTGTTTTATGATATCAATTCAACCACGTTTTATCACCATCACCATTGTAATTTGCCCGAATAAAACCTATTGCGCGTAAAATTTGATCTGTTGATAAACCATCACCCGTGTGACCTTCAATCTGTTTATGCCATACAAACATCGCCCCATCAGAACCTTTATCAGGGCTAGTACCAGCAGCAATGGTTTCAAACATGCCTTTATCTGTACCATTTTTAGCATAGACCCATTTAGTATCAAATGCGCCTTGTCCACCACCTTTACTTAATGATGGTGCCATCACCCCTTCAAGCTTACCACCGTGGCAACCAGTACAATTATTATAGTTATATTCTCTACGTCCTTTGTAATAGACTTTTTTAGCTGCGAGGTATTGTTGCTTTTCTTCTGAAGATTTACTTTTTTTGTCTTTTAGCGAGGTGTAAACAGCATAGGCATCACCGATAATTTTGGTGTACGGGTTGATACACGTTTTAAGAAATGTTTTGGCTTCTGCCGTATCCTCTGGCAAGGGTTTAATATTTAGTGGGCTACCGTCTTTAGTTGAGACTAATTCACATTTACCATCATTTGTTTTCGCAGTGCTAGTTTTATCACCACTTTTATCTCCACATCCACTTAACAATAATAATGAGAGCGTTATCAGCCCAATTTTTACTTTAATCATTCTCTTCTTTCCTTTTAACATACAAAAACGGCTATTGTGATTATACAATAGCCGTTCTTGATGTTTAGCGATGAATAACTATTTATTCAACCCATGTTTTATCCATTGTGCCACTGTAGTTCGCACGGATATAAGCGATCGCTTTAAGGATTTGATCTGTAGATAGACCTTCACCAGTATGGCCCTCTAACTGTTTATGCCATGTAAACATTGCACCGTCAGAACCCTTATCACCGCTAGTACCGCCAGCAATTGTTTCAAACATACCTTTGTCTGTACCATTTTTAGCATAAACCCACTTAGTATCGAAAGCGCCTTGACCACCGCCTTTTGCCAATGATGGAGCCATTATGCCTTCAAGTTTACCGCCATGGCAACCTGTACAGTTGTTGTAGTTATACTCACGACGTGCTTTGTAGTAATACTTTTTAGCTACAGTGTATTCTTTTTTTTCTTCAGGTGTTTTATCTTTTTTCTTCTTTAGCGTTTTCCAAACTGTATATGCCTCATCAACTTTTGCTGTATATGGGTTTTTACAAGTCTCAAGAAACTCTTTTGCCTCTGGTGTGTCATCTGGCGATGCTTTGATATCTAGAGGACTACCATCCTTGGTTGAAACAAACTCACAAGCGGCATTTGCCTGTGTAGCAATGGTTAGACCACTGATCACAGAAGCAAATAAAGCCGCTTTAAAAACTTTCTTACTTAACATGCTATCTCCTAAGGTATTTATCTTCTTACATTTGTACTTATTTTGCACTAATTTATTAATGCATAGTTACTTAACGTCAATATGAGTCTCAAGGTTGACAAAAAATTCACACAACATCACAATATTTTACTATTTTTTTACAGTATCGTCACTTTTGAGTGCCATTCATACGTAAATTATGTTTATTTTTTTTGCGCGTTTACTTTTCTGTACACTTTTTTGATGCTATCACCCTCGACAACAGGCACACGTGGTATGCCATAATCATCCAATATCGCATCAATCTTATCTTTGTTACGATCAAGTGATTCTTCGAGCAATTTAGCAAGTGCTTTATCAGGATAGCGTACACCCATAGAGATATTCCAATAGGTTTTCCCTTTTGCGTTGATAGTTTCATACTCAGGAATTAATTTTACTTCCAACGGTATGGGTGATTTTTTTGCAAAATAGCCACCAATGGGACCCCAAACAATCGCCACATCAATTTTGCCAGCAATTAAATCATCGATAACAAAACCAGGTGATAAATGAAGATTTCTTTGTAACCTATAAGGCCTTGCATTGGCCATGAGGTTATTTTCACTCAATGGTACAGCGACAGGACTTTTATCTACAATTCCGATAATACCTTTGCGTAAATCAGGACTCTTCCAGTCGGTAATGTTGTAACCACTCTCTTTACGATAGACAAAAACATAACCTGTTCTATAGTATGGCTTGGTTGTTCTTACAGGATCATAATCAGATGAAACCCCCATTAATACATCACAGCGGTGCGCTTTGATGGTATTTCTTAGGAAGCCAAATCGATTATAAGCATAAGTGTATTTCAATTCACGGCCTAGATCTTTTGCTAGTACCGCAGCGATTTTATCTTCGAAGCCTTCTTTGTCAATGTTTTGATTCGGTAACAAATCTGGGTCCGCACAGACACGAAACTCTTTATCATTAGACACAGGCCTAATTTCACCAACCCTACCAACATCTGCATTCAATGATGGCAGTGTTGGCGTGCGATTTTCTGGCACTTCAGTGACTAGCGCTTGTGCAGAACTACTGATTATAGATAGCGCCAATCCAAGGCTTAATGCGAGTTTATGTAATTTTAAATGCATTTTCTTTCCTTTACCTTCAAGTAAATCACATTGATTATAGATAGGGAATTATCCCTAAAGTTCTTCAATTTTAAAGAGTATTACCAATATCACCAGCACCTTACTTGTGATTCATGGAAATACTTAGTCTTAGCTTTCTAATGAAAAAAGGCCTTCCGTAAACGGAAGGCCTCTAGCCTATCGGCTTTTGCTAACGTACTTACGTACAATCAATTGAATTGATTATAGTGAGTATACGTTTAACGCACCACCACCAGGAGCAGCATTATAAAGAGTTAACTCTTTATAGCCACCAGCAGCACCAAGCGCGTCAGTATCGTTAGTCATACCAAGGTTCATCGCAACACCAGCCCAGCCACCAATTCCTGATAGCACGCCAACGTATTGTTTACCTTTATGGCCGTATGTGAATGCATTACCAATCACACCTGAACCAACTTGATGTTTCCATAGCAATTTACCTGTTTTAGCGTCAAGAGCTTTGAACCAACGATCAAGCGTACCGTAGAACAAGATGTCGCTAGATGTAGTTAAGAAACCACCCCAAGCTGAGAACTTCTCTTTGTTGTACCATACTTTTTTGTTAGTCATTGGGTCGTAAGCACCAACACCACCCATTACACCGTCAGGACCAGCAAACATAGTTAGTGTAGCACCAACCCATGGTTGACCAGCAGTATACTTAGACTCAACTGGCTCGTATGTCATACATACGTGGTTAAGTGGAGTATAGATCATGCCTGTACGTGGTGAGTAAGCAGCTGGTTGTTGGTCTTTAGTACCAAGCGCAGCAGGACAAACACCTTCAGCGTTGTAATCTTGGTGAGTAGACGCAGAAGCTAACTTGTTAGGTACACCAGTTTTAAGGTCAACATCAGTTGCCCAGTTAACAAATGGATGTACTTTTTCAGCAGCAACTAGTGAACCAGAGTGTGCATTCCAAGTGTAAGCAAAACCGTTACGGTCATGATGCCATGCGTATGTTTTACCACCTTTGTCGAATAAGATTACTTCGTTAATGCCATCGTAATCCCACTCATCATGTGGTGTCATTTGCATACCCCATTTAGCCACACCAGTGTCTAAATCACGCGCAAATACAGTCATTGACCATTTGTTATCACCTGGACGTACGTCTGGGTTCCAAACTGAAGGGTTACCTGTGCCGTAGTAAACTAAGTTAGTACGTGCATCATAAGGCCACCAGCCCCATACAGAACCACCACCATGCTGCCAACCATCTTTAACAGCTTGTGGTTT
>CAZCBF010000076.1:0-9470 GCA_964496895.1 uncultured Methylophilaceae bacterium | reverse complement strand
GTTGGTCACTGAATTACGCGTGGCATTTGCCTTTGTGATGTTTGGCTTGGTTGGTTTTAACTATATGGCTAGTTTGGTGCCAGTGGGGTATGTTGGCCATGCGCTGTATCTCTTGACACATGATCAAGCGGTGATCGATGCGGCTATACCTGCTTGGTGGCCGGAGTGCTTTGCAGCGTTGGATATTGTGTTAGCTGTGTTTGTCTGGTTTGTGATTAAACGGCTTAAAGAAGAAAACAAAAAAGCCGCTTAAGGGCAGCGGCTTTTTTGTGTGACTCAGAGTAAGCTAGTGATTACTCTTTTTCAGCGCCAATCTCGAAAATTTCGATGTTTGACTCTTCGATTTCACCTGATGCAGCATCAACATCCACTTTGACTTCATAGCCGTGAACGCTTTGAATATCAAATTCATAAGTGGCGTCGCCATCATTACCGATTTCAAACTCTTCTGAAACCACTTTGCCTGGGTGAATGGCTAGTGCAAACTCACGTGCTTCTTTTTGTGAGATTTTGGCTAGTTTTTTGAATAATTTGTCATCAGCAGACACTTCACGTTCGATTTCAGTGATCATGCCTTCTTCTGCATTACATTCAACATTGTATTTACCACCTGCAGTGGCATCAATATCAAATTCATAGACAGGGTCATCACCTTCCAGTTTAAGCTCAACCTTACGTGTTTCACCTGGGATGGTGTCTAATGCAGCATCAAGACAAGTTTCAATTGACACCATTTTCCAGCTCTTGGTGTCATCCAAGTCATAATTGTCATTTGCCAACGTTGGCGAAGATAATACGAATGCAAGTGCTGCTGGGATCAGCTTTAATGTGGTTTTCATGATTCTATTCTCCTTACAGTAAAAAAACCATAGTCTAGGAACCACGGCAGGTCCTACATCAATTGATAGCATAAATAGTGCCAAAAGGCCCTATGACGTTTACGCTAGGAAAAAGTATTCTAGAAAACATTTGTTAACCGTTTATGTAAATAGTTCAAGAAGGTGGTTTATATCACTCAGTTCTTAGCTTTGATTCGAATCTGTAGCACACTTGTAAGGTGCATTGGCAAGCACTTTTTGTGCAGAAAGGTAGCTAGTTGTGTTGTTTAGTCATGCTCAATGCGTGTTTATCACGCAGCATTGGGTAAAGAGAGGCGGGCTAAAACAAGTTCAGTTGTTGCTTGTTATTGGTAGGCTCAAGCCAGTCTTGCGGAACTTTAAATGCTGTCGTATCAAAGTGTAATGTTTCCCCTGTTAACCCCAGTGATTGACTGCAGCGTTTAAAGCGTTTGGCTAACAAGTCTGCAAATATACCGTTGCCGCGCATCCGCTCACCGAAGTTTGATTGGTAGGCTTTGCCATTGCGACTTTGTTTGATGAGACTCATCACGTGTTTGGCTTTGAGTGGGTAATGTTGTTGTAGCCAGTCTTCAAACAATTCGGTGACCTCTCTTGGTAGCCTGATAAAGACATAGCTGGCTTGTGTCACACCGGTAGCCGCAGCAGCTTCTAGAATACCTTCGATATCGTGATCATTGAGTGCAGGGATCACTGGCGCGACCATCACACCCGTTGGAATACCTGCTTGTTTGAGTGTAGCTAAAGTTTTTAGTCGCCTCGCTGGCGATGCTGCGCGCGGCTCCATCTTGCGAGAGAGGGCATTGTCTAAAGAGGTCATGCTGATAAAAATATGCGCCAAGCCTTTTTCTGCCATTGGTGCAATTAAGTCGATATCGCGTTCGACCATGCTGGACTTGGTAACGAGACTAAAGGGGTGGTTCGCTTCTGATAGCACTTCAATGATCTTGCGAGTGAGCTGTTGGTCTTTCTCAATCGGTTGGTAGGCATCTGTATTCATCCCTAAGGCAATGGGTTTGCAGCGGTAATGGGGATTGGCGAGTTCTTTTTTGAGTATCTCAATCGCATTGGGCTTAACCAGTAAACGCGTTTCAAAATCCAAACCAGGTGAATAGCCCAAATACGCATGGGTCGGGCGCGCATAACAATAAATGCAGCCATGTTCACAACCGCGATATGGGTTGATGGTGCGATCAAACGGTAAGTCTGGTGATTGTATGTAGTTTATTAACGTTTTTGATGCATCATGCTCCAAAATGGTGCGTAATTTTGCTGGCAGTTCATGCTCTTCCGTTTGCCAGCCATCATCAAATGCTTCTTTGGAAAGCATATCAAAGCGACTATTTGCGTTGCTATTTGCGGCACGCCCTTTGAAAACAATGGCTTGCTTCGGTGCTTTATTTGACAAGGAAAGTTTCTTTTTTATGTTAAGTGATTGATAATTAACGGTTTATATTTGTATTGAAGTGATTTTGTTAATCTTTCCAAAAACACTTAAGGCTTAATTGTTGAACGATTGCTAAACACCGAAAGGTGATTTTAGCAAAGTTTCATCTTTGATGAATGGATGCTGGAATACAAGTTGCTAAATATCTAGCAGCACAGAGTTAAAAAACAATAAGTGTAGTGATGATCTAACGGGAAGTGGTTGAGTATTTGAGATTAACGCATTGTCTCTGGAGGGCAAGATGTTAAAAATAACGATTACCTTTTTACTGCTATTGTGTAGTTCCGTCTCTATGGCACAATCAGTTCAAGAGATTGTGGCCAAAGTTAGTGCGCATGTCGCCAAGGTGTATGTTTCTTTTCCCAATAAATATGGTTTAGGTTCAGGTGTAGTCGTGGCGGAAAATAAAGTCATTACTAATTGCCATGTGGTTGCCAATGGCCAGTCTGCCAAGGTGATGATCGGTCAGAAAGCTTACCGTGTAACAGGCTTAACACCAGACTGGCGCCATGACTTATGTTTACTCACTGTTGAAAATATTGACGCGCCAATCGCCCCTATTGGTTCTAGTGAGCATCTCCAATATGAACAAAAGGTTTATGCGATCGGTTATGCGGGTGACTCGCCAAAGGCGAATGCAAGCTTTGGTGTAGTAAGAGCGCTGCTGCCACTGGATGATAGTGTCGTTGTGCAGGCTTCTAATCCGTTTCGTCTGGGCGATAGTGGTGGTGGTATCTTTAATGAGGCTGGAGAACTAGTTGGCGTAATTGCAGTTAAGAGCCCAGGTAAACGCCCTAATTACTACAATATGTCTGTAGAGTGGTTAAAGCCTTTATTGCAGCAAGCGGTATTGCCATTTGAGAGCAAGAGCAAGGTGGCTTTTTGGGGAGGTAAGCCCAAGCAATGGCCCTATTTTATGAAAGTGGTTCACCCGATGAAAACAAAAGCTTGGGGTAAACTCAATAAAATCGCTGCTGAGTGGATGATAGATGAGCCAAAAACGCAACAGGCGAAATATTATCTGGCGGTGTCTGAATTTGAATTAGGCCATATCAACCCAGCAGAAAACATGTTTAAATCGATTGTTGCAGATAATGCACAACATGGTGATGCTTTGTATTATTTGGGCGTTATCGCACAGCAACAAGGACAATATCAACGCGCGAGATCAATGCTTGCCAAACTTAAGCTGCTGGCGGATGAAGAGCATATGTCTGCATTGAGTGAGAAGCTGGCCCTTATTGAATAAATAGCATTAGATCAGATTCACAGCTTCAATAATAAAAGCCAACCTAAATAATACCTAGGTTGGCTTTTATTTTAATTCATCAACTTGCGTGTGTTTGTAGCTTGTGTGGTGATCACATAGATTTGGGTTTTCTGACAGATTGCTATTGAAAAAGCCTGACCATGATTAAGCCGATTAATAGCAAGGCGTAGCTTGAGGGTTCAGGTACCGTAGCCACCACTGATTGAATCACAAATGGGGTCACTTCTACAAACCTATCAATACCATCTATTTGCACATAGGGGCTGGCTAAAATATCGGCTTGTTGTGCTGTAGTCAATGGAGGGATGCCCGGCAGATTATAGGCAGTTGGGTTCATTAAATTGGTGTTGTTACCAGCAACATGACTACCAAGCCCAATGGTGTGCGCAAGCTCGTGTGCGATGACATTAGTACCAAATGTGGTATTAGCGGCATAAGTAGAATCCAAAAATGCAAAAGAGCCTGGACTGGATGGCGGCTGTACAATGGCGGCACAACCAGCAATGTTTGACCCCACGCCATCACAGTAAGTAATTTCGTCTAGATAAAACAATGAGATGGCAAAGGTGCTATCCGTGTTATGGGCATTAGATATCGTATGCAGCAGCGATATTTCGTTAGTGCTGTCGATGGAGAGTAGGCTATCACTAAAGACTGTTTCAGTGGGGTTGAGCCGAAAATCAATAAAGGTAGAGTCGTTTTGAGCGAAGATACTTTCGATGGTGGTCTCATCAAAAGTGACAAAGCCATTGGCATTGGCCTGTGTAGAAAATACGACTGCGACTGCAATAATCAAACTCTGAATAAAAGCTGGCATGTAAAACTCTTTCTAATAAACGGCTGTACTTAAGTCCATTACTTGTGTGAGTTAGGTTGTTTTTATTTAATACTATTTTACATGCTGGCGATTAGCTATAATTTTTGATTAACATGCACTCTTGGCTTCAATTCAATCTTCGTCGGCGGTAGGTTTTCTAATTTTCACACTTGATTGAGATGATTTGTGACGCAACGGCACTGAGGTAAGGTAATGATTGAAGGCTCAACATGGTGACCCATAATTGTGCATCTAGGTTATCGAGGCCGCGGGTGTATAACATGGCACCACTGGCAAGGATGAGCGCGAATAAAATCAAACTTTCTTCTCTCACAGGGTCCAGAATATTCCATTTGGTATGATGGGCTTTGCCTTTGTTGGTCACGACAAACACGCCTTCTTTTTTCACTAGTCCTGTCATGACACCTTTGGCAATCGCATGTGAAAGCCCTAAGCTAGCTAAAGATGCCCCCCAGATATCTTGCCAACGGCACTGCATGGTTTTGCGATATAGCATGGGGCCAAGCGCTGCTTTGATGGCCAAAAAGCATAAAATCGGCACAATCATCACAGCAACAGGCAAACTAAAGGTTGCCGGGAACACTAGCATTGCCAATGTCCAATAAATGGCACTAATGGTGAAAATTAGTTGCAAGGCATCGCCAAACCAGCCAAACCAACCCGTCAAAAAGTGATAGCGTTGATTGAAATCCAAGGTGGATTTGCCTGTGAGCTTTGGAAAGTGATGCTTTAGAATCTGCATGGCGCCAAATGCCCAGCGAAAGCGTTGTGACTTGAGCGCTTTGAAGTTGGCAGGGGTTAAGCCCCGACCGAAGGTTTCATCGACATAACGCAGCTCATAATTGTTTTCGAGCAAACGTAAACCCAGCTCGGTATCTTCACAGATACACCACTCAGACCAGCCACCCAATGCTGTGAGCGCACGACTACGAATCAAGGTCATTGTGCCATGTTGAATCAGTGCATTACGCTCGTGTCGATGGTGCATGCCAATTCTAAAAAATCCCTCAAACTCCCAATTGCACATGCGACGAAAGAAATTGTTTTCCCATGCGCGGTGCGCTTGTGGTGCTTGTACGACTGCGACGTTTTCCTCTAAAAAGTGCGGCACCAAGTCAGACAGCCAATCATCGGTCACGATGTAGTCAGCATCCACCACACCAATCACATCTGCATTGGGCTTGGTTTGTTCTAGTGCATAATTCAGCGCGCCAGCTTTAAAACCTGGCCATGAGGGTAAATGGAAAAATTTAAAATTGTCAGGCAGTGTTTGCATGTATGCCTCAACAGGTTTCCATTTACTTTCATCTTTGGTGTTGTTATCGATGACGAGCACTTCATAATTTGTGTAGTCAAGCTTGAGCAAGCTATTGATGGTGGCTATGACCATATCAGGTGGTTCGTTATAGCAGGCCAAATGAATAGAAACAAACAACTCCTCATCGGCGGCGACCGCTGTTTTGCGATAATAAATACGGCGCCAATTGCGCTTAAACATGACTTCACTAAACTCAACGGCATAGATCATTAATACCAGCGAGGTGAGTGCCATCGCGATTAACAACCCGCCTAAGACGATGAAGTCACGCAAGTTATAGTAATAATCCCCTGGCAGGTTCCAAGCCACAACAAGCGTGGTTAAGCAAGCTTGCAGAAGTGTTGCCATGGATAGTGTGCCGCCAATGCCCCATGCGCGAAAGCGCCAAGCAATAAACATAATCGGGATCATGGCGATGAGTGTTGACCAGACCGCTTTGGCAACCCAGCGATTGTCTTTAGGCACAGCACCTTGCAATGAGTATTTGGCCTCACGATCCGCATCATACATGCCCCAATAGGCACCAGCCCAACCTTCAATATCGACTTTCCATGGCTGGTCAAAGGCTTCCATTAAGTAATAGTCGTAATTGTGAACGCTGTTTTGCGCCAAAAACTCACGGATAAAGCGCGCTTGGTTAACTTCATTGGCTACCGCAGCACCAATCGTTGGACCGCCACTTGGCCAGCCGATTTCGGTGATGACAATTTGTTTGCGTGGAAATTTTTCTACCAATGTTTGATAGCGTTCAATCGCATAATTGACTGCTTGTTCTACGGGCACACCTTCATGATATGGCAGTAAATGTACCGCTATATAATCAACATGTTTGACCAGCTCGGGATATTTAACCCAGACATGCCAAGGTTCAGCGGTTGAGATCGGCGTATCGGTCAGGTGGTTAATGGTGTCGAGATAGCCGATGAGCGCTTTTACCTTAAGGTCACCTCTTAAGATCGACTCATTACCAATGATGACGCGTTCAACATTCTCATAGTTCTTGAGATTTTGTTTTAAGGCAGCAATCTCTCTACTATTGCTTTGCTCATCCGCATCAATCCAAGCGCCTGCGATCACTTTGATGTCCCGCTGCTTTGCCAGTGCAATCACTTCATTATTCACCAATGAAGAATACAAACGAATACGATTAGAGTGAACTTTGAGTGTTTGTAGGTCTTGGCTTAATTCTGCTGTGCTGGGGAAGTCTTTATCGCTGGGATTTTGATTTTTTTGAAATCCACTAAATGCAAAGCCGTGAACGGTTGGTTTTACATTGATTAATGGCAGTGCTTGATTGGTTAACGCCCAAATGCCAAAATGCGCTGCCGCAAACAGCAGCGCAAAAATAATTGGATGTGAAAGGTATTTAATTGTTTTAGCCATGGTCTTAATGTGATGAGTGTGCGACTTTAGTAGGCCAGTTTGCCCCAGCTAGAAGGATAATGAGTAGGCTCCATATGCATGCTGTTGTATTGTCTGGTTCTAGACTAAATACTAAGCCTGCATAGATTACGCCAAGTATCAGCGGTACATAGCGCCATTTTGCGAGCGAGAGTTGTGCTGAGAGCAGGCATCGTGCTAACAAGAGTACGATGCTAGCCAAGCCAAATAATGCAACCGGAAAGTCGCGATAGCGTCCATCATGATAAAGATAGTAGCTAAGGATTAGGCTAACGATTAATAAGGTGCCTAATATCCAGGGTAATACTGTCGACCGCTTTTTTTCTGAGGTGTTGATGGTGGCCAGGCTGATGAGCCCGATCCATCCGACCACCAAGAGTGCGATCAGGGGCAGGCGATCAAACCATGTCTCACCGCTGGCGATAATGTAAGTGTATTGCAAGCAAAAGATTAAGCCGGTGCTGGCACCCAAGAGCAAGTGTGCAATGTTCAATGTGGACGGTTGTTTTACACGAATAGACAAGCCTAAAAATAATAAGCCACCAATAAACGCGAATAAGATGGGTTTAAGGCCATCGTGTCTTTCTGCAACAGGTGCTAACATTGAAAATTTTGCCGTCAAATCAGCAGAAAACAAGCCCCAGTAAGCACCGACTGTGCCTTCCAGCACACGCTTCCAAGGTTGATCGATGGCCTCAATGATATTGTATTGCCATTGGTTTTGTTTGGCTGTGATGACAAACTCGCGGATATAGCGTGCTTGGTTGACTAAGCTTGGCTTAGCGCCATGGCGTTGCCGCCCTGATGAAGGCCAGCCTGTTTCACCGATCATTAAGGGTTTATGAAACTTGCTTTGTAAGGTGTGCATCACATTGTTGGCATGCTGGGTGGCTTGCGCAATAGGGACTGGATCATCTTCCCAATAAGGTAAGACATGCACGGTAATAAAGTCTACCCCGGCTTCGAGCTTAGGATGCTTGAGCCAAAACTCCCACACGTCAGCATAGGTGATGGGTATTGTGGTTTGGCGTTTGGCGCGCTGCAGGTATTCGGCTAACTTGTCTTCTGTTTGCTCTTGTCTCAGTAGCACTTCATTACCAATAATGATGGCTTTAACCGTATCTGGGTAGCTGTTTGCTACTTTTGTTGCTAGATCAACTTCTTTTTGATTGTCACTATCTGTCCAGCCGATCCAAGCACCTAAATAGACCTGTAGGCCTGTTTTTTTTGCGGCGGCGGGCACATAGTCTAAACCTTGGCCGACAGAATAAGTACGTACACATTGGCTAATTTTGGCTAAGGCTTGTAGGTCAGACTCAATTTGCGCTTGGCTAACCATTATGCCTTGTATCAATGGGGATTGCCCTGTTTGATAGTAAGGCGCATAGGACACACATTGCAGCTTTTCAGTGTTTGGTTTGGCAATGCTGACTGCTTGATTTTGGTGATAAACCCACCAGCATAAACCCATCAGGATCAGAAACTGCATCACTGCATAAATGCGTTCACGACTAAACTTGATCATTAAATTGAAGTGATATTGAATTAAATAATTGATCTTAAAGGCATTGTATGACAGCTGATCGTGCAAGGATGTTTCTATTTGTTACATTTTGTGGCAAAAAGATAAGATTTGAAATGATATGCAAAAACTGGCTACAATGATTTTTTAATAAAAACAAAGCGTGCGATTCCTGATGAGAACCATACAAGCAATCCTCCAGTATTTATTCATCTGCCTTTTCACTTTATTAGTCTCGTTGACTGCTAGTGCTAAGCCCAGCTTTATCGGTGAGGATTTTAGTGGAGACTATCTGTGTCAAGGTAACAATGATGTTGTGGGAGAGTATCAAGTCAAATTTAGCTTACAGTTTAATGCAGCACACAGCCATGATGAAGTGGGCGTGTATGACTTTGTGGTAAAGCCCGATGCGCAAGAAACTTATACAGGCCAAGCGGTGGCTTATAGTCGTCGCATCGCATTTACGTTTAAATTGCCAGCGGTGAATAATGCGCCATTTAGCACAGGTGTCGGTTTTTTTAAAAAGTTGGATGCCAAACGCTGGCGTTTTACCAACTATTATTATGAGCCAAGTGCAGAAGGTGGCGTGAGTGGCTTTGAATATTGCAAGCAAGCGCTGGACTAATTGAATGTAGCAGTATGCTAAACACCTCTAAGACGAGGTGTTTTTTTGTGTCGTATGTTAATAGAACCTAAATTATGCGCCTTAAAGGCAAGGGTGAAGGTGTGTTTGATGATAAAATCGCCTGATATTGTAAGTCTTTAGTTAAGGAAACTTATGGGTAATGTTGTAGAAGTACTGGTGCCAGATATTGGC
>CAZCBF010000075.1:0-9610 GCA_964496895.1 uncultured Methylophilaceae bacterium | reverse complement strand
CTCAGGAATGTTTGCTAGCCTGTCTCCGCTCTCAACCTGAATTTTATCATCAACAGCAGTACTATTAACTTCGTTTGCGATTTCCAATCCGTCTAGATAAGTCGCCTTAACATAGCTATAGCTAGCATTCCATGAGAGTTTACCGAAGTTAGCAAACAAGCCGCCGTCAAAACCTTGACGCCTTGTATCACCTACGTTATCAAAATAGCCCATGCCGTTTGTTGCATTTGTTGCAATAAACTGAAGATCATCATGATTGATTGTGCGGTAAATCGATGCAGTCCAACCTATGTTTTTAGCAAACAAACCACGTCCACCAAACTCAAATGTCTTAGCAACCACTTCGTCTAATAATGGGTCAGCTGCAAAGGAGTTAGGTAATTTACATGGCACATATGGATTGGCACAACCTAACTCCATAGAAGTTGGTGCACGCATCGCTTCATTATAGCTACCATATAATGAGAATGTTTTGCTTGGTGTAAAGCTCACACCTACAGCAGGGTTAAAGCGGCTATATGAGTGATTGCCTGAGAGTGTTTCATCCTGTGGTGCAACACCTGCTGGCACATCTGTTTCAAACGAAGTGCCTGGTGGATTAATTTGATCATCGTTATCAATCTTAACGTAGTTATAACGACCAGATAATGTTAGATGCCAAGTATCGTCTAAAGATAGAGTATCAGTAAAAAATAAGCCATAGCTCTTAGTTTTACCCTCAAGGTCGACTTCATTTTCATCACCTTCAACACCGATGCTATCTACACCGCGGCCAGCATTGACCGTACCAAATTCTGTATTTTGATTAAAATCAATTTTTGAATAATCAAAACCAAAACCAGCGATGAATTGATTGGCTTTACCCATCACGTCTTGATTAAAGGCCAACTGCATGTTCACACCATAGCCTTTTTGCTCAGTAGCACTTTTGTTTAATGCACCACTACAAGCTTCTTCGGCATCATCTTCATCAGCGCCCGGCACACAAGCTGCCATAAATGCTACTAATGCGGCTTCGCCGTCATCCTCATCAAAATCGCCATCTTCGTTAAAGTCATCATTGACGTCACCGTTTAAAGTGTCGCGATCTGATTTACGGTAGTAAACATTACCACTTAACTCAACATCATCATTAAACCAATGGCTGCCGTTTAAGTTTAAGAATGACATTTGGTTTTCTGTTTGATCAGGCTGTGTGTTAATCGCTTCACGGCCAAAATCTTCGATCAATTCTTTTTGAATCAGACCATTACCAATTAGGTCATTGTCAGCACCGGTATAGCTTAACTCTAAACGAGTGGTGTCATTTTGCCAGCCCACTTTACCAAATAACTGCTTAACGGTAGATGGTGAAAAATCACGCCAGCCATCTTCATCAAAATAGTTAGCAGAAATAAAGTAGTCAATAGAGCCATCTTTGCTCACACCACCGTATTCACCACTAACCGTTTGACGATCCCATGAACCGTAGCTCACTTCAACAGCACCACCTTGATGTGTGCGACCATTTTTAGTAGTCACTGACAATGCGCCACCTAATGTGTTCAAACCATACACTGGGTTTGAACCAGGAATCACATCGATAGATGCAATCGCGTTGTTAGGAATCAAATCCCAGTTAACAACATCACCAAATGGCTCATTCACACGAACGCCATCTTGAAATACTGAGATACCTTGCGGTGTTCCTAGTAATGGTGACGCAACAAAGCCGCGGAAAATGATGTTAGGTTGGTATGGGTTGTTTTGTACCTCATTGATGGATACACCCATAAGGTTATTATTCAAATAATCAGCAATACTCGTATTACGCTGATTGATAATGTCCTCACCTTTTACTGTTTGAATAGCAGAAGGTATCTTTTCAATTGGCAGGCCAATGCCTTTTAAAGGGGTTGTTGAGATGATCTCGACTTCGTCCAGCTCGATCTTCTCAGCACTCATTACAGGCATACTATAGACTGCTACAACAGCTGCTAGCACCGCCTTTGTTTTAAATGTGCGATTCATATTTCCTCTCCAGTTATATTATAATTCTAGGAACTAAAAAAGCTGCAATATTTATTCCATCGCAGCCAGATTAGTTGTGGTCGGCATAATAGCCAAAAAACCCGCTTAAGTGATGATTTTATTGAAAATTTTAGTATAGGGTAAATAAATGCATATGTGGCTGTTATAAACCATATGGTTGTAATGAACCATACCGCAACCAGCACTTAATCAAGATGGAATCGCGTTGGTTTTATCAAACAGTTTTAGTGATTTCAAAAATCAAGCCTGACTCTGGCTCACTTGCCAGTAAGTCAAACTGATAGCCTAGCGCTGGCACCCCAATGAATTGATCATTACTGTAAAGCATAGGATACTTAGGCCTGAGCCACGGTGGTATATTGCCTTCTTTAAACAGTTGCTTGATTTGCTTTACTGGTCGTTCTTGATGCAGCTTTAAACGCTCCCCTCCTTGACGTGACCTGATCACTAATTTGTTATTGAGGTGTTTAAGCGCAATCCCCTCTCCGATGGCTTCACGCGTTTGCAGGGTATAGCCGTTAGGTAAGCTTAACTGCTTTTCACCCTGCCAAACCATCTCATACGCCTGCGCTGATGGGAGCTCCGATTGAGGCATGAGATAGGCTTGATTGTCATACCGCATCACATAAAAATCCAAGTGTGATAATTTAATATTGGCATCTAACGCGCTATTAAACAGTTGATCGACTACCTCACTCAAACGTGCGGCACTAGGCATAGGCAACTGCAACAAAGCAAACCAATATCTAATCACATTCTTTAAACGCGCGATGGGTAACGGCTTTAAGGGTAGCAAGTTGAGCCGATGACCATCGATTAAACCTGCCGCGTCTAGCTCGGCTAGTGCTTGATTCAAGCCTTCTGCTTCTGCAAAGTGGGCTGCAGCGGCAGACAGTGTTTGTTCGATTTTCGGGTATTGAGCCGTCAATAAAGGCATGACTTCTTGGCGGATAAAGTTACGCGTAAACTGAGTATCTTGATTACTCTCATCTTCTACCCAATTGAGCTGATGCTGTTTGGCATACGACAAGATACTTTCTTTTGAAACGGATAACATTGGTCGCAATAGTCGCTGATGCTCTGCAAGTAAAGGCATGCCAGAGACACCTTTGACACCCGCGCCGCGAAACAACTGTAAGAGTACTGTTTCGGCCTGATCAGACTGGTGATGTGCCGTCAAAATATAGTCTGGATATGCGCAGTTATGATCTTGATATTGATCAAGCGCTTGATAGCGCGCCTCACGCGCCGTGGCCTCAAGACCTAAACCAGTAGGCGTTAATTGAAGCCGTTGAATCGTTAGCGGAACTTGGTATTGATCACACAAGGATTGGCAATGCGATGCCCATTGGTCTGCATTTGGACTAATGCCATGATGTATATGCATCGCCTCCAATACAAAATTCAGCTGAGGCTTGAGCTTGACCAACTGATCGAGCAAAACAACTGAATCGACGCCGCCACTCAATGCAAGCAGCAGTTTGGCTTTAGGCGCTAGTAATGGTTTTAACTGGTGGGATAGTTGAAACGGGTCATCAAAAGAATGACCCGTTGTTTGGGTGCTACTTTGCGCTGGTTTATTTGCCAACTTCTTTAAATTGCCCGTAGCCCATCAGCTTTTCGTAACGGTTTTCCAGCAACGTATCGACCTTAATCGCTTTGAGCTTCTTAAGCTCGTCTTTAAGCGCTGATTTGAGTGTTTTCATCGTCACTTCACTATCATGATGCGCGCCGCCTAATGGCTCAGCAACGATACGATCAACCAAGCCTAACGTTTTTAATCGATCCGCTGTAATTGCTAATGACTCCGCTGCAACGGATGCTTTGTCTGCACTTTTATAAAGGATAGAAGCACAACCTTCTGGTGAAATCACTGAATAGGTACCGTATTGCAACATGAGCTGACGGTCTACCACTCCCAATGCCAAAGCACCACCAGAACCACCTTCACCAATGATGACGCCGATCATGGGCACTTTTAACTCAGCCATGACATAGAGATTTTTGGCGATGGCTTCAGATTGACCACGCTCTTCTGCGCCAATACCAGGATAGGCGCCAGGCGTATCGATCAAGGTAATAATCGGCATGTTAAATTTTTCAGCCAAGCGATATAGTCTTAATGCTTTGCGGTAACCCTCAGGTCGTGGCATACCAAAATTTCTAAACTGGCGTTCTTTGACATCGCGACCCTTTTGATGGCCGATAACCATTACTGGTTGACCATCAAACCTTGCCATGCCGCCAACAATCGCTGGATCATCGGCAAATGCGCGATCACCATGCAGCTCTTCAAAGTTGGTAAAAATAGCCGCAATATAATCTAAGGTATATGGGCGCTGCGCATGTCGTGCGATCTGTGAGATCTGCCAAGCACTCAGCTTGCCATAAATCTCTTCACGTAGTTTCTTATTTTTCTTTTCTAATGCATTGATTTCTTTTGAAATATCAATATCATCATGCTCATCGTGAGACGTTTTTAGCGCCTCAATTTTGCTTTCAAGCTCTGCAATCGGCTGCTCAAATTCAAGGTAATTTATTTTTGCACTCATAGATTTTTGTTTGATTTTTTCTGATCATCAATCGAAGATGGTCAATTATATAGGATTTTTACATTTTCATGGCTTAACCAAGTAGATAATCCGTCGATTAGCGGGTCGGCAAGATTCACTTGCCACTGCCTACCCAGCACCAGCTCCACCTGACTATGCTTATTTTGATAATGCACTTTTACCCGGCAGCCTTTGACATTGTCATCATTGACTTGCTCGGTCGTTAAACAATAAGGCTGCAAGATGGCTTTGAGTTTTTCCGCATCTGCTTGCCCATTACAAGCTAATTTTAAAAAGCTAGCACGCTGATTACGCAACTGTGGAAGGCTATAGGCTTTACGCGCACTCACACGCAAACCACCCGAAAACTCATCGTCTCTGACACTGCCTTCAATAATAACCAACTGATCTTCTTTGAATAAGTCTTGCGCAGCGTTTAACAACTCTTGCCCCACGACAACCTCTCGACGAAAGGAACCATCATCCAGTGCGAGGATCATCATTTTGCCTCTGCCTGTCATACGGATACGCACACCAGCAACAATACCCGCCATCAACTGTGAGCGAGAGACTTGTAAATTGGCTAACGCCGTCAAGCCAAAACCCGCCAAGGCTTTTTTAAATCCAGCATAGGGGTGCCCACTGAGATAAAAGCCTAGCGCGGTTTTTTCTTCTGCCAAACGTTCTTGATCAGTCCATGCCTTGACCTCGGGCAGTGTATTCACGGCAGCATCCTCAGTTACACCAAATAGGCTGCTTTGATTTTTATTCGCATGAAACTGCTCAGCCACTGACATGGCTAGCCCTACCCCCGCGAGTAAGCTGTGACGATCTGGCGCATTAGGATCAGGTGCGATGCAGTCCATCGCCCCTGCGCGTATCAGCGATTCAACAACGCGGCGGTTAACCTTGCGTAAATCTAAACGCTTACAAAAATCAAATAAGTCTGTAAATGCACCATCACTTTCTCGCGCAGCAACAATCAGCTCAATCGCTGCCAGACCAGTCCCTTTGATTGCCCCCAGACCAAATAAGATCTGCTTATCATTCACTGGCGTGAATTTATACTGACTCGCGTTAATATTAGGCGGCAACATCTCAATATCGTTAAGCACACAATCATCATAGAAGAGATGAATGTTCTCCGTGTTATTCATATCCGCCGACATGGTTGAGGCCAAGAATGCCGCGGGGTAATGACGCTTTAAGTAGGCCGTGTGGTAGGCGACCAAAGCATAAGCGGCCGCATGAGATTTATTAAAGCCATAACCAGCAAACTTTTCCAACAAGTCAAAAAGCTCATTCGCTTGTTGCTCGTTCATGTCATTTTGCATCGCACCTTGGGTAAAGACAGCGCGCTGCTTATCCATTTCTTCGACTTTTTTCTTACCCATCGCACGACGGAGCAAATCAGCGCCACCTAGCGTGTAGCCACCAACAACCTGCGCAATCTGCATCACCTGCTCTTGGTACACAATAATGCCGTAGGTTTCTTTTAAGATGGCTTCCGCTTTTGGATGCGGGTAGTCGATTCGTTGCTGACCTTTTTTACGCCGACAAAAGTCTGGAATCAAGTCCATTGGGCCAGGACGATACAAGGAAACCAGCGCAATAATATCCTCAAAACAATCGGGCAACGCTTGTTTGAGCATGTCTTTCATACCACGTGATTCCAGCTGGAAGACTGCGGTAGTGTTGCCTTGCTTTAATAAATTAAAAGTTTGTTTATCATCTAACGGAATGGTCTCAAACGCCAAGGGTTCAAGTTGCTTTTCAGCACGTTGAACATTGGTATTTTTCAATGCCAAATCCAAGATCGTCAGTGTACGCAAGCCTAAAAAGTCAAACTTCACCAAGCCTACTGCTTCAACATCATCTTTATCATATTGACTCACCAAGCTGGAACCATCTGCTTGGCAATACACAGGGCTGAAATCTGAAATTTTGCTTGGCGATATCAACACACCGCCAGCATGCATACCGATGTTTCTGGTTAGGCCTTCTAGCTTCAAAGCCAGTGCTAATAGCTCGCTGACCTCTTCCTCTTCTTCCCGCCTTTCTGCCAGTTGTGGTTCTTTTACCAAGGCTTCTGACAAGCTAATGCCTAATTCATTAGGGATCAGCTTAGCAATGCCATCGACAAAATTGAAAGGCAAATCGAGCACACGGCCCACATCGCGCACGACCGCCTTAGCAGCCATCGTACCGAAAGTCGCAATTTGAGAAACGGCTGATAAACCATAGGTGTTTTTCACATAATCAATGACGCGATCACGCCCATCCTGACAAAAGTCAATATCAAAGTCAGGCATAGAGACACGCTCTGGGTTTAGGAAGCGCTCAAACAGCAGATTGTATTTAAGTGGGTCAAGATCAGTAATACCTAAGCAATAAGCAACCAGTGAACCAGCACCAGAACCCCTGCCTGGTCCCACTGGCACGCCATTGTTTTTTGCCCAGTTGATAAAGTCAGCAACAATTAGAAAGTAACCGGGGAAACCCATCTGGATAATGATGGCGGTTTCAAAATCCAGTCGCTCATCATATTCAGCTTGTACCTGCTCACGATCGGATGCATCAGGAAACAACATTTCCAATCGCTCAGCCAAACCGCTTTTGGCCTCAGCGATTAAGAAATCATTCAGACTCATGCCATCCGGCGTGGGAAAGTCAGGTAAGAAATTTTTGCCTAACGTCAGATTTAAGCTGCAGCGCTTGGCAATTTCAACCGTGTTTTGCAGTGCTTCGGGCATATCAGCAAACAGCTCAGTCATTTGCGCTTGTGTTTTAAAACATTGCTCCGGGGTGACTGATTGGGGGCGGCGTTTATCCGCTAAGACATAACCTTGCGAGATACACATGCGTGCCTCATGCGCCCTGAAATCATTTGGCGACATAAACTGGATCGCTTGGGTGGCGACCATAGGCAATTGTAATTGACCCGCAATAGACCTTAATTGCTGAATCAACTTCTCTTGCTGTGTATTACTGACGTGATGACGCTGTATTTCTAGATAAAAGCGATTGGGGAATAAGGCCTGCCACTGCTCGGCTAAGGCCAAACCCTGCGCATACTGGCCCAATGAACAGGCTTTCGCGATTTCACCATCTGCCCCACCAGATAATAGAATCAGCCCTTCAGTGCCATATTCCTGTAGCCATTCGATTTTGATTTCAGCGCGGCCACGGTGTTGATTATCGAGATACGCCTTAGATAACAGTTCACAAAGGAGCAAGTAACCGGCATGTGTTTGACACAATAACAATAAGCGCGAAGGTGAATCGATGTCTTCAGGGTTTTCAAGCCAGACGTCACTACCAAGAATCGGTTTGATCCCTTTTCTGCGCACCGTATTGTAAAACTTAATCGCACCAAACAGATTGCCCAAGTCTGTCAACGCGAGTGCCGGCATCTGATCCTCAAATGCACTATTCACATAATCTTTGATTCTGACAATCCCATCCACCACAGAGTATTCACTGTGGCAGCGCAGGTGTACAAAATTAAGTGATTGTTGCGGGTTAGTCGCGTCTGTAGAGCTTGATTGCATGGCGGATATTTTACCTCATGCAGGCAATTGTGATGTAAAAATCTACTGTTCGTTTCCGTCTTATGCTTGCACTAAAGCATGAATCGCTTTGAGTAAAACATCGTCTTGCACAGGTTTGCCTAGGAAGGCATTAACACCAATAGACTTGGCTTGTTCATGATGTTTTTGTGCGGTGCGAGAACTAATCATCAGCAATGGCAATTGCTTTGTTTGCTCAGATTGCCTCAACTGCTTAGCAAATTCAAAGCCATCCATTCTTGGCATTTCGATGTCTGTTAGCACCACATCAGGTGTTAACTCATTGAGTTTCTGGATCGCATCCATGCCGTCATTAGCCGTCACTACACTCATGCCATCTTTTTCTAAAATACGAGACAAGGCTTTGCGCATTGTGAGTGAATCGTCCACAACAAGCGCAAGCTTTTTGACCTTTTCAACAGGCACACCAGTCTGCTTGCTAACTTTAGTCGTGAGCGCTTCGCGGTGCATCAGTTGCACAGGGTTCATCACATAGACAATGGCGCCATCACCTAATACGGTTGCACCAATAATACCGGGCACCCTCGCCAATTGTGTCCCCAGTGGCTTCATGACAACTTCTTGATTACCCACGACTTCATCGACATGAATCACAGCATTGTGTTGACCACTTCTGACAAATACCATGGGAGTATAGGCCTGGTGTTTGGCAATATAATCCATATGGCCTAGCAAACGCGCAAGAAAGTAGAGCGGGTACTTTTGCGCCTTCCACACAATGGATTGTGCTGCGTAAGCCGCTTCTACCACTTGGGGCTTGAAGGTTTGTACCTGCTCGATCATGACGGATGGTATGGCATACTGCTGACCATTCACTTTCACAACCAACACCTGACTGACAGACATACTCACAGGCAAATAAATGGTAAAGCGCAAGCCATTACCCGGTTGGTTATTGAGGTCTATCCGCCCATTGAGGCTAGCAATATCACTTTTAACCGCATCTAAACCAACGCCTCTACCTGCGTTTTTAGAGATGGTATGCCTAGTCGTAAAGCCAGACTCAAAAATCACCGCGATTAAGGTTTCATCACTAACCGCCTGATCTTCCTGAATGAGATTACGCGCTAATGCTAGTTTTTTTACTTCTGAGAGATCTATACCGCGCCCATCATCCTGTATGGTGATTTTGATTTCGTCTTTTTCCAATGTAATGGCTAAGCGAATTTGTCCCGTGGCAATCTTGCCGGCAGTTTGACGTGTTTGAGCGTCTTCAATGCCATGGACAACGGCATTGCGTAACAAATGCTCCAAAGGGCCACCAATTTGATCAAGCACACTACGATCAAGCTCAATTTCTTCACCAATAATCTCTAGCTGAACTTGCTTATCCAGTTCACGTGAAATCTGTCTGACAATGCGACGCAAGCGCTCAGCTATGCTAGAGAATGGCATCATTCTGACCGTCATCAAGCCTTTTTGTAACGCGCGATTCAT
>CAZCBF010000074.1:0-9630 GCA_964496895.1 uncultured Methylophilaceae bacterium | reverse complement strand
TGTTCACTCATATTGTTGCCTTATGTATTTGTTAGCGTATTGCTTCACTCAAATGTGTTTGGTCACCATAAACAACTAAGGACCAATCATCGCCTACTTTTGAGAATAAATTAAACGCTGCATTGTTACGCTGAAAGCGGTCACGGTTATGTGGGGGCAGGTTTAATACATACTCAAATACCGCACGTAAAATGCCCGCATGCGAGACCATCACGATGGTTTCGCCAACATGTTGATCAGTCAAACGGTTTAATGTTGCTACCGTACGCTTTGACTTTTGTGCATGACTCTCGCCATTGGGTGTTTGATAAGTATATTGCCCTTCGCCTTGGTAGGTTGCCCACTGCTCTGGAAACTGTTCCGCGATTTCTGCACGCGTGTATCCTTGCCAGTCACCCATATGAATTTCGCGCAAGCCTTGCTCTTGCGTAATCTCAACTTGGCTAGCATCCGCAATTGCTTGTGCAGTTTGCATCGCTCGTCCCAGGTCACTACTGTATAGTGCGCTGATAGCATGTGACTTTAAGCGACTGCCTAGTGCCAACACTTGTTGCTCACCTTTTGGCGTGAGCGGGCTATTCAATTGCCCCATCATACGGCCTTCGGTGTTCCAAACGGTTTCACCATGCCGAACGAAAATGACTTGAGTGGCTTGCATATTGTGCTGACTTTTCAAAAAAACAAGCATTATAGCAGCGCAAAGCGGTACGATTTTACTGCTTTAAAAACAATTCGTTACCCCTATACCATGCAAATTGCTGTAAAGTGCGCCGACACTGCTAAAACTAGACACCTATGAACTTTGAAGAACTCAAACTAAACGATGCCATCCTGAAAGCTGTAAAAGCACAAGGCTATACATCACCTTCACCCATTCAAGAGAAGGCGATTCCACTCGTAATGGAGGGTCATGACGTAATGGCTGCTGCGCAGACAGGCACAGGCAAAACAGCAGGCTTTACACTGCCAATGCTACATCGTTTGGCACAAGGCCAGAAGGTCGGCCCTAATCAAATTCGAGCGCTTATTCTGACGCCAACACGCGAGCTTGCCGCGCAGATATTTGATAATGTTTCTCGCTACAGCGAACACCTACCTTTGCGCGCTAATGTTGTTTTTGGTGGCGTAAAAATCAACCCGCAAATGCAAAAGCTGCGCCGCGGTACGGATATTCTGATCGCCACACCTGGGCGTTTGTTAGATCTACACCAGCAAAATGCTATCCGCTTTAATCAACTAGAAATCTTAGTGTTAGATGAGGCTGATCGTATGTTGGACATGGGCTTTATCCATGACATCAAAAAACTACACAAGCAGCTGCCGCAAAAACGCCAAACGCTGATGTTTTCTGCTACGTTTTCTGATGACATTAGACAACTCGCACAACAATTTTTGCGCCAGCCAAAAGAAGTCTCTGTGACACCGAGCAACTCCACGGCCAAGACGGTAACGCAATTTATCTACCCCGTAGACAAATCGAAAAAAGCTGCATTGTTAAAGCATCTGATTAAAGACAACGACTGGTCACAAGTATTGGTGTTTACACGGACCAAGTACGGTGCGAATAATCTCACTAAAAAGTTGATTGCTTCGGGGATTACGGCAGCTGCGATTCATGGCAACAAAAGCCAAGGCGCACGTACGACGGCCTTAGCCAACTTCAAAAGTAATGAGATCAAAGTATTGGTGGCGACCGACATTGCGGCGCGCGGTATCGATATTGACCAACTCCCACATGTGATCAACTTTGAAATACCCAATGTGCCAGAAGATTATGTTCACCGCATTGGCCGAACAGGTCGTGCGGGTGCGACGGGTGAAGCACTTTCACTCGTCTGTGCAGAAGAAGTGGGCTATTTAAAAGACATCGAAAAGCTCATTGGCGAAAGCATAGAGCGTGTAGAGATTGATGGCTATCAAACCATAGAGCCGCTGCCAGAAACACCTAGCAATCCATCCAAGCCTAAAGCCAAGCGACCGAAAAAGAAAAAGCCAAACCGCAACAAAACCAACACTGGCCGCTCAGATAATTCTGGCAATCAAGCCAATCGTAGTAACAGGCAGCCCAATGGCAACACTAACCGCCCGAATAACAATCCAAACGGTAACAGGCGTAGAAAACCAAATGCGAATAAAACCAACCGCTCGGAGCCTAATGGCAACCGTTAGACCATTAGCATTGTGGTCTAGCGTTGTTGATGAATTAATTTTCTTATTCGCTTAGTCAGCCTGACACATTAAAAAAGCCTTGAAACGAAGACCGATTCAAGGCTTTTTACTTTACTGCGATAATTGAATGCAACTGGGCATTCAACAAGCATTAAAAGTGTTTGTAATGCTTCTTCAACTGCTTAACCACTTTCCAGTTTGATTTCAAACCTTTTGGAAATTCAACATAGTCGCCTGCTTTTACCACAACCATGTCTGCGCCTTCTGGATAGACGTGGAATTCGCCTTCTAGTACATACGCTTTTTCAGTCATATCAAAGTTCAATGGAAACTCTGACGGAGGGCAATCCCAAGTTTCCCAGCTAGAAACACCTAGCTCGGCTAATTTTTCTTCAGACGGGTTATGGTCAATAATAATTTGAGTCATGATAAATCCTATTAATAACGTTACATTTCAAACTGTTGTGGGACAAGCTGCCACACAAATCAATCGCGCAATTATACCAGCCTAGTGACATTGCTTAATGCAAAATTAAGCCAAATTTTGTATTGATACCAAATCTGACGAATAACCGCCGCAATGTTAGTGGGGTTTTCTTACACAGCACCAGACAAAAAGAAAGCCCTTATATCAAGGGCCTTCCTACTCGTGGTGACTATTCAAGTCATTAAGTCGCAGAGCATTGATTTTTTTCACTCAGCTGCGTTAATTGTGCCAATCTTGCATCAGCGCTTTTAAGGGCTGATTTTTTCTCCATATAATTACCAATATAAAGATCGCCAAAAATCGCTGCTGCATCTTTCCAATCAAATTTACTTTCTTTGTGAACGTAATCTTTAAAGCCGTTGACTTTGGCCACTTCTAATTGAATTTCACGGCAGTTTAATGTATTTTTTTCTAGACTAGTTAACTCTGCCTGCTTGCCATACATCTTAGTCGCACAACCAGTGGTAGTCAGTATTAAGCAAGCAATGATGGTTGTTGTTTTCGTGTTCATCAATTTTCCTTTTCTATTCAAGAGTAAAACGAAACACTATCTTGACAGCACAAGCTTAATTTAAGCTTAAGATTCAACGCATAGGAAAATAAACACTAAAACAACACCCTTTACCACCAATGCCATGCTCAATGCTCACACGACCATTTAAAGCCTCGCTGGCTTGCTTGACGATGGCAAGGCCCAAGCCAGTGCCTTCGATAAGTTGTCCTTTTGCACGATAAAATCGCGCAAAAATATAAGGCCACTCTGCTTCAGGAATCCCATCACCATCATCGGCCACACTTAGCTGCCATTGCTCAGCTTCAACAGTCAGTGTGACCAATACCTGAGAGTTTTTACCCGTGTATTTCAGCGCATTACTCATAAGATTATTCACAATGCTGAGCAAGATATGTGGGACTGTGCTGACCATATAATGATCGGGGGCTTCAAGGCTAATCACGGTATCTGTCGTATTGGCAATATTGATGTGTGATGCCAAACTATCTCGTACCAATTCGACGACATCAGTCGTCTCCCATGCTTGTGTTTGAATATGCGTCAACCGCTCAAACTGCAAAAACTGCCGTATCAAATGTGACACCCGCTCAATACTGTCTTCCATGGCGCTCAAGGCCGATTTTTTATCTGCTGGGTCAGTGGTTTTTGCCATCACATGGGCCTGTGTGACCAACCCAGCTAGCGGTGTTTGTAGCTCATGTGCTGCATCGTGCACAAATGCTTTTTCTTGTGCGATTTTTTCAGACATTTGTCGCAATAACTGATTAATCGACGTGATCACAGGCTTTAACTCTTTTTCTTTAATGGGCAACGTAATCGGTGAAAGGTCATTTTCGTTACGTTGTGTAATGTGTTGATTGAGTTGTTGAATCGGTTTGACGCCATGTCGTATCGCCAGCCATGTTGGCAGCATAAAAAAGGGCAATGCCAATAAGATATGCACAGCATGATCCACTAAATCTTCTAAAAAAAGTGCTGTACTGTAATGAAATTTGGAACGACCATAAGTCAGCAGCCATTTGCCTTGATGAATGGTGATCACACTTAGGCCTGACTCGTTCAAATAGCGAACTTGGTCAAGTGGGTAAATAGGTACCGTTGCCAACTCTGGCGCAGAATAAAGCACTTTGTTTTGCTCAGTCGATAGCTTGGCATAGAGCTTGATTTCATCATCTAAGTCATTTGCCGTACGCGCAATCACTTCAACCACCTTGGCTGCCTGTGCTTCATCAGTGATGCTAACCATTTGCTTACTAATGGCCATGACAAAGTCTTCTAGATTTTCATCAAGGTCTTCACTTTCGGTCAGTTCAAATATAATATAGTTAATCGTCAGCAACGCCACCAGCACCAAAATACTGGCAGAAGCCAGTGCCAATAGGGTACGCGTGACAATCGAAGGTGCAAAAATATTTTTCACGTGCTGGGCACTTTAAGACAATAGCCAACACCGCGAACCGTACTAATCTTATCCGCGCCAATTTTTTTACGTAAATTAGACATATGCACCTCCAATGTACCAAAATCTACTGCTTCACCCATTGGTACCAGTTTTTCAGCTAGTTTGTTCTTAGAAATCACATCACCTGCTTGTTGAGCCAGCACCTGCAAAATCATAAACTCTCGCTGTGTTAAGGTAAGCTGCTGATCGTTCAAATAGACTTGCTGTTTCTTGGGCACGATGCTCAGCTTGCCAATTTTCCAAACATCATCGGCTTGCCTTACAGATCGACGCACCACGGCATGAATCCGCGAGAGTAGCTCCACGGTTGCAAAAGGCTTCAGAATATAATCATCCGCACCACTGTCTAAGCCCTCTAGCCGCGTTTCTAAGGCGGACTGTGCTGAGATAATAATAATGGGGTAGTTAAGCGCCTGCGCGCGCCAGTGTTTAAGCAGATCAATGCCTTGCCCATCTGGCAGAGACAAATCCAATAAAATGCAGTCATATTGGTTAGCAGGCGCAAACGCCACCGCCTGTTGCGCTGTGCGTACCCATTCAACCGTCATGCCTTCCAGCAATAATGCTTGGCTCAGTGTCTGCCCGAGGCTTAAATCATCTTCTACTATTAATAAGTGCATGCAGCTATTAAAACACCTCAACCCTAAGAGAACCTTAATCGACAACTGAAAAAGGCACTACCCGATAAAATACTCTTGCAGGGTCACTTTAATCTGCCCTCGTGTTGACAATTCCTACCATGCCCAATATCGTAAGGACTTTCTTGGGGAGCCAAACTTGGCTGAGACACTACAAACCCTGTAGTAAACCCATTGTACTTGATCCAGGTAATGCTGGCGCAGGGAAGAAACCATGCTGACGCCTTCGCGCGCCAATCAATCTTTCTACCGCTAGCCACCTGAACAATACATCCTCATAGGCTTAGGAATTTTGATGCTCGATACCAATACCGCACTACTGTGGTTAATACTTTTTGCAATCCTATTTGCGTTACCCGGCTTGATCTTTGCACGCTATCACCACGACAATCTCGAAGATTTTTTAGTGGCGAGAAACAGCCAAAATAGCATGGCCACTTTGCTGACATTACTAGCGACCACAATGGGGACTTGGGTGTTATTCGGCCCCGCTGAATCTGCGACATGGGGTGGTATTGGCGCAGTGACTGGCTATGCACTGGGCGTGCTCGTACCGCGCTTAATCATCATTCCGCTTGGTATTCGTATCCGTGAGCTAATGCCACAAGGCCATACACTCACAGAGTTTGTACATCATCGTTACGGACGCAGCGTTTACGCTTTTGTTTTACTAATCATGTTGTTTTATCTTTTTATCAGCCTTACTGCTGGGCTGACAGGCATTGGACACATGGTGAGTTTGATCGCGCCAATACCCATCTGGACAACGGTTTGTATTGTCATGCTGACCACCTTAGTCTATACACTCTCTGGTGGGCTACGCGTGACGATTTTTACAGACCGCTTGCAAATGTTAGTAATCTTGCCCTTTCTAGTCCTCATTCTATTCTTTGGTTGGCAAGCCACTGGTGGCATCACGCCAGTACTGAATGGCTTAAAACTACATGCCCCGCAATTGCTCAACCCTTTTGATGTGAGTGGCCTCGAGTCAGGCATTACTTTCTTTCTGGCAGTCGCATTGACTGGGCTTTTTTATCAAGGCACCTGGCAGCGCATCTTTGCCGCGAAAGATAATAAGACGCTTCGTAATGCTTTCATCTTGAGTGGTTTGCTTAGCTTCCCCATCATCATGCTCATGGGTTTATTCGGTTTAGCTTTTGTTGGGCTTCAGCTACCAGGAGAAGGCTCTGTGGCTTTGTTTACTGTGTTACTAGGCCATATCCCTACATGGTTTACGATTGGCCTGCTTTGTTTTGGGCTTGCGCTAATCATGAGCAGTGCAGACTCTACCATTAGTGGATTAAACAGCCTCTTGGTTACTGACCTACACCGCTTACTACCAGGAGTCAGTGGCGAGCAGCTGCTCAAAGGCTCGCGCTGGTTAATTGTGCTGCTCTCTATCCCTGTGATGTTTGTTGCGGCACAGGGTTACAGTATTCTATATCTATTCTTGCTGGCCGATTTACTGTGTTGTGCTGCGGCATTTCCAGTTTTCTTTGGGTTTTATCATGCAGGCTATCAAAGCTATAACGCTTTACTCAGTATTATTGGTGGCTTGATTGCGGGTTTAATGTTTTTCCCGATGCCGGGTGAGCCTGTATTGCATTTGATGGAATCTTTTTTACTGGCTGCATTTACCCCTGTGTTGATTTCTATCTTGCTGTTGCTATTACCAAATAATCACCACTTTAACTTTAAGCGCATCGCGCAAAACGTTAGCCGCATCGGGTAATCAACATTGACGTTTCTCTCGCCATGGGCGAATGCTAAGCAAGACGATCGTCAATGCTTGATGATCGTTTGTGACCTGTGCCTGAACAAGCTTGGCTGGCAACCAATCAGTACATTTATACAATAAATGCGATACATCGCATTTAAGGACTTCTAGTGCTTTACTTTAGGGCGTATCCATATATGATCCCGTTTAGTTTGGGTTTAAGGTTTAAATATCAAAACACCTTACAAGGTTTTGTTTAAAACCAATAATATTACACTTGGAATGTGATTCAGCGACAGGTAATAAAATCAAGTTGGCTGACACATTGAGTCCTTTAAGTCACATTTAGGAATACTTCACATATATATAAATGAACTCTAATTTATTCTTAAACAGGTTAATAAAAACGTTAAAAATATTTGTGATTCAATAGTTTTGGCGAAATAGGGCGATATATATATGAGCTTTACGTTTATTTATATTCGGGAAAAACTCACACCCGTATTCGTGAATTATGACCAGTCGTTTCTTTAGCCCTTCTCGATACTATAGGCGCTCCTAAATTATTATAATTATTATTTGGAGTAGAGAATGAAATATAAATCGTCCCGCTCAACTTTGGGGGGGAATCTCAATAAAGAAGCAAAGCTTAAACAGTCCACTTTTTTAGTGTTGTCGGCGCTTGCAATGCTTGCTACCTTTAGACATAAGCGCAACACGGTACAACTAAAACATTTGTGGGACATTAGCGATAGTGCAAGACTAACAACACAAGCCTATTATGCTGACTCTTATCGCTCATCTTTCCGCCAAGTGCGTCGCTCTGGTTCAAATGATGGTCGCTCAGAGATCGAGCGCTGCCCTGACGGTGTGGATAACACTGACTTCAGTAATGCAGACCAATGTGGTGGTTGTCACCGCCCAAGAAGCTATAACTACTGGGGCTTTGAGCCACGCTTAAACATTCAACACAGTTTGTTTGGTGTAGACAGTGATGCAGTGATTGGCTTTCGTTATCATGAAGAAAACATCCATCGTAGACAATACCGTGGTAGCTTGGCATCGGCACAAAGTTTATCTTTCTTAAAAGCCAATGCAGAGCAAGACGGCGTATCAAGCACAGTGGCAGACTGGCGTGAAGACATTCGCAACGACATCAAAACCAAATCTTACTATGCGCAAAATACCTTTTATGTGGGTGACTTTTCGATTACACCAGGTGTGCGTGTAGAAGACATTGAAAACAAGACGCAAATTAACCAAGTGAATGGTAAAGCTGCGGATGCTAGTGGCACCAATGACCAAACCAAAACATTGCCAGGCTTAGGCGTTGCATGGAATGGTATTGCCAATACGACAGTCTTTGCTGGCGTACACAAAGGTTTTGCGCCGCCAAGACCAAACCGCGATCTTGATGACGCGGAAATTTTTGATACCAAACCAGAAGAAAGTACTAACTATGAGCTAGGTATTCGCTCAAATTACTACAAAGGTATCGCAGTACAAAGCACCTTGTTCCTCACTGACTTTGATGAGATCGTGGTTGAACAAGATGGTATCTTTGAAAACGCTGGTGAATCTGAAATGGCAGGTTTAGAGCTTTCTGGCCGTGTTGATCTTGGTACTATTTTAAATACTGCGCACAATGTTTACTTGCTTGGTTCTTACACCAACTTGTTTACAGCGGAATTTAAAAAAGACACCGACGAATCTGTCGATGGCAACCGCTTGCCTTATGCACCACGCCATACTGGGTCAATTAGCCTAGGCTATGAACATCCAATCGGCCTAAACGCGCGTATCGGTGTTGATTATGTTGGTAAGCAATTTGTCGATGCTGACAATACAACCATCGAAAACGAGCGCGGTACAGAAGGTACAATTCCTTCATACACCTTGCTTAACCTGTCGGTTAACTATCAACCTGTTGGTTCAAACTTCACTTACTTCCTAAGTGGTTATAACCTTGCTGATAAAGAGTTCTTAGCCAGCCGCAGGGATGGTATGGTTGCAGGTCGTCAACGCCAAGTCTTTGGTGGCGTGCGCTATGCATTCTAAATTTAGCTAGCAAACAAAGAAGCTCACCAATTTTGGTGGGCTTTTTTTTTAATCTCATGACACAGCAACAAGACCATTGTAAAAACATACTAATGTCCAAGACTGAATCTGTCAGTTGCCACTCAAGGCAATCTCGGCCATAATTTCGTCATGCAAGCGGCAAAACAAATCATTTCTGAGGCTGGTTTACGTGCAACCAAAGCACGCGAAGCGGTCTTAACCACAATACTCGATGCAGACAGTGCATTGAGTCAGCCTGAAGTGTTAGGCCGCCTCTCTGCGCAACACGACATCGACCGCGTGACGGTTTATCGCGTGCTGGATTGGTTAACTGAGCACCAGTTCATTCACAAAATCTCAGGGCAAGATCGCGCGTGGAAGTTTCAAGCGTCAACTGTTAAGCATGCAAAAAATCCAGGTCAATCATCACTGGCTGATGACCACACACATGCGCATTTACACTGCCAAGCCTGTGGCAAGGTACTTTGTATACATGAGCTTTCAGCTGATTTTCCACAAGCATTACTCAGCAAATATCAAATCACACAAATACAAGTCAATTTAGATGGTATATGCCCAGACTGT